>JAEDIH010000055.1 GCA_016292575.1 Clostridiaceae bacterium | reverse complement strand
CCCAATGTAATTTCCACTCTCTCCTTACTGTGGAATTTACTTTGGGAATTCACGATAATTTTAACAGTTGATTAAAAACGGAAATAATCTTGTCCGTTTTGTTCTTAAATAGCTCTGAAAGCAAAGCCGTTTTTCTTCGCATACTTTTCTGCCGCGCTGCCCTTTGCTCCTTTAATCTTAAAGCCGGCTGTCTTTATGGTTTCATAAACAGTTTCACCGGTGCACAAACCGAAAGCGCTTTTGCCTATGGTTTTTACGCTTTTGGGAATGGTTACACTCTTGAGTGAAGTGCAATGATAGAAAGCAAATTCGCCGATTTCTTTCAAGCCGTTTGAAAAGGCTACATTTGAAAGCTTTTCGCAGCCTGAAAATGCACACGATTCGATTATCTCAACGCTGCTTGGAATCTTGACGCTCCTGAGAGAGCTGCAATCATAAAATGCATTAAAGCGGATGATTTTTACGCTGCTCGGAATCGTAATGCTCCTGAGAGACCGGCAAAAGTAAAATGCGTTCCCATTGATGGCTTTTACACCTTTGGGAATAATAATGCTTTCAAGTTCAGAGCAGCTGCCAAAAGCCCAGTTGCTTATTTCTTCAATCCCGTTTCCAAGCTTTACGCTTTTGAGTTTATAACAGCTTGAAAAGGCAGACTTGCCGATTTTTGTTACGCTGTCAGGAACGGATATGCTTCTTAAACTTCTACAGTTTGAAAAGGCAGAATTACCGATTCTTGTAACGCTGTCAGAAATGGATAGGCTTCTCAGTTTTTCGCAGCATGAAAAGGCTGAATCACCGATTTTTTCAATACCGTCGGGAATAGATACAGTCTTCAGCCCATTGAGGCTGCAAAATGCGTAATTTCCAATGGATTTGACGCTTCCGTCAGCCGGAATGACACTGGTTTTGCAGCCGGCAACCAACAGCTTTTGTTTTGTTTTGATAATGCAGTTTCCTTGACTGCGATAGGTTTTATTGCCCGGTTCAACAGTCATGCGTTTCAGATTATCGCAGCCGTTGAATGCCATCGGACCGATGCGTTTGACATTCAACGGAATGGTAACTTTTTTAAGTCCGGAATATTCAAACGCACCCTTTTCGATGAACTTTACACTGCTTGGAATAGTCACATTCTCAAGATAGGCGCACTTATGGAAAGCATACGCACCGATACCCAATGTATCGTTTCGCAAGTTATATGTTTCGCTCAATTCATTCGGGTTGGTTTCCACAATGTATTTCCCGATATACAAGGCTCCCTTTTCCCAGTTGGACTTGATATTGGCGAACCCGGTCTTTCTGAATGCATAAGGGCCGATGAATTCCAAAGTGTCCGGTAAAGAGATACTCTTAAGCTTTGTGCAACCGAAGAACGCATTTGCCCCGATTGTTTTGACTTTGTCGGGTACAACGATTCTCTTGAGGTCTATGTTGCCGTAGAAAGCACTTTCTGCAATGTCTGTTACGCTTGCGTCAGTCGGAATGACGCTGTTGTTGCAGCCGGAGACGAGAAGCTTTGTTTTTGTTTTGATTATGCAATTGTTCCGGCTGTGGTAGACCTTGTTTCCGGGTTCAACTTTGATACTATTCAGACCGGAACAATTTGAAACAACATTTTGACCGAGTTTTGTAACGCCTTTTGGAATAATTACACTCTTCAGCTTCAGACAGCTTGAGAAAGCATATTCGCCAATGGTGCGAACACCCTTTCCGATTTTTAGTGAGGCGAGTTTTTCGCAATGGGAGAATGCACTTGCGCCGATGCTTTCCACGCTGTCGGGTATCACAATGATTTTGAGGTTATAACAGTCGCTGAATGCGCCGCTTGCAATGGTTTTAAGTCCTTTTGGAAGCGTTATGTTTTCAATTCCGGTGCACATCCAAAATGCAATTTCGCCAATGCTTTTAAGACTTTTCGGAAGAATCACGCTTCTAAGGCTGCTGCAACAAACGAAGGCACCGTAGCCGATGCTTTCCACGCTGTCGGAAATTTTAATTTTTGTCAGTTTTTCCAAGCCCCAAAAGGCTGACGTACCTATTTTTGTTACGGGATAGCCACCGAGCTTTGAGGGTATTGTCAGACTGCCGCTCACAGATTTTTTGCAGGCGGTTATGGTTGCTTGCTTGTTTTTGACGGTGAAAGTAAAAACACCCTCGGTTTTTGCTTCCGCCTGCACAGCGCAAAACGGAAAAGCGCATAAAATCAAAATTACCGCAACAAGCAGCGAAAACGATTTTTTTAACTGTTTTTTCATGTTGTTTCCTCCCCGTGTATCAGTTGACATAATCATCTGACAAAATTATAATATGCGTTTTTTGAAAAGTCAATGTAATATGATAAATTTCATATAGACTTATAGTATGTTCTCTTGCACGTAGTATGTTCTCTTGCACGGATAAACGCCGCCCTATCGGTCAAAGATAATATGCAAGAAGCGCGTTCTTGTCAGAATATATATTTTTTATTCGGCGAGAGGCGACATTTTTTTCATGCTGTCTATTGCAACGGAGAGAAAATTCTGTTATTATATTGGATAGCATAAAACAGGCAAGTTCAGCGCAACCAACGTTTTAGCAACTATATTCCGAAAGGAGAACAAAACACATGACTTATTCAAACGAAGTTGAAAGAATGTGTACGGTCGCAAAAGGACCGAACCACGGCCCCGCACCCATTCCCGAAGAGGGCAAATGGGTCAAGGCATATGAAATCAAGGACATTTCCGGCTTTACTCACGGTGTGGGCTGGTGCGCTCCGCAGCAGGGCGCCTGCAAGCTTTCGCTCAACATCAAGAACGGTATCATCGAGGAAGCTCTTGTTGAAACCATCGGCTGCTCGGGCATGACTCACTCCGCCGCAATGGCAAGTGAAATTCTTCCCGGAAAGACCATCCTTGAAGCTCTCAATACCGACCTTGTTTGCGATGCTATCAACACCGCAATGCGTGAGCTCTTCCTCCAGATCGTATACGGCCGTTCACAGTCCGCTTTCTCGGACGACGGTCTTACCGTCGGCGCAGGCCTTGAGGACCTCGGCAAGGGTCTTCGCTCGCAGGTTGGAACAATGTACGGCACAAGGTATAAGGGCGTTCGCTACCTCGAAATGGCTGAGGGCTATGTTACAAGAATGGCTCTTGACAGCGATGATCAGGTTATCGGTTATGAATTTGTTTCACTCGGCAAGATGACTGACTTCATCAAAAAGGGTGACGATCCCAACACCGCTTATGAGAAGGCAAAGGGCACATACGGCAGATTCGCAGAAGCTGCAAAGTATATTGACCCGCGTAAGGAATAAGGAGGTAGAGAATAATGGCATTATTTGAAAACTATGAAAGACGTGCCGATAAGATCCTCGGCGTCCTTAAAGAATACGGAATTAATTCTATCGAAGAGTGCAAGGACATCACGCTTGCAAAGGGCATTGATGTTGACAAAATTGTAAGAGGCACTCAGCCCATCTGCTTTGAAAACGCTGTCTGGGCATACACCGTCGGCTGCGCAATCGCACTCAAAAAGGGCTGCGTAAAGGCTGCCGATGCAGCAGCTGCAATCGGTGAGGGACTCCAGTCCTTCTGCATCCCCGGCTCCGTTGCCGACAACCGTAAGGTTGGTCTCGGCCACGGCAACCTCGGCAAGATGCTCCTTTCCGAGGAAACCGAGTGCTTCTGCTTCCTTGCCGGTCACGAAAGCTTTGCAGCCGCTGAGGGCGCAATCAAAATTGCCCTCAACGCAAACAAGGTCAGAGTTAAGCCGCTGCGCGTTATCCTCAACGGTCTCGGCAAGGACGCCGCAATGATTATATCAAGAATCAACGGCTTCACCTATTGCAAGACCGAGTTTGATCCTTACACCGAAACCGTCAAGGTTGTTGAAGAAAAGGCATACTCAAACGGCGACAGAGCAAAGGTAAGATGCTATGGCGCTGACAATGTTCCCGAAGGCGTTGCAATCATGAAGCTTGAAAAGGTCGGCGTTTCAATCACCGGAAACTCAACCAACCCGACTCGCTTCCAGCATCCCGTTGCAGGAACCTATAAGAAATGGTGCGTTGAAAACGGCGTTCATTACTTCTCTGTTGCTTCCGGCGGCGGCACAGGCCGTACTCTCCATCCGGACAACATGGCAGCAGGCCCGTCCTCATACGGCATGACCGACACCATGGGCAGAATGCACTCCGATGCTCAGTTTGCAGGTTCGTCCTCCGTTCCGGCTCATGTTGAGATGATGGGACTTATCGGCATGGGCAACAACCCGATGGTCGGTGCGACTGTGGCCTGCGCAGTTGCAGTTGAAGAGGCTATGAAATAAGAATCCGGGTACTTCGTATTCAAAAGGTTTTGAATAAACAATTTTTTCCTCCTTTGTTTTCGGACAAGGGAGGGGTTTTTTGCTTAGCTTTTGGTTCTTGATCTGGAGTATAAGAGAATTTGATTCAGGCGTAATTTGCGTTCGATTCGTTTGGATTACCGTTCGTTCCATTTTGCTTGATATCCTTTTCAAAAAATGATAAAATTAGCTTTATGGCTTTATGCAAAAATGAAAAACAAAGGGGAATGGAAAAAATGAAAAGAAAAACCGTATTTAAACGTATCCTTGCCTGCTGTTTAGCGGTCATTCTCATGCTTACATCTGTACCGCTTGCCGGAATTGTTGGGGTTGATTTGTCGGGTATGAGTTTAATGAAGGCGGAGGCGATTGACAGTAGAGTGGAAAAAGCAGTTCAGACTGCTGTTGCTATTGCAAATGATAACAGTCACGGATACTCTCAGAGTAGACGACAGGGACCGGATTATGACTGCTCATCATTGGTTTATTATGCTTTTTCATCGGCGGGATTTTCACTTTCACCCACTTGGTTTAATACTCGGAACATGGGAACAGCCTTGAAAAATGCCGGCTTTACCGAAATTACAAATATAAATTTATCAAATTCAGGAAGCCTTCAAAGAGGAGATATTCTTTGGAAATCTGGACACACGGAAATTTATGCCGGATCAAACAAGTTGGTTGGTGCTCATTCTGATTATGGATATCCGCAAACAGGCGACCAAAATGGTAAAGAAATTTCCGTAGGAAATTATTATTATAAAGGTAATAATGGTTCTGTGTGGACGAAGGTTTATAGATATAATGTGTCCAAACCGAGTGCACCAAGTCCGGCAAATATCGGGGATAATTTTTATGCATATATTATTAAAAATAACACATGGAAACATCTAGGTGTTTCAAATGATAATGTATGTATTTCACCTGATGGTAATGATTCAACTTCACCTAAGCAGATATGGCATTTTATTAGGCAGGGAGACAACAGCTATAAAATAGTTAATGAGTACAACAACAAATGTTTGGATGCAAACAATTTTGGAACAACAAATGAAACAAACGTTGGAACAGTAGGCAGTAACGATTCAAAAGCTCAACGTTGGTTTATTTATTACACAGGTTATGGATATAATATAAAAGCTTCATATTGTGATTTATATTTGGATAGTCAAGGAGATAAAAGTGATCCAGGAAACAATATTCAACTGTTTCAACGTAATAATACAGAGGCACAGGTGTTTGCTATATACAATTTAACAAATGATGGACTTAATTATAGTAAACCGGCCGCTCCTGATAAGGTTAGCGTTAAAGTTAATATATCTGACAATAAAGTGAAATTTTTATGGAGCGAATCGCCAAACAAGGGAATGTATGATACACGTGAATATGTGATAAGAATCTATAGAAAATCAACAAATAAGCTTGTTAAAAAAACAGAAGGATTAAAAAGCACATCAAAATCATACATTTCAAACAAATCAGATGAATATTGGGCAACAGTAACCGCCGTTAACACAAAGTATGCATCATATTCTACGGTTTCTGATAAACTTTATTATTGTACACATTCATATTATGATTATGACTCGAAAGATCCGACATGCGGTTCAGACGGATATATCATAAAAAAATGTTCAATTTGCAATGATACCGAAACTAAAAAAATTTCGAGAACTGGAGACCATAATTATGTTTCAGAAGTAACTACCGAGCCAACGTGTTCAAATACCGGAATAATTACATTCACCTGCTCAGTTTGCGGAGATAAATACACTGGATCTATACCGGAAAAAGGTCACCATATTGTAACCATATTTAGAGTTGATTCAACTTGTACGGAACCGGGAACTTCATCAGGTTTAAAGTGTACTAATTGTGGTTTAATAACAACAGCTCCAAAAGAAATTCCCGCTCTCGGACATACCGGCGGTTCGGCGAACTGCGTTGAAAAAGCGGTTTGCACTCGTTGCAATGCTACATATGGTTCAATAAACCCAAATGAACATAAGACTGTTGTTAAAGATTCGGCTGTTTCCCCGACATGCACGGAAACCGGACTCACAGAAGGTCAGCATTGTTTGGCTTGCGGAAAGATTATTACCGAACAGATTGTTGTTCCCGCTTTGGGACACATCGAAAGCGATTGGATTTCCGACGCAAACGGAGCAAGGCACACCGAATGTACCGTGTGTCATACGGTTTTGAAAACCGAAGGTTGCAAACATACCGACACGAAAGAGGTTACGGTTAATCCGACTTGCACAAAATCGGGCTCAATCATGATCGTTTGCAATATCTGTGAAAAAAAGCTCAGCGAAGAGGAACTCGCTCCCATCGGACATAAAATTGCCACCGTTGTTTCTCCGGCAACACTTTCATCAAACGGAAAGAAAGTTCAAAAATGTACCCTTTGCAGAGAAACGGTTGCTTCTTCACAAATCGGCCGCATTGCAAAAATCGCTCTTACAAAAACAGCATACGCATACAACGGAAAGGTTCAGAAACCTGCCGTAATTGTTAAAGACTCGGCCGGAAAAGAGCTTAAAAACGGAACGGATTATACGGTTACATATCCGTCCGGTTGTCAGAAGCCGGGAACATATACTGCGACAGTCAATTTTAAGGGTAACTACTCCGGAACACAGAAACTGACATATAAAATCATTTTGAATGCTCCGACATCGCTCAAAGCAACAAGACAGAGAGCGTCATATGTCACCCTCACTTGGAGCAATGTTCCCGGTGCGGTCGGTTATGACGTGTATTTGTTTAATTCCAAAATAAAGAAGTATGAAAAAGTTGCTTTTGTAAAAAGTAACGCTGCAACGATTAAAAAGCTCGGTGCCGGAAGAGCATATCGTTTTAAAGTTATTTCTGTCGGAAAAGACAGAAGCCTCAACAGTACTTACTCACAGACGCTGAACGTCGGAACAAACCCGGCGGCACCGGTTCTTAAAGCAAAATCGGGAACGAAAACCGTCGGTCTCAGTTGGAGAAAAGTCAGCGGAGCAAGCAGCTATACAATTTATTACAGTGCCAATAAAAACGGAACATACAAGAAGCTCAAAACCGTTAAGGGTAACAGCTATACAGCCAAAAAACCTATTGCCGGAAAGACCTATTACTACAAAGTTGTCGCAACTGCAAAAATTGCAGGAAGGACTCTGACTTCTGGTTACAGCAATATTGTTAAAGGATAACCGGATTAATTCTAATTCTCCACAGCCGAACCGGCACACCCTGCGCCGGTTCGGCTGATTCTATATATTATCGTTGCTGACAAGTTTTTTTCGTCCGTAACCCCCAAATAACCCCTCGACTACCCAAGAAGACCAAACCGGTCTAAATAGTCTCATCAGTTCTAAGCGAGTCTAAAGAGCGATTTAGACTAACTTAGAATGAATCTTTACGCTTTCCTTGAAGATCCGCAGATTCCGATAGACAACAACTTAGCCGAAAGAGCGGTAAAGCCTTTTGTCATCGGCAGGAAAAACCGGCTGTTTTCCACCTCGCCGAAAGGAGCCGACGCCGGTGTGGCAGCCTATTCAATCATCAACACCGCACAGGCAAACGGCATTGATGTCAAAGAATATCTGACGAACATATTCCGCACCGGCGAAAAACGGTTACCGCTGAAATCTGAATAAGACACCCCCCGAAGAATGTCGCTCGTTTGAGAGAGTTAATTCTTCGGGGGTTAATTCTATTTGCCGGGACGCTGGGTTATTTGGGGGTTACGTTAAAAATTCCCGGATATTAGCCGCACTGATATCATCAAAATCAATGTGTTGCCGAAATGGTTTTGGTTTTCATTTTTCGAATTGTGAAGATATACAGTACCGCAACAAGTATCAAGGAAAGCACATCCGCCACAGGCTGTGCCCAGACAAGCCCCGTAATGCCAAGCAGGGTCTGAATGATAAACACTGCGGGAATGTATATGATTCCCTGTCGGCTTTGAAATCACCTTTCCTTTTTCTTGACATTTCGAAGCGATGATGGTACAATACTGTATATATTTGATACATAATGTATCAGATGGAGGCAATTATATATCAGCACTGCTAAGAATTCAATATAGTTTCGACAAATGAGACAAAAGGGGATGATTTTGTATCATGAAAAAAAGCGAAGGCTATTCCGTTAAACAGGGAATCAAAGACTCGGTTATACAGCTCATGGCGGAGAAGCCGTATATGGACATCACGGTAACGGATATCGTCACCCGCGCCGGGGTTGCGAGGGCGTCGTTTTATCGGAACTTCAATTCGATCAATGATGTAATTGATGCTATCTCTGATGAGCTGTCCGAGGAATTGATAGAAGATGTCTCGCCGATACTCCATCACTATGACGAAAGAAAGTGGCGCGAATTTCTGTTCAATCATTTCTATCGTATCGAGCGGAGGCAAAAGCAGATGAAAAAAATCCGCTTTGAAAACATATCCGTAATCTTTACCAGAACTGAAGACAAGATCCAACAAAGCGAGTCCCTGTTCGCGGAGGATACGATACAGAACAAGTATCTTATCGTTGGGAAAATGGGGCTGATCAACAGCGTCACAAAGAAATGGGTGGATACCGGCATGCAGGAAACGCCGGAGGAGATGATTGATTTTCTCATGTCTCTTTTGAAAGAGATCGGAGAAAAGGCACATTATGTCTGAATTACCCCCCGAAGAAAACTGCGGGTTCCGCATCCATATCATGATCAACTGTTTTCAGGAGTTGATGACGGATGAGCAATACGATTACCTGAAATACGAAACAATCATGGAGAATGAAGGGATGGCTGAACTCTTAAAAATGCCTGAACTCACACAGGAACAGTTGGAAGCCGCGTTAATCGTCAAGGGTATTCTTGACCGTTTTGACGCCGAAACAAAAGTGGACAGGACTACGGTATTCAAAGCTGTGCTTGACCACATGGGACAAACCAAAGAGGAAGGTATAAACTTGAATCGGACGATCGATCTTCTGGAAAAGCTGCTACAAGCAGTGCTGAATGAAGAAGGCAAATAGATTTGGAGGCAAACAGAAATGAGTAGAAAATTAGTTGCATACTTCTCTGCAAGCGGAGTGACCGCAAAAGTGGCAGAGACTTTATCTGAGGCTATCGGCGCAGACCTTTATGAGATCGAGCCGGAAGTCCCCTACACGAAAGCTGACCTTGATTGGACAGATAAGCAGTCTCGCAGCACCATTGAGATGAACGATCCGGCATCCCGTCCTGCTATTGCCGGTAAGCGTGACAATATGGATGACTATGACACCGTATTTGTCGGGTTTCCGATTTGGTGGTATGTGGCTCCCCATATCATCAACACCTTTCTTGAAAGCTATGACCTGACCGGGAAGACTATCATTCCCTTTGCTACCTCCGGTGGCAGCGGCATGGGCAAGAGCAATGAGAAGCTGATGCCGAGTTGTACCGGCGCAAAGCTGATTGAGGGCAAGGTCTTCAATCACAATACCAGCCATGAAGAACTGACGGCTTGGGTTGATGGATTACATATTTAAGAGACAAACAAAATAAGAGATGTTGGAGGAATATAATGAAAAACGCTGCCTTGGTCGTGATCGACCTCCAGAATGACATTACAAAAAATTACAAAGAGATCATTGGGACCACCAACCAAGCGATTGATTGGGCGGTTGCAAACAATATGGATGTTGTCTACATTCAACACAACAATTTATCTGCCGGAACGAGAACATTTAAGCCTGATACTCGCGGCGCAGAGTTGGTTCCTGAGCTGAAAATTGTGTCCGATCACATTTTTACCAAAACAAAGAGCAATGCTTTAACAAGCGAAGAATTTGCAGCCTTTATCCAGAAACGCAACATCACCGAGTTTTTTGTCGCCGGTGCAGATGCCACAGCTTGCGTAAAATCCACCTGCTACAACATGTCCAAAGCCGGATATGCCGTTCATGTTTTGTCCGACTGCATCACAAGCTATGACAAAAAGAAACTCCCTGAGATGATGGAATACTATGCAAGCAAGGGCTGCACTGTCGGTGAACTCAGCGAAGTCATGTAAGAATGTCAGACCGATAACATGCAGCTTGTAAATCAGAAAGAATGGTGGGATCATGCCTCTTCAAATCGTTAGAAACGACATCACAAAAATGAAAGTGGACGCAATCGTCAACGCTGCTAACTCATCGCTTCTCGGCGGTGGTGGTGTTGACGGCTGCATCCATCGTGCTGCAGGACCGGAGCTGCTGGCTGAATGTAAAACGCTGGGCGGATGTGAAACCGGCAGCGCCAAGATTACGAAGGGCTACAAGCTGCCCTGCAAATATGTGATCCATGCCGTAGGCCCCCGCTGGCGGGACGGCAAGCATGGAGAGCGTGACCAGCTCATTTCCTGCTATCGCACTTCTCTTGCGCTGGCTAAGGATAAGGAATGTGAGACGGTTGCATTTCCTCTCATTTCATCCGGCATCTACGGTTATCCGAAAGACCAGGCGCTCCGAATTGCCATTGATACGATCAGTGAGTTCCTGCTTGAAAACGATATGACCGTCTATATTGTCATCTTTGACAGGAAAGCATATCAGATCAGCGGTAGGCTCTATGCGGACATTGCAGAGTACATAGACGATAACTATGTGGACGAGCATACCGATGACTACTCTGAGCGTCTGCGTCGGCTGAATGCGTTCCATGAAAAAGAGCTTATCTGCGAAGCCTCAGTCTGCGAAGAAGCTGACGAAGAGATTGATATGCTCATGACCGTCGCGCCGATGGCTGTTGCCTCTAAGAAGGCAAAGTCTCTGGATGAAACAAAGGATATGCTCATGAAGGCTGGATTTGCACTCTCTCACTCTAACAAGTTCGACATCATCATTGAGTATTTCATCGAGAATGAAAACTACAATGTCTTTGAAATAAATGAGGCTCTGTTCGCATTTGACCAGAGTTTGCTCGGAGCGTGAGAGTTCGATAAATAAGAATTTGATGAGGTGAGAATATGGCTATGTGGAATCCATGGCGAGGTTGCAGAAAATACAGTGA
>JAEDIH010000215.1 GCA_016292575.1 Clostridiaceae bacterium | reverse complement strand
CCGCCCTCCCAGTGCTGTCCGTAGGTGAAGGTTATGGTTGCCGTTCCGTCGGAAACAGCGTCAAAGTAGAAGGTTTCCGTGCCTGCGGCGCCAACGACAGGAACGCTGCCCGGTGCTTTGTACGGATCAGTGTATTTGCTGCCGGAACTCTTGATGACGTCCTTGTTGTCGATTTCAACGACCCATGTGCAGCCTGTTGAAGGATTGCTTTCAAGCTCAACCGTAAGGTCGTGATTCAGAAAATGAATCTGACCTGAAAGAAATGATGAGATTGCCATAAAAATTCCAATGAAAACTGCAAAAATTCTTCTGAGGTATAACGCCATAATAACCTTCCTTTCTTCATTAACAGTTTAGTTTTCCGAAAGTCGGGCTTTGTCCGACCTCCAAGGGTATTATACACCGGCTTCGGTGCGTTTTCAAGTTAAAGCCGGAAAAATCTTACATAGAAAGCGCCGAACAGCTGCTTGTGCGGCTGTCCGACGACTGCTTAATCAACATTTTCACTTGCGCGCATTGCAAGGATGGTTTTTTCAATCAGCTCTTCAAGCGTCCAGCCGAGCATTTCCGCGCCGTTTCTGATAACGTCCCTTGAGCAGCCTGCGGCAAACTTTTTGTCCTTGAACTTTTTCTTGACGGAGGAAACTTCAAGGTCCGAAACGCTCTTTGACGGTCGCATAATTGCAACAGCGCCGATAAGTCCGGTAAGCTCATCGGTTGCGTAAAGCACCTTTTCCATTTCATGCTCCGGCTTAATGTCAACGCAAAGACCGTAGCCGTGGCTTGCCGTGGCGCGGATAAGGCGCTCGTCAAGACCCTTTTCGCGCATGATTTCCTGACTTTTAACGCAGTGCTCTTCAGGGTACATTTCAAAATCAAGGTCGTGCAGAATTCCGACAGTCTCCCAAAAATCGGCTTCATCGCCGTAGCCAAGCTCGTTTGCAAACCAGCGCATAACATCGCCGACTATTCTGCCGTGCTTGAGGTGAAACTCACCCTTGTTGTATTCTTCCAAAAGGCTCAACGCCTCCTGCTTTGTCATAAGACTACCTCCGTTCAAAATTCTTATCCGAGTGAAGCAAGACTTTCGTCAATCATTTTTATGCGTTCTTCAAGCTTTGCTCTTTCCGCTTTCTGTGCTTCAACAACATTTTCAGGCGCCTTTGCAAGGAAGCCGGGATTTGAAAGCTTTCCGTTAATCTGGGCAAGTTTCTTTTCGGCGCCTTCTTTTTCTTTGCTAAGGCGCTTTTTCTCTGCTTCAAAGTCAACCAGGTCGCCCATCGGGATATAGACCTTTGCGCCTGAGGTGACAATGTTCACGCTGCCGGGAATGTCAAAGCTGTCGCCGACGGTGACATCGGAGGCGGAAGCGAGTCTCTGCATAAAGACGGTGGCCGTTTCAAACAGCTCTTTTTTGTCCGTTGCAATGTAGACATGTGCTTTTCTTGACGGCGGAACGTTCATCTCGCTTCTTCTGTTGCGGATTGCGCGGATAGTTTCCATAATTAGCTCCATTTTCTTTTCGTCTTCCGCAAAGGTAAGCTCCTCTTTGAAAACGGGCCACGGCGCTTTCATAATCGTTTCGCCGTCATGGGGGAGGGTGAGCCAGATTTCCTCCGTGATGAACGGCATGAACGGGTGAAGAAGCTTGAGCGTTTCGCTCATGACGTAGACGAGGACGGCTTTAACCTGCTTTGCTTTTTCGCCGCCCTGCATAAGACGGATTTTTGCAAGCTCAATGTACCAGTCGCAGAAGATGTCCCAGATAAAGTCGTAAAGCTTTGAAGCCGCAATTCCAAGCTCATATTTGTCAAGGTTTGCGGTAACTTCTCTGACAAGATTGTTGAAGAGGGAAACAACCCACTTGTCCTCAAGAGAAAGCTCTTCGGGAAGATGGGGAGCTGGTTCGTTTTCGTCAAGGTTCATGAGAATGAAACGGGCAGCATTCCAGATTTTGTTTGCAAAGTTTCTGCTTGCCTCAACCTTTTTGTCGGAGTAGCGCATATCGTTTCCGGGGCTGTTGCCCGAAGCGAGGGTGAGACGCAGGGCGTCTGCGCCGTATTTGTCAATGACAAGCAGCGGATCAATGCCGTTGCCGAGCGATTTTGACATTTTGCGTCCCTGCTCGTCGCGGACAATTCCGTGAATGAAAACGGTTGAAAACGGAACCTCACCCATCTGCTCGCAGGCGGAGAAGATCATTCTTGCAACCCAGAAGAAGATGATGTCATAGCCCGTTACAAGAACGCTTGTCGGGTAGTA
>JAEDIH010000054.1 GCA_016292575.1 Clostridiaceae bacterium | reverse complement strand
CATTCGTCATAGGTGTTGAAGTAGAGATCAACAACGGTCGGGCTGTTATAGATAAAGCCGCCGGTATCGCTTGCTTCGCAGTAGCCGTAGATGCACGTTCCGTCGCACGATACAATGTAAAGCTTTGAGCCGTAGGGTATTTCTCGCGGATCGACCGCAACTCTGCCGGGCATGGCTCTCTGTCCCGTTGAGGTTATGCCGCCGCCGTAGTATGCCGTTGCGGAGCCAACGATTTTCTGCTTGTATTTTGTCGGCTTTCCGTATTCGTCAAGCTCTATCCTGACCGTTGAGGGAAGCTCTGATACCGCACGCAGACCGGAATAACCGACGGCGCCGACAGAGTCAAGCTTCACAATGCGCTTTTTTGTTCCGGTAAAAATCACCTCGTTTACCGCTTCCTTTTTTGTTTCGGAATTTATAAGGCTGCGCTTTTCATATTCGCCGTCAATGTAAACATTGATATAGGTGTCCTCGCGCTCACCGTTTTCGCCGGCTTTTTCAACATACATTTCTCCGAGATAAAGCTCGCTTGTCTTTTTCTTTTTTGTCTTGTATTTTATCATGACGGTCTGCGTTTCAAGCGAGAAGGTGACTCTCCTGACCCTGACGGTCATGTCCGGTCTGAGCGCGTCCTGAAGATCGTGATTTAAAATGTCATATTCGCCGACTTTTACTCCTGCTTTTTTGAGAATGTCCGAGACTGTTCCCGAATTGACCGAGTATGCTTTCCTCTTGCCGTCTGCGATAACCGTGACCTTAAAGTTTTTTCCAACGCCGAGATAAAGCGGGGAGGGCGCACTGCGGTTTGAGCTTTTCTGAGAGGAAAGCTCCTCCTCAAAATGCTCTGCAACACCGTTTACAAGCGTTTGCAAATTTGCGCCGATAACTTCCGCAACCTCCTCCTCGTATTTTGCCTCTGCGGTAAACTGCACGGCTTTTTCAAATGTAAAAACAGCCGCCGAGCAGAGAATGAGGAAGGAAAGCGAAAGCAGAATTGAACAAAGCCTTGAAACAGCCTGTCCGCCACCCTGATTTTTAAAGGTGAAATTCATCGGAACACCTCGTTTTCTTCGTTTACAAAACTGCCAATATTTTACATTATTACTCGGCTTTTGTCAAATCGGCGGCAAGCGTGTACTGAGCAGACGGAAAAAAGCAGGTCTGCAAAACTATTGCGGACGGTGCAAAAAAACGCCGCCTGCGGTTTAATGCAAGCGGCGGAAAAAGCTTTTTCGTGTTATTATTCGCCTTTCATCTCAAGAAGCTTGACCGTACCGTTGTAGGAGGCTTCCGAAACTCTGATTGAGTCAAAGATAGCGTCAACAATATCGTCCTCGGTAGCGCCGAGCTCCTTAGCATAAGTATTGTTGATGAAAAGGTTGATATCCATTATATCCGGAAGATTGAACAGATCCATGCCGGAGTCAATTTTTCTCTTTTTGTAATCAAGAGCCGGCTTGATCATACCCATCTTCATCATCCACGGAGCAACGCCGATGATCTTCCTGTCCTTACCCATTCCTCTTGCGTCGTAAACGATTGAAAGGAACTCGGTCCAGGTGAGGTTGTACATGGAGATTGGAATCGCCTCAAAGCCAGCCTTCTTCCTTTCGGCGGCGCCGCAGATAACCTCGCCGACCTGGCGGCAGGTGAGCATTGCGGTGCCTCCCTTCGGATACATGGTGAACGGCCATTTATCCATGAAAGCAATCTGCTCAATGAGAACGGTCCATACGGGCTTTCTTCCGGGCTGAGTGCCGAAGATGTACGGAAGCTCAAGAACGGCACAGCTGAAGCTGTCATCGCAGGCGGCCTCGCAAACCTCCTCCTGCATAATTCTTGACTTGAAGTACGGATTCCTGTCAAGAAGTCTCATATCCGGGCGAAGCTTTGAAAGGTATGCAAAGTATGAGCCGAGGACAACCGCACGCTTCACTCCTGCTTTTTTGCAAAGAGGGAAAATTCTTTCAAGCGGAGCAATGTTGTATTTGTAGTAATAGTCCATTACCGGAGCGGGGAATTCAACTCTTTCGTCAACGCCTGCGGCATAGATAAAAACGTCGTTGCCCTTGAGCATATCAAGGATCTCTTCATCGCTCTTTTTGTTGATATCGCCAAACACGATGTCCATTTCCTTTGGAATCGGAGCTCCCTCGGGGAGAGGCGGCAAAGCAACGGATGTGACCTTGTGACCGTGTTTGATGAGCTGGATTGCGGCTTCGCAGCCGAGCAGACCGGTTCCGCCGATCATAAATACGTTCATTTTAATTCCTCCAATGCACTGAATAGTAAAAGAAAATTTTGCACGTACATATTATAGCAGTGTTTGCACGTTGATGTCAATATCTGCAACATCTTTAACATTTTGTTAACTACTTATGAATTTTTGGCGTACAAAACACACAAAAAAAGCAATGGAAAGGCTCGAAAAAATGTGTTATTATAATGTAAAGGTAATAACTTTACAGATTGGTCAACCTTGCAAAGCTAAGGCGAATGTGTGTAAAGCAATATACTTTACAGAACTTTTTCGACAAAAAACAGCCGTCAATTTTCAATTTTCAGCGCATTTTCCCGGTTGATTTTTTTCTCTTGTCCGGTTGATTTGGAAATTCCGAATAAGGTTATGGAAACCGGCGTTTTTCACGCTTTTCAACAATCGCAGCAAAAAAATGAATAAACGCGGTGCAAAAATGTATATGCAAAGCTAACCTGAATAATGAATAATTATCACTCAAAATGTTGAAAAGTGTGTTAGGAAAGTTAAAAAGCTTACAATTTTCAAACGATTTATTTATAATATAAAAAAATACTGTTGAAAACTCATTGTTTTCAACATTTTTAACGAAGTTTTCAACACCGAAAGCTTTTCGCTTTACAAAAAAATCAACGTCCGTAAAGTTTGTTTCTTTACGGACGTTTTTGACCAAAAAGCAGATATTAAGGCGAAGCGGACGGAAACCGGAATGAAAAATGTATATCATTTCTTTTTCCTGTTTTTTGCTTTTTGTATCAATTTATAGACCAAAGTGTTTGTAAGGAGGGTTTTATGGAGATAGTGGCGCTTGATGCAGCAGACGGCGGCAAGCATGAACATGACAAAGATTGCGCTGCAAATCTCTGCTCTCAGCTTAAAATAATCAGGCTGAATGGTAAGCCATGTGGTGTTGAGGTGGGGATTCAAAATCAGATACACCGAATCCTCAATCAGGTAGAACATTGAACCGGCTATCAGCAGGTGTACCGAAACGTGCAGAATGTTCGGAAGCTTATCGGCCAGTGCATACTTCGGTGCGCCCTTGTATTCGCGTCTACCGGAAAGGTGCAGCAGCAAAAAGACCAAAATCAGTCCGATTGCGGCAAGAGCAACCCCAAGGGCCATATGTCTTGCAACGAGCGAAAAGACGCTTTCATACTTGCTTTCAATGCCGCGGCACGCATCGTTGAAAACAAGACCGCCAGAAAACGAAATATAGATGTCAAAGCTTTGCGTGTAATTGTCGCCAAGCTCCTCAACAACGGTAAAAAGATTCCGGAGCGGGCCGGGAACATAGTACGGGTTTTTTGAGTCAAAGACCATCAGGCAGTTTTCAAGAGAGGAAAAGTATTTTTGCGCCTGCTCTTTGGTTGAAACGGGCGCATTTGAAACAAGGCAGTCCTTCCCGGCGTCAAACACTGCGTAAACAACGCCGTCAAGATTTTCTATATAGGTTACCGCTTCGTTGTACCCTTCATCAATACGCTTGTATGACTCAATAAGATTGTCGTACTGCTTTTTGTAATAAGCGGTAATTTTGTCCTCATCAATGCTGTAGGAGCCGTCGTCTTTTTTTGTAACAAAGCCGTTTTTGAAGTATTCGTCTTTAACCTCATTGTGCTTTGTTTCATAGTCAAGGATATCCAGTACGGTTCTAATCTGCTTTTCGCAGTTGCCGGTTTCCTCCTCAATGTGAAAGCGGATACTGTCCGGACTTTCAAAACCGTCCGGATCCTGATATCTGAGCGCATAATCAAGAATATGAGTCAGGGCGTTTCTGACCTCCTCCTTAAACGGCTCGCTTTCCCTGTAGTTAAAGCGCGGACCCTGGATAAACGCATTCCTAACATACGGCTTTTCCTCGGTATAAAGACAGAGAACATCAAGAAACTGCGAGGCGGAAAAGAGGGTCAGCACGGCAATCATAAATGCAATGAATGCCTTTGATGAGGTAAGGTAAAGAGCGTTTCTGACTGTTATGAAAAGCTCTCTGCTTTTTCTTTCACTCTTTTCGCCGGTTTTATTGTTTATTGATTCCATTGCTCGCGCCTCCTTTTGTTCTGTTGGGTGCTGTTTGGTTAATTGTGCCGTCTGCAAAGCCGGCAGCTTCCAGACGGTTGCAAAGAGCCGCAAAGTTTTCAAGGCTCATCTGCTCCGCCCTCACGGTTTTTGCAAGCCCAACACTTTCAAGAGCGGCGGACACAGTCTCCTTTGAAATTTTGAGCGAGGAGCTTACTGAGTTGAGCACGGTTTTCCTCCTTTGGGCAAAGGCGGCTTTAACAATGCGGAAAAACTTTTTTTCGTCCTCAACCACAACCGGCGGCTCTTTCCGCAGATCAAGCCGTATCACACAGCTGTCAACCTTTGGCGCAGGCAGGAAAGAACCCTTTGAAACATCAAAAAGCTTTTTTGCCCGTGCAAAGTAATCCACGCAGGCGGTTACTGCGCCGGCGTCCCGCGAGCCGCAGCCGCTGCAAAGGCGGTCGGCAACCTCCTTTTGTATCATAACCGTTATGCTCTCAATGGGCAGCTTGCTTTCAAGCAGGAGGGTTATCACGGGCGTTGTTATATAGTATGGAAGATTTGCGCAGACAACAACCCTCATTCCGGGGAACTTTTCTGCAATAAGCTCATGCAGGTCAACCTTCATTATGTCGGCGTTGATAACCTCTGTGTTGAGACAGCCGCTGAGTGTTTCAGACAGGACGGGAATCAGACGAGTGTCAAGCTCAACGGAAACGACCTTTTTCGCCCTCGCGGAAAGTTCCTTTGTCAGCACGCCGATTCCGGCACCTATTTCGATAACTCCCGTGTTTTCGTCAATGCCGCAGTTTTCGGCCATTCTCGGGCAGACCGAGGGATTGATAAGAAAGTTTTGACCCAGCGCTTTTGAAAAGGTGAAGCCGTGGCGGTTCAGCACGCTTTTGATAACGGAAATATCCGATAAGTTTTGCATAATACAAAATGCTCCTTGCATTTTTATGATTTAGTTGTATAATAAGTATATCTATTATACAACGAGGTGAAGCATAATGTCAATTCTTGTTACCGGAGGCGCCGGCTTTATCGGCTCCCATACCTGCATTGAGCTTTTGAAGGCCGGCTATGACGTTGTGGTTGTTGATAACTTTTACAACAGCAAACGCGAAGCGCTCAGAAGAACTGCAGAACTTGCAAAAAAGGAATTTGCGTTCTATGAATGTGATATCCGCGACGAAGAGGGTCTTGACAAGGTTTTCAAAAACGAAAAGATTGATGCGGTCATTCACTTTGCCGGACTCAAATCCGTTCCCGAATCCTGCAAAAAGCCGCTTGAATACTATGACAACAACATCGGCGGAACGCTGACCCTTTGCCGTGTTATGAAAAAGAACGGCTGCCGGAGGATTGTTTTCAGCTCCTCCGCAACGGTTTACGGAATGAACAATCCCTCGCCGCTCAAGGAGACCATGCCAACGGGCGGAACAACAAATCCTTATGGAACAACAAAATATATGATCGAGCTTATTCTTAAGGATCTTTATACTGCAGATAATCAGTGGTCAATCAGCCTTTTGCGCTATTTCAATCCTATCGGAGCGCATGAAAGCGGCATTATCGGCGAAGATCCCAACGGTATTCCGAACAACCTTATGCCGTATATCACTCAGGTGGCAATCGGCAAGCGCGAATATCTCAATGTGTTCGGCGATGATTACGACACACCGGACGGAACCGGCGTGCGCGATTACATTCATGTTGTTGACCTTGCTCTCGGCCATGTCAAGGCGGTTGACCGCGTCCTTTCGCAAAGGGGCTGCGAGGCATTCAATCTCGGAACCGGCGTTGGCTACAGCGTTCTTGACGTTGTTCACGCATTTGAAAAGGCGAGCGGCGTAACTGTCAATTACAAGGTAGGACCGCGCCGTCCGGGCGATATTGCAACCTGCTATTCCGATCCGAGCAAGGCGCAGGAGGTTCTCGGCTGGAAAGCGGAGAGGAGCCTTGAACAGATGTGCGCCGACTCATGGCGCTGGCAGAGCATGAATCCGAACGGCTATCCCGACAACTGAAAATTCAAAAGCCCCTTGCGGCGACAAGAGGCAGCTGACAATAAAAACAACAACACACGCCGAAAAGGGGAAAATCGGCGCGCGTTGCTGTTTTTTGGAAGGAGTTTTATTGAATCTTTCAGGATTATTCCGAAAGAAACTTTGCCATTTCTCCGACGGTTTTGTGTTTGATAAAATCGGAGGGCGCAAGGCTCTTTTTGAACACCGTTTTGATTTCCTCAATCATGCAGACGGTGTCAAACGATGAAAGACCCAGATCGTTTTTGAAGGTGAGCTCCGGTGTAATCTCACCGTCATATTCAACATAGTTTTCAATAATCTTTATCAGCTCGTTCATATTAATCTCCATTCTTAATAGTACATTTTTCAAGAATTTCAGAAACCTTAATGTTCGGATCTGCTGCGCCGAGGTTCAGCGCGGCGCGCATCTTTTCAAAGAATACGTCAAGGTCATGTTCGGGATTCGGCGTGAGTCTGTATTCAAAAATGAATTCAAGTCCGCCGTCGTTTGCCCTGTGTTTCGCCGTAAGATAAAGCGGAATCATCGAAGCGCCGTTGTTGTACCATACGCCCTTTGCGCTTCTTGCCGTTTTTTCGTCAACATTGGGAATTATCATGAGCGGCTGATAGGAGAAGCCCATGCTGTCATAGGTGGAGTCCGGCTTTGCGTCCGCGGGCATTGATTTGTGGCGTTCGGCAAGCATTTCTGCAAAGCTCAGCGAACAGTGGCTGTAAATCTCGTTTTGAACGTCCATAATGTCACGGACTGCTTCGGCAAAGGTCATCTCGGGTTTAATGATGCTGCGCATCGGGAAAAAGTTGATGCGTATTCCGCCGGACTTCTTTTCTGAAAGCGAGCCTCTGCGGTCAACAATCATTTTGAACGAGACGTCCTCCTCGTTATTGTTGAAAACGGAAAGCGCAGTGCGTACGCCCATTGAGAGCGCGGCGCAGAGCGAAAGGTCGTTTTCGCGGCACATTTTTGAAAGAGCGTCGGTCTCCTCCTCGGTCATATCGAAGATTTTTGCCTTTGCCGCCGGAGAACCGGAATGAATATCGGCAAAACGATGGGTCGGATGCTCCTTGCGTTGAATAGTGAGCCTGTTTTCAAGCATGTAATCGGTAAAAATAGGTTCGCTCGTTTTGGAGAGCGATTCCTCCCAATACTTTTTGTCGGCGGCATACTGCTCGCTTTTAAGGTAAGCAAGCTCTTTCATGAGGGCAGGGATATACGGGCGCATCGGCTTCGGATACGGCGTACCCTTGAGCTTATGGAGATAAAGCTCCATAATGTCGCGCAGAAAGACCTTGACCGAAAAAGCGTCCATTGCAAGGTGGTGAAGCTTCATGAAGATTCCGTTATAGCCCTCGGCAAGCTTCATGAGCTTTATTGTATGAATTTCGCAAAAGAACATCGGAATTTGCTTGTGAGAAAATTCAAGCAGCTTTTGGTGCGCTTCTTCAAGCGGCATATCGCTGTAATCCCATGTTTCAATCTGCATTTCACTTTTCGGCGTAATATACTGGAGAACCTTGTACTGTTCGTCCGGCATAAAGCGCATTCGCATCGTGTCGCAGCGCGCAATAGCCTCCTCAACCGCGTCTTTCATGAGGTCAAAGTCCATTTCTCCCTGCCAGTAATAGCCGGAGCCGATGTTGTTGACGGGATAGTCCGCACCGTACTGCATGGACATGAACAGCATGAATTGCTGCGGAGTTGCAAGCGGAAAAGCGTCAACCTTTTCGCCGGTGGGTAATATTCTTTCGAGCATGATGTTCCCTCCTTGTTTTTGCCGGCAAATCAACCGACTACTTTATAATAGAACTCAGTGCGTTTGATTTTGCCCGTTGAGGTGCGTTCAAACGGCTTTTTCCTGAGTCTGAAAGCAAAAATTTGGCGGTCGGACGGTGAGTCGATGTTAACGCGGTCAATAATTTTCTGGATCTCGCCTTCAACGTCCGTAATGCCATGAGCTTCGGCAAACTGAAGATCGGGATATATCTCGGCAATGAACTTGTCGTTTTCGCCGATAACTACTATCTCCTTTATCACTCCGTCGTCAACAAAGCGGTTTTCAATTTCCTCGGGCGAAACGTTTTCGCCGTTTGAAAGAATAATGAGGTTCTTTTCTCTTCCGGTCAGATAGATATGGCTGCCTTTGAGATAGCCGAGGTCACCGGTATGGAGAAAGCCGTCTTCGGTGAAGGCTGCGGCGGTTTCCTCGGGACGCTTATAATAGCCGAGCATGACCGAGGGACCTCTGACCTGAATTTCATTGTCAACAATCCTGACCTCGTTGACGGAAAGAATCTTTCCGTTGGAATACTTGTTTTCGGCATCAACAAAGTCAGAAGTAGAAATTCTCGGGCTGCATTCGCTCATGCCGTAGCCCTGTCGAACGGTTATTCCGTATTTTTCAAAGCCGTCGATGAGCGCGGCGGAAAGGAAGGCCGAACCGGCAATCATACGCCGGAAGTTCCTGCCGACAACCTTTTCTGCCGCTTCGCGCGGGGTGAGGGAGGGACTTTGTTTTTCGGTGATTTTTATCCTTGTCAGAATTGACTTGCAAAGCGCGGGAACAATCCTCATGATGGTCGGCTCAAAGCGCAGCAGATTATCATAAAGGTTGACAAGCGCACCGTTGAGGCAGAGGGTTCCTCCGTCATAAAGCGTTTTGAGCACATCACACGCATAGCAGAAGACATGGTGCATAGGAAGAACGGAAAAGCTGACATCTGTGTCCTCAAGGTTATACTCGTTATAGCAGGTATTTGCGGCAAGATTGCGGTTAGAGAGCATAACGCCTTTCCTGCGTCCCGTTGTACCCGAGGTATAGATGATGAGCGAGCATTTGTCCGGATACTCCGAAACGTTTGAAAGCTCGCTGTAAGCCGAGCCTGTTTTATACTTTTCAAAAATACCGTCAAACCACTGTGCATTTCCGAGCGAAATAATTTCTTTAAGACCGGGATATCTTTTTTGAACCTCCCTTGCCCTTTCGCCGAAAGCGTCCTCGCAGAAAAGCAGTTCAATATCCGCGTCCTCAAAAAGGTCAGCCGCTTCGTCAACACTGATGTCCGGAGCAAAGGGAACAACAACGTTTCCGCTGAAGATCATTCCGGTGAGGCAGGCAATGTATTCATAATTGGTGCTTCCGATGAAAGCGATGTGAATACGCTCCTTTTTGACCGAGCGGATATAGCGGCAGACTGCAAGGCAGTCCTCACGGAATTCGTTGTAGCTTTTGACTGCAATCTTTCCGTCGCGGATATAACGGCAAAAATCTTTTTCGCCGTATTTTTCCGCCGCATAATCAACAAGCTGTCTGACAGTATTTATTTTACTCACGCTTTAATATCCTCCTTATATTTTCTCTTGATTTTAAGACTGGTGGTTTTCGGAAACTCGGTGTCTCTGGTCTTGATTTGGAGAATTCTCTTGTAGGTCGGGAGAGTGGCGTTGTACTTTTTAACGTCCTCTTTGATTCTTTCCTTTGCGTCCGGGCAAAGCTCCTCGTCAAGATAGAATTCTGCGGTGATGAGGTTGTCCTCCTCGGAAACAATGACTTCCTTAACATAATCGAGCCTTGTGAGCTGGTCTTCAAGCTCCTCGGGAGAAACGTTCTTTCCGTTTGAAAGAACAATAAGATTCTTCTTTCTGCCGACATAGAACAGGAAGCCGTCCTCGTCAATATAGCCGAAGTCACCTGTTTTGAACCAGTCTCCGTCAAAGACGGAGGCGGTAGCTTCCGGATCCTCAAAGTAGCCGACCATTACGTTGTCTCCCTTAACGCAGATTTCTCCAACGCCGTCTTCATCGGGATCTTTGATTTTGATCTCGCAGCCCATTGGTTTTCCGCAGGAGCCGAACTTGTAGTTTTCATAGGTTGAAATGGTAATTCCCGGCGAGCACTCGGTTGTGCCGTAGCCGTTAAAGACTTCAACTCCGAGTTCGCTGAGTCCCTTTTCATAGACCGGGTCAAGGTATGCGCCGCCGATAACGATATATTCAAGCTCGCCGCCGAGACCGTCGATAACCTCCTTAAAGAGCTTTCTTCTGATGTCTATTCCGAGCTTTTCGCGCAGGAAGTTGCTCAGCTTGATACCCTTGCGCAGCTTTTCGGCCTTGCCGCTCTTTTCGGCGGTGCGCCAAACGGTTTTATAAATGGTTTCAATGAGAAGCGGAACGCCTGCGATGTTCTGCGGGTGATATTTTTTCATATCCTGCGGAATGTCCTTGAGCGAGCGGCAGATATAGCCCCAGCCGCTGAAAACATTGACAAGGAACAGCGCGCTTGCCCAGGCAAAGGTATGGTTCATCGGCAAAAAGCCGATTGCGTGGTGACCCTGAATGAGCCTTGCCGAAGAGACGGCGGAGGACATGATGTTTTTGTGGCTGAGCATAACGCCCTTGCTTTTTCCTGTTGTGCCGGAGGTGAAAACGATGGTTGCAATATCCTCCGGAAGGGGAGGTTCGTCAAGATAGCACTTGTTTCCGGCCTTGATATCGGCATGACCGGCCTCAATAAGCTCATAAAAATCGCTGATCTTTATGTATTCCGTAAGGCAGACACCGTCAGCTTTTTTGAGCTTTTCAACGGTTCCGGCAAAATCGTCAGAGTAATAGATAGCGTTGCAGTGGCTTCTTCTCATAATGTCGATGATATCATCGTCCATGAGCTTTGCGTCAAGGGGAATAACGGTGTATTTTCCGGTGAGAATTGAATAGAAGCAGACAATCCAGTAATAGCTGTTGTCGCTGAGGATAGCAACCTTTTTGCCGGAAAGTCCTCGCATATAGAGATTCTGACCGAGACCTACCGTGTCATACCAGACCTCGTTAAAGGTTTTTGTGCGCTCCTTTGTGCGCGTTTCAAGGTAAACATACTGCTTTTGATCGCCTGCCTTGATATGACCGTATTCGATCATTTCGCGTGCGGTTTTAAAATCGGGTACTTCGATAAAGGGATGCGGTGCTTTCATTTTTTTTGCCATCTTTTTTTCTCCTATCCAAAAAATATAATAAAACTCCAAAAATCACACAGACGATTTTGAAACCGACACCGTGTTGATTCATGCTAAAAGTATACATCGTGTTACAATTTTAATCAACGGGTTTTTAAG
>JAEDIH010000214.1 GCA_016292575.1 Clostridiaceae bacterium | reverse complement strand
TATTCAAAAAAGGGCTGCCGCAAAATGCGACAGCCCCCAGTTTGGTGACCCGGACGAGAATCGAACTCGTGTTACCGCCGTGAAAGGGCGGTGTCTTAACCGCTTGACCACCGGGCCGTATTGAATATTGAAAAGAGACGAAAAAGCCGCTCTTTGTTTAAAAAAAATTGGTAGCGGCAGTGGGATTCGAACCTACGACACTCCGGGTATGAACCGAATGCTCTAGCCAACTGAGCTATGCCGCCACTTCGGCGCCGTTTTACAACGCTTGCCTATTATATTATACCCGGCTTTGTTTGTCAATACTTTTTTTCAAAATTTTTCATCATTTTGCGCATTTTTGCGCATTGGCATATTTGCAAAATTCCATCATGCAGCAGCGGCCGCAGTCCGGTCTGCGTGCAACGCACACTGCTCTGCCGTGCAGCACAACGCGGTGGCAAAAATCGCTGCTCTCCTCCGGCGGCAAAAGCTCCTTGAGCCGCAGCTCAACCTTATAAGGATCCTTGCTTGAAACAAGACCGAGCAGATTTGAAATGCGTATCAGATGAGTATCGGCAACAACGGCAGGCTTTTTGAAAACATCGCCAATGATGAGGTTTGCGGTTTTCCTGCCAACACCGGGCAGCGAGGTCAGCTTTTCAATGCTGTCCGGAACCTTTCCGCCGAAATCGGACTTAATCTTCTGCGCCATACCGATGATATCGCGGGCTTTCGCCCTGAAAAAGCCGCAGGAATGAATGAGCTCTTCAATATCCTGAACGTCGGCATTGCAGAAGGAGTCAAGGTCCGGGTATTTTTCAAAAAGAGCGGGCGTAACAAGGTTGACCCTTGCGTCCGTACACTGCGCGGAAAGGCGCGTTGCAATTAAAAGCTGCAACGGATCCTTCGCCTCAAGCGAACACAGGGCGTCGGGGTATTCCTTTTTCAGTGCCTCAACGCAGCCGAGCGCGCGTTCCTTATCGGTCATAAAAAGCACCCTTTCTTTTTGTTTATATATAATATCAAGAATAAATACGGCGGTCAGACATTAGATTTTGAATCGGTGTCCGGCGAAAGCTTACCATCGCGGATTTTTTTCCGTCTGCTTTCAATGGTCGGCAGCAGCCCGTAAAGGGTAACAAAGAAAACAACGACCGCAAAGCCGAGGATTGCAAGCTTTCCCATTTTTTCTCCGCAGAAAAGAGCAACGGGAATGGGGTTGAATATAGGCTCAATAGTAAGCAGCAGTGCGCCTTCAACCTTGTCCACCCTTTTAATGCCGCGGCTGAAAAGGATATTTGCAAGACCGTACTGGAAAACGCCGAGAATGAGCACCCAGATAATGTTCTTTGCGTCAAAGGAAAGGCTCTTGTCAAAAAACATGAACGGAAAGCAGAGAACAAAGCTTATTATGTTGCTGAGATACAGACAGTCGTCACTGTTGCTGCTTTCGCTGTTCATGATGATTATCTGAGCCGCAAAGGTCACGCCGGAAAGCAGACCCAGTACATTGCCGAGTATCCGTGTGGGATCAAGGCTGTCCGCAAAGGAAATTACGCAGCCGCCGAAGACCGCAAGCGTAATGACCGCCTCGGAAAGCTTTGCCTTTTTCTTTTGAAAAATGACGGCATATAAAAAGACGAGAATCGGTGCAATGTACTGCAAAACTATAGCCGTTCCGGCTAAGGTGAGCTTGATAGACTCAACATACAAAATTCCGGTTGCGCTCATCGCCAGCGCGCCGAGAATGTTTGCCTTTGTCAGCTTTGCCTTGAAGCTTTTTTTAACAGCGGAAAGCATCAGCAGGGAAATCAGGCTGCGCACGGCCATCAGGGAAACCGAGCTCCATGTAATTGACTTTACACACACGCCGGCAAGCCCCCACAAAATGGCGGTCATGACAATTAACAGCCGTCCGAGGTTGTGTTCCTTACTTGAAATTTCCATTGCTTTTCCATCTCCGGTCTGAAAGATTCGCTGCGGCAAATTTTATCACATTAAAGCGCAAATGTCAAATTTAGATGTTAGATGTTAGATTTTAGATATTATACCGTCCCCTGCGGAGCGGACGGATGTAAATTTCTATTGCCGTTTACCCACAAAGTAACAACATAAAAGCAAAATCCGTAGGGGCGTCGCTTGAGGCGCCCGGGAACCTATCTAAAATAACCGCGTAAATTTTAACTTGTACGCTGTTCCTTTGTGGGTAAACGGTGCAAATGGTTTATATCCGTCCGCTCCGCTTGGGGTTACTTTTGTCATGCGTCACAAAAGTAACCAAAAAGACTTTGCTTCGGCTACGGCGCAAGAAGGAATCA
>JAEDIH010000213.1 GCA_016292575.1 Clostridiaceae bacterium | reverse complement strand
TTTTATTTGAGGTCGTATTTTTCCATATAGTCGTTAATTTTTTGAACCGGATCAAGGAAAGTGCTGACCGATTCATCGTGGTTGAGCGTGTCGATGATGAAAGCGCAGTATTTTGACATGTCAACATTTCCGTGCCATTCTCTTGCAAGGAGAGCTTCGGGCGTATAAATAAGATTTGTTGTGAAAATTTTGTTGAAAAGACCCTCCTTGTACGCCTCGTCAAAGCGCTCCAGACCGGACGTGAAAAGACCGAAGGTTGCAAAAACAAAGATTCTTTTAGCCTTGAGACCCTTGAGCTGGCGGCATACGTCAATAATGCTGTCGCCGCTTGAGATCATGTCGTCAACAACAATAACGTCCTTTCCTTCAACATTGTCTCCGAGGAATTCGTGCGCAAGGATGGGGTTGCGGCCGTTGACAATTTTTGAATAGTCACGGCGCTTATAGAACATTCCAAGCTCAATGCCGAGAACCTGAGAATAATAAACGCAGCGACCCATGCCTCCCTCGTCCGGAGAAATCATCATGGTTTTTTCGGGGAGGAATTTAATGTCGTTGTCAACGCTCTTTGCAAGAGCCTTGATCATCTGGTAGGTGGGCGAAACGCTTTCAAAGCTGATTCTTATAGCATTTTGAACGCGCGGATCGTGGGCGTCAAAGGTAATGATGTTTGAAACACCCATGTTTTCAAGCTCCTGCAGAGCGAGCGCACAGTCAAGCGACTCTCTTGCGGAACGCTTGTGTTGTCTGCCCTCGTAAAGCATCGGCATGATAACAGTTATTCTTCTTGCCTTGCCTGCGCAGGCGGAGATGACCCTTTTGAGGTCGGCAAAGTGATCGTCCGGACTCATGGGGACATTGAGCGGCTTTCCGTCTGCATCTTTGATGTCGTACATTTTATATGTTACGCTGTAATTGAAGCAATCGGCAATAATAAAAAGGTCATATCCTCTGATTGTTTCGCAAACAACGCCTTTTCCCTCACCGGTGGAAAAACGCGGAAGCGTAACATCAATGAGATATGAATCCTTCTGATAGCCTTCAAAATATATTGAGTTTTTGTGCTCTGACTTAACCTCCTTGCGGCAGCCGACAATATAGTCGTTAATTTTTTTGGCAAAGCCCTCACTGCCTCTCATGGCAATAATGCCGAGGCGTCCCTGAGGAACACTGGTCACTTCATCTCTGTTCAAAGCTGACATTTTAAATACCCCCATAAATTCTCTCTTTTAAAAAATCGGACGAACAGTTCCGTTCGTCCGGAATCAATACAGATTTATTTTACTGTTTTACGCGCAAGTTAGCAATAGATATGGCGAAACTTGTCATAAAAAATAAAATTATGTAAAAGAATTTTATTTAGCACTATATAACAAAAAACGAAAAAGTGAAATTATTATTGTCAGCTATGACTGAAACAAGCCAAAGGCAAGGCACCTCTGGGCGTCAGATATAGCTCGACTCTGTGGTGATGACGGCATAATAATTCTCATTTTGCTCCTTAATTTTTTCGCACAGCAGCTCCTTGGTCTGCTTTTCAGAGTACTTGAAGTTAAACGGAACAACTAAATCAAAAATGAGGTTTGTGTGTGTCGGACCGTCAACAACCCTGAAATCGTGAATTTGAAGCGCGGGATCAATTTCCTTGCACTGCGCCGTAACAAGGGAATGAAGCTCGTCAACGCGCTCGTCATTAACAACGAGCGGATCCATGTGGATAACAAGCTGAATTGAAAAACGCTCCTGAACCTCGCGTTCAATGAGGTCAATGGTATCGTGAGCCTTGAGAATGTCAACGGTGGTGGGAACCTCCGCATGAACGGTAGCAAAGAATTTTGAAGCACCGTAGGAGTGAATAACAAGGTCATGAATTCCGATAACGCCGTCATGGTCAAGGATGAACGCACGAAGCTCGTCAACAAGCTCCTTTGACGGTGGATTGCCCAAAAGTATGCCTATTGTCTCCTTAAGAATTCCAAAGCCGGAATACATGATGAACAGCGCAACAACAACGCCGAAAACCCCGTCAACAGGAAAGGATGTAAACTGCGAAAGAACAAGAGCGAGCAAGGTGGAGCTTGTTGCGGCAATGTCGCTGAGGCTGTCTGCAACAACGGCGGTCATTGCAGGGGATTCGATTTTTCTTCCGAGATAGCGATTGAAAAGAGCGAGCCAGAGCTTTCCGCCGATTGAAAGCAGAAGAACAATGCACGCCGCCCAGGAAAAAACGGACGGAACGGGATTTTTGATTTTTTCAATCGAAGATTTGATAAGCTCAAAGCCCATCATTTCAACAATGAAGCCGACAACAAGCGCGGCAAC
>JAEDIH010000053.1 GCA_016292575.1 Clostridiaceae bacterium | reverse complement strand
TCTTTGTGTAGCTTACCCACTGATCGGGGCAGAGAATTATTATCTTTTTGAATGCACTGTTAACATAGAATTTTTCAACAGTGTGAACGATGATGGGCTTGTTCCTGAGAGTCAGATACTGCTTCGGCTTTTCAAGGTTTCCCATTCTGCTGCCGATGCCGCCGGCTGCGATTACTGCGTATATCATTTTTTCACCTCAAAAAATAGTTTTGTCATGTGTTGTATTAATAACAATTAATTTTACTCCATATCGCGCGTTTTGTCAACTTTTAAAATCCGGCACGTTTTCAAGGTGGAGAGACTGCGCTTTTTGAAAAATACGACCGAAAGCTGTCTGAACGCCGATAATGAATTAACAATGAATTTTCGTATAATGAGGAAATATTTTTCCGAAACTTACTTGAGTATAGACTTATTTTGTTATATAATGATATAACTCATACTTTGATAACTGCAATTATTTTGTCTGCCAATTTTACATTTTATCGGGAGGGAGAAGCAATATGCTTTTTTCACAGGATATAGGAATCGACCTCGGAACGGCCAACACGCTTGTCTTTGTTAAGGGCAAGGGCATTGTTATCAGGGAGCCGTCCGTTGTTGCCGTCAATGTCAGTGCAAGACCCGGCAAAGTGGTCGCCGTTGGAAACAAGGCCAAGGAAATGATCGGCCGCACTCCCGGCTCGATAACGGCCATGCGTCCGCTCAAGGACGGCGTTATTGCAGATTTTGACGTAACCGCAGAAATGCTGCGCAAATTTATTCAGAAAGCTATGGGCAATTCTTTTTTTGCAAAGGCGCGCGTTGTCATCTGTATTCCCTCCGGCGTTACCGAGGTTGAAAGGAGAAACGTGCATGACGTTGCCATTGAGGCCGGCGCAAAGTATGTCAGCCTTATCGAAGAGCCTATGGCGGCGGCAATCGGCGCAGGACTTCCCGTCTCACAGGCTATCGGCAGTATGGTTGTCGATATCGGCGGAGGCACGGCTGAGGTTGCGGTTATCTCTCTCGGAGATATAGTTACCTCGCGCTCGGTCAGAACTGCCGGAGACAGCTTTGACAGCGCCATTATCCAGTATGTCAAGAAAAAATATAATCTCCTCATCGGCGAACGTACCGCAGAGGACATCAAGATTAAAATCGGCTCTGCCGCCCCTTATGAGGGCGAGGGTCAGATGGAGGTCAAGGGCAGGAACCTTGTTGACGGACTGCCGAAAAACGTTACCGTGACCAGCGAGGAAATCCGCGAATCGCTTTCGGACTGCGTGGGTCAGATTGTTGAGGCGGTGCGGGAAACGCTTGAAAAAACGCCGCCGGAGCTTTCGGCGGACATCATCGACCACGGTATTATGCTCACCGGCGGCTCAGCACTGCTGCGCGGTCTGGACAAGCTCATTGCCGGTGAAACGGGAATGCCCGTCAATATTGCGGATAATCCCCTTGACTGTGTTGTTGACGGAACGGGAATCTATCTTGAATCAGATGTTCTCGGCTCGATCGGAAAAAGACTATGAGAAAGGAACGGCAAGGGCTCAAAAAGCCCTTATCCGTGTTGAATAATAATGCGAAGGTTTTTTAAAAGCACACGGTTTAAAGCTTTTGTGCTTGTGATGTGCGCGCTGCTTGTCGGGGCAATTCTTGCCTTGGTGTCTTCAAGTGCCTCCTCGCCGTTCACAAGCGTTGTTTCGGTTGTTTTTTCGCCGCTTCAAAAGCTTTCCGGCGCAATTTCGGACAGGTTTGAATGGTTCACCTCCTCCTTTGCCCGTGTTTCAACGTATAAAAACGAAAACGAACAGCTACGCGACAAAATTGCCGACTATGAAAAAAAGCTTGCCGATTATGACGAGATGAAGCATAAAATTTCGGCATACGAGGAAATGCTTGAGGTTAAGGAGGAGAATCCGGAGCTGAAGCTTTGCCGTGCAGAAATCATCGGTACCGATTCCGCCGACGTTTTTTCCTCGCTTATCATTGATAAGGGCAGCAGCGACGGCATTGCGGTCAACGACCCGGTTGTCAGCGGAAATTATGTTGTCGGAATAATTAAAAAGGTCAATCCTACCTACAGCGTTGCTCAGTCGATACTGAACCCGGCGGTAAACATCAGCGCCATTGAAAGCGAAACGCGCGAGACTGCTTACGTTACCGCGGCAACCGAGCAGTCGCTTCAGGGCAAGTGCATTATGGCAGGACTTGAAAGGACAACCGATATTGCTCCGGGAGGAATTGTTCTGACCTCCGGCATCGGCGGCGTCTATCCCAAGGGCTTGATTCTGGGAACGGTCACACAGGTTTGCGACAGTGATTATGACCTGACAAGCTATGCCGTGATAACGCCCGGCGCAAAGATTGACGAGCTTGAAGATATTTTTGTCATCACCGATTTCAAGGGTCAGGGTGTTGAGCAGATTGAACGAGAGGACTGAAACTGTGAAAACCTTGCTTTCAAGCTATAAAAAAAGCCTTTACATAAGAAGAGCGCTGCTGGCTCTTCTTGTTGTGCTGACTGCGCTTTTTCAGAACACAAGGGGCGCCCTTTTGCAGGTGAACGGCGTGCGCGCAATGCCTCTTGCGGTGCTTGTTGCCGTTATTGCGCTTTTTGAGCGCAGCCTTGCCGGCTTTTTCTTCGGTTTTCTTGCCGGCGTTCTTTGGGACTTTGCTTCCGCCGGCGGCGACGGCTTTTTTGCCGTTGTGCTTTGCCTTGCGGGCTTCTTGTGCGGCGCGGCGTCAAGCTTTCTGCTCAGGACAAACGTTTTTTCCGCGCTTGCTGCGTCGTTTGTCTCAATTCTTCTGACCCTTTGCGCATACTGGTTCTGCTTTTTGTTCCTCAAGGGCTATGACCCGTCGGCAAAGCTGCTTTTGAGCTATTATCTTCCCTCGTGCTTTTACACGCTTATTTTTGCACCGATATATTATTATCTGATAAAGGGGCTGAAAAATGCTCTTGACGGCCCCAAAAGATTCGTCACGGATTAAACCGACATTCGGGGCGCTTTAAATTTTCACGATTTTTCAGGAAAGGACGGTCGCGTTTTTATGAAAGGAAAAGTCAGCAAAAAAAGGAATACGGCTGTCATTATCCTGATTGCTGCCGTTTTTGCCGCGTTTCTCTTTAAGCTTTGGGATATTCAGGTCGTCTCTGCAGGCAATGTCAGGCAGGAGGCTGTTAAGGGCGTTGAAATTGACGTTGAACCCGTCAGGGGAGAGATTCTTGACCGCGACGGAAACACCCTTGCAACCAGCAGGCAGGTAAGGACGGTCGTTTTCAATTACTTCACCTTTCCCTCGGCAAGCGAGAAGGAAAAGCGCAATGAGATTATCTGTGAGCTTCTTTCGCTTTTTGACCGCGCCGGCGCAGAGTGGGTTGACGAGCTTCCGATAAAGGTGAGCAAAAGCGGAAAGCTTTATTTTGCAAAGGGAAAGGAAAATGAAGCTTCCTATCTTCGCTCCTCGGCTTTTCTTGACCTTAACCCGTATGCAACGGTGCAAAACTGCTTTGACGCCCTTGTGCAGAAATATTCGCTTGAAGCCTATCCTCTTTCGCAGGCAAGGGACATTGCCTCGGTCTATTACTCAATGGTCAAGGACGGCTTCAATTCCGGCACGCCCTATGTTTTTGCAAAAGACATTTCCGCCGCGCTTGCTTCGGACATCAAGGAGAAAAGCGATGTTTTTACCGGTGTTGACGTTCAGGTTAAGTCCGAGCGCGAATACCCGGACGGAACTGTTGCCGCTCATGTGCTCGGCATTGTCGGCGCCATCAGCCCCGAGGAATATGAGACAAAGAAAAACGAAGGCTATTCGCTTAACGATACCATTGGAAAAAACGGAATCGAATATGCCTTTGAATCGTATCTCCGCGGAGAAAAGGGAAAAAAGCGCGTTACCACCGAATCCAACGGAAACACCACGGAAAAATACATCACTCTTCCCAAAAACGGCGATACCGTAATTCTCACTATCCGAAAGGATCTGCAAAAGGTTGCCCAGGACGCGCTTGAAAAGCTTATTCTTCGCTTCAAGGCAGAAAATGCAAACGTAACGGGCGGCTCCGTTGTTGCCATGGACACCAGAAACAACGATATCCTTGCCTGTGCAAGCTATCCGTCATATGATCTTTCAAAATATTCAAAGAATGCGTCAAAGCTCAATTCCGATCCCGACAAGCCGCTCTGGAACCGTGCGCTTATGAGTACCTATACGCCCGGTTCAACAATCAAGCCGGCAGTTGCAATGGCGGGGCTTGAGGAAAAAATAATCGATAAGGATACCGTTATAACCTGCAACGGCGTTTATACCCATTATCAGGACTACCGTCCCACCTGCACAGGTTACCACGGAAGAATGAATGTTATTTATGCGCTTTTTAACAGCTGCAACATTTTCTTTTATGAAACCTCGCGTTTGCTCGGAATTGAAAAGCTTAACGATTACTTTACCATGTTCGGTCTCGGCGAGGAAACGGGGGTTGAAATCGGCGAATCAAAGGGTATTGTTGACTCGGTTGCGTTCAGGACGGAGAAGGGCGAGCTTTGGACGCCCGGTCTTACCATTCAGGCCGGTATCGGCCACGGCGACAACCAGTTCACGCCCGTTCAGCTTTGCTCCTACGCTTCGGTAATTGCAAACCGCGGCGTCCGCCACAAGGCGCATTTTGTCAAGTCAATTATGAAATCCGATTACAGCGAAACCGTATATACTGCGCAGGATCAGATCCTTTCCGAGGCAAACTTCAGCGATAAAAACTGGGATCTTGTCTATGAGGGCATGCTCCTTGTCGGAACCGAAAGCTATGTTGATTTTTCCGGCGTACCGGTCAAGGTTGCCGCAAAAACCGGAACCACAACGGTGCAAAAGGCCGGCAACGGCAAAAAGGAAAAGAACAACGGTCTTATCCTTGCTTTCGCGCCGTATGACGACCCGCAGATAGCGGTGTCCGTTGTTGTTGAGGGCGCAACAAGCGGCGGCTCCACGGCTCCCGTTGCCGCTGCGATAATGGAACAGTATTTTGCCGCTCCGCAGGGCGAACAGACTGCGCAGACAGAGGGAGTATTGCTCAGATAAGGAGATAAAAGCATGGCAAGAAAAATTGTTTTTGCGTCCGGAAAGGGCGGAGTCGGAAAAACAACCCTGACCGTTGCGGTGGGCAAGGCGCTCACCGAACGCGGAGAGAAGGTTCTGCTGGTTGATTTTGACGATCTTCGCGGCATTGATTTGCTTGTCGGCGCTTCGGAGGCGGTCGTTTATGACTGGGGCGACGTTTTGCTCGGTCGCTGCAGTGTTGAAGAGGCTATATATAAGGCGGACGGGCTGAGCGTAATGTCCTGTCCGCGCAAGTACGGCGAGGCTACGCCGAAAAAGGTCAGAGAGCTTATCGGAAGCCTTGATAAACGGTTTGACTATATCCTTTTTGACTCACCGGCCGGCATTGGACGCGGAATGCAGCTTGCCGCAGCCGCGGCAGACAAGGGGGTACTGGTTGCAACACCGGACTATGTCTGCGTCCGTGGAGCCTTTACCGCTGCGGACGAGCTTGCGGAATGTGGAGTAGGCGAGGTAAGAATGATAATCAACCGCGCCGTGAAAAAGGCTATCAGACAAAAGAAAATGCTCAACATAGACGCTGTTATTGACTCAACTGCGGTTCAGCTTCTCGGCATTGTTCCGGAAGATCCGTATCTGCGCTTCGGCGCAATGGGCGTTTCGGTCTATAAGAAAGGTCAGGCTTCATACAATGCGATTAAAAATATTGCCAAAAGATTATGCGGTGAAAATGTTCAGTTGAGTTTTACATAATTTTGACACACATTTTGTCAATATTTTTAAAATCCGCTTGAATTATTTTCAAAGGTTTGTTAAAATAAACAAAAGAAATGTTAAACTGTGGCGAATCGGATCTATAATACAAAAAATCAGCCGCGGCTTTTGCCGTTTTACAGGACGCATCTTGCTTGAAACGATTGCTTTCGCTATATACAATATACGAATTATTTTTAGGGAGAAGATGAATTAATGAATATTGCACTCATTGCGCACGACGCAAAAAAGGAGCTTATGACTCAGTTCTGCATTGCATACTGCGGAACGCTCAGCAAGCATAACCTTTGCGCCACCGGAACGACCGGAAAGCTTGTTTCGGAAGCAACAGGACTGAATATTGCTAAGTTTCTTGCCGGATATCAGGGCGGCGAGGAACAGATTGCGGCAAGGATAGCCTGCAACGAGATTGACCTTCTTCTCATTTTCCGTGACCCTCTCAATCCCAAGCCGGGCGAGCCGAACGAAGCAAACCTTTTAAGGCTCTGCGATGTTCACAACATTCCGGTTGCAACCAATATCGCAACCGCCGAGGCGCTTATCCACGCGCTTGAGCGCGGCGACCTTGACTGGCGTGACATCGTTAACCCGAAGTGATTTAAAAAGAATTTAACCTTTCACTGACCGGCAAGTACGGTTTTCAAAATTTTCCGGGAATAACATAAAGGCTATGACTGAAAAGAGTAGCCCCGAAAAGCGCCCAGAGAGGGGAGCATAAGGCTGAAAGCTCCCTGCGCAGTTTTTTGTGGGTGAAGACATTCACGAGCCGGCTTTTTGCCCGTTCGCCGCGTTAAGGCTTTTAAGCGGGGCGCATTTGCGCTCAATCTGGGTGGCACCGTGGAGCATTGCTTCATCCCTGTTCTGAGTGGGAGAGAGCAATGTTTTTTTCTTTATAAATATATTTCAGGAGGCTGAATATGGCACTTATAACAAAATCAATCAAGGGTACGCAGGACGTTCTTCCGTCCGAGAGCCACAAGGTTCGCTTTGTTGAGCAGACCGCCCTTGAAATTGCCGGAAACTGCGGTTTCCGAGAGATCAGAGTCCCTGTTTTTGAACACACCGAGCTTTTTCAGCGCGGAGTGGGCGACACAACCGATGTTGTTCAAAAGGAAATGTACACTTTCCTCGATAAGGGCGAACGCTCAATAACGCTGCGTCCCGAGGGTACGGCCGGCGTTGTCAGGTCATACCTTGAAAACGGACTTTACAACGAGCCGATGCCGCAGAAGCTTTGCTATCTTGTTTCCTGCTATCGCTATGAAAAACCGCAGGCAGGAAGACTTCGTGAGTTCCATCAGTTCGGACTTGAATGTCTCGGAACGGCTTCTCCCGCCGCAGACGCGGAGGTCATCAGCGTTGCAAACGACATTTTTTCTTTTCTCGGTGTGAGCGGCTTGCGGCTTGAGATTAATTCCATCGGCTGCCCGGAATGCCGCAAGGAGTATCACAAGGCGCTGCATGATTACTTTGAAAGCAGGAAAGAGGAGCTTTGCCACACCTGCCTTGAAAGGCTTGAGCGCAACCCGATGAGGATTCTTGACTGCAAAAGCCCCGTCTGCTCTGAGATTGCAAAGGGCGCGCCCAAGGTTACGGACTTCCTTTGCGATGATTGCAGGGCGCACTTTGAAGCTGTGCAGGGCTATCTTAAAGCGATGGGAATTGAGTTTACCGTCAATCCTTCAATCGTCAGAGGTCTTGATTATTACACAAGAACCGTTTTTGAATTTGTCTCAACCGGAATCGGCGCTCAGGGTACTGTTTGCGGCGGCGGAAGATATGACGGACTTGTTGAGGAGATAGGCGGAGCGCATACCCCGGCTCTCGGCTTTGCAATAGGTATCGAGAGACTGCTGCTTCTCATGGATAAGCAGGGCTTGCCGTTCCCGGATAGGGAAAAATGCGCTCTTTATATTGTAACAATGGGCGAAAAGGCGAGCCTTGAGGCGGCAAAAATTGCATCGGCGCTTCGCAAAGAGGGCGTTGAGGTTCAGTTTGACGTTGTCGGACGCTCAGTCAAGGCTCAGATGAAATATGCCAACAAGCTCGGTGCGCAGTTCACCGTCGTCCTCGGAGACAGTGAGCTTGAAAGCGGCGTTGTCAGGCTCAAAAACATGGAAAGCGGCGAGGAAACAGAGGTTGCGCTTCCGGATTTTGAAAACGCTTTTCTGCGTGCAAGCCTTAGTGAAAGTCTAAAGGGGCTTGAGGACCTCGGCATTGATGCAGACATTGATATTGATGAACTCATGAACAAAAACTTATTTTAAGAGGTGTAAATAAATGGATACCATGAAAGGACTCAAAAGGACCGGCTACTGCGGTTCGTTCAGCGCAAAGAATATCGGCGAAACCGCCGTTGTTTGCGGCTGGGTGCAAAAGCAGCGCGACCTCGGTTCGCTCATCTTTATTGACCTGCGTGACAGGACGGGAATTGTTCAGCTTGCCTTTGACGACCACACGGACAGGAGTGTTTTTGAAAAGGCGTTCACCGTCCGCAGCGAGTATGTACTTATGGCCAAGGGCGTTGTGCGCGAGCGTTCCTCAAAGAACCCCGATCTTCCGACCGGTGAGATTGAAATTGACGTTTCCGAGCTTCGCATTCTCGGCGAAAGCGAAACCCCGCCGTTTGACATCATTGAAAACTGCCCGACAAGCGAGCTTACAAGGCTTAAATACCGCTATCTTGACCTGCGCCGCCCCGACCTTCAGAGGAATATCCTCATGCGCCACAGGATAACCAAAATTACACGAGACTATTTTGACGAAAACGGCTTTGTTGAAATTGAAACACCGATGCTCATCAAGTCAACGCCTGAGGGTGCAAGAGACTTCCTTGTTCCCTCAAGAATCCATAAGGGCAGCTTTTACGCTCTTCCTCAGTCTCCTCAGCTTTATAAGCAGCTTTCAATGGTTGCCGGTTTTGACCGCTATATGCAGATTGCGCGCTGCTTCCGCGATGAGGATCTGCGTGCAGACCGTCAGCCGGAATTTACTCAGATTGACGTTGAGATGAGCTTTGTTGAAATGGAGGACGTCCTTTCAATGATTGAGGGCTTCATGAAGAAGCTTTTCAAGGAGGCACTCGGCGTTGATATCGATGAGAAGCTTCCGCGCCTGACCTATAAGGAGGCAATGGAGCGTTACGGCTCCGATAAGCCCGATACACGCTACGCCATGGAGATTTTTGACCTTGCCGAGGAAGTTAAGGACTGCGGCTTCGGCGTGTTCTCCGGCGCGGTTGCAAACGGCTCAAGGGTTTGCGGAATCACGGCAAAGAACGCATATTCGTCTCTTACAAGAAAAGAGCTTGACAAGCTCACCGAATTTGTCAAGGGTATCGGCGCAAAGGGAATTGCATGGGTAAGATATGCAGAGGACGGAACGGTTGCCTCATCTTTTGCAAAGTTCATGACGGACGAGGAAATGGCGGCAATCAAAAAGAAAGCCGGAGCCGAAAACGGCGACGTTGTTCTCATCATTGCCGACAAGGAACGCATTACTCTTCCCGTCCTCGGTGCTCTGCGCCAGAACATTGCAAAGAAGCTCGACATAATTCCGCAGGATAAGTATAACCTGCTGTGGATTGTTGAGTTCCCGTTCTTCGATTGGGACGATGAGCTTGGACAGTTTGTTGCAATGCACCATCCGTTCACTGCGCCGCTTGAGGAATGTCTGCCGTATCTTGAAAGCGATAAGGCAAACGTCAGAGCGACGGCATATGACCTTGTTCTCAACGGAATTGAGCTTGCAAGCGGTTCAATCAGAATTACCGACCCCGAGCTTCAAAAGAGAATTTTTGAACTGCTCGGTCTTTCCGATGAAGAAGCATATGAAAAGTTCGGTTTTCTCACCGATGCATTCAAATACGGCGCACCCCCGCACGGCGGAATAGGAATAGGACTTGACAGACTGTGTATGCAGTTGCTTCGCCTTGATACTCTCAGGGACGTTATCGCTTATCCGAAGGTTCAGAATGCAAGCGAGCCTATGACCGAATGTCCGGCGGTTGTTGATAATGAACAGCTTGTTGAACTCGGAATTGAAACCGTTAAGGAAGAGAAATAAACATTTTGTTAACGCATTGTAAAACAGGTGTTAAATGTTGCCAAAAACATTTGACATCTGTTTTTGTTTTATGTATATTTTGACAGGGATGTTTGTGGCGTTGGGGAACGCAACCCTGAAAAGAGAAAAGGTTTATAGAAAGGGGATCATCTTGTATGATTTCTGTCAAAAACATCGGAAGAACATTGCTTTCCTCTTTGGCGGTGATGTTCTTTTCCTTGCTTTCCGTTCTGACAGTCGGAACAAAAACTTATGAGCTTCCCGTAACGCCGGAGGACTTTGAGCCGGTTATGCGTTTTGCCGTCTGCAGCGATGTTCATTTCATAAATGACAACGAGCTTGAAGCGAAGGGAGAAGAAGCAGGCGAAGAATACGAGGAATACCTCCAAAAGGTAAATGTTCCTGCGCAAAGGCTTTCCGCCGCCATCAACGCCGCATATGCTTATGCCGAAAGCTGCGACGGCTATAAGGGGCTTGACGCCTTTGCCGTTGCCGGCGATTTTACAAACGAGGGTGCGCCCGAACAGTATGAGGCTTTCAACAAAACCTGCAAAGAGAATTTCAGGGCAGGAACTCAGCGCATCGTCTGCTCCGGCAATCATGAGTATTATATGTACCGCACCAAGGACAGAGCCGAGGGCGCGAGAGTTTTTGAAAAGTACATAGGCTCGCTCAACAATCACTATGTTATCAACGGCTATCATTTTATCTCCGTTTCGTACGACGAAAAGGTTGAAACCTATCTGAAGTCCGGTGTATGGCTAAAGAAGGAGCTTGACAAAGCTGTTGCCGATACGGGCGATAAGCCTATCTTTGTTTTTCAGCATCCGGCGCCGTCTTTGACCATTTACGGTTCGGTGAAATGGGGCGATCCTACCGTTTCTGCAATTCTCAGTTCCTATCCGCAGGTTGTTGATTTTTCCGGTCACTCCCACTATCCGATAAACGACCCTCGCTCAATCTGGCAGGGTACTTTCACGGCGCTCGGCTGTGGAGCACTTTCATATTTTGAAACTGAGCTTGACACCATTGCCGGCAATTTCCCGGGTGATACTGAAAATGCCGCTCAGTTCTATATCGTTGAAGGTGATAAGGACGGCAACGTAAGGATTAAGGCCTATGACCTGATTACAAACCGGTTTTTTGATTTTGAATATTATCTGACAGGTCTTGCAGAGAAAAACTATCCCTATTCGTTCCAAAACCTCAGCAGGCTTGACAGTACTCCGGTTTTTAAAGCCAGAGAGGGCATGGCAACCTCGCTCAACGAAAACGGCGAAACGGTTCTTACTTTTGACGGCGCAAAGGACAGGTTTGTTACCGAAAGCTATAAGCTGACCGTCAGTCAGGGGCTGAAGAAGGTTTTTGAGGATAACTTTTCCGGAAAGTATATGTATCTTTTTGAAGATGACAAGTACAGCATCAACCTCGGCAAGCTTGAAAGCGGAAAAAAGTATACCATAACGCTTTACGCGCTCAATGCTTTTGCAAAGCCCTCAAGGCTTCAGAGGTATTCGTTTACGGCTGAGTAAAGCTGAACTTTTGATTTAACCGACAAAAAAACCGCGCGTTCGATAATTTCGGATGTGCGGTTTTTGTCATTCCTTTTTTTCATCTGCATATATTTTAAAAAGGGCAGGTGAGACGAGTGGTAATCAGAATCCGGTATAAAAACGCAATTTTTCTGGTTCTTCTTTTTGCTGCAATCGGTATTGCGGTGGGTATTGCTTTTTCCTTTGTTCAGGCAAAAACCGAGGATAATGAAAAGGCTTATATAAAATGGGTGGAGCTTAATGCAAGTCTCAGGGCGCTTGAGGATACAATGG
>JAEDIH010000052.1 GCA_016292575.1 Clostridiaceae bacterium | reverse complement strand
AGATGATAGCAGACTGGTTCATGAAGATTATTAATGCAATCAAATCGCTTTTCAATAGGAAATGATAAAGTGATTTTGCGCAAAGCAAATCAAAACAAAGACGGCCGCGGCTCGGAGCAATCCCTGCCGCGGTCGTCTTTGTTTCTGCCACTCTTTTTCATAGCATAACAAAATCAATCTTCGGAGTCGAAAAGTTACAAATAAGACATATTTAAGCATATTGACCAAAATTTTGCAAAGAGAATTTGAAATATTTTAATTATATGTTATACTCAAGACAGAGTTATCAAATTGTTAACTTTGTAAAAATTTTATTAAGGAGTATTGTGCCATGAAAAAGATCATTTCGATTTTGCTTGCTTTGTGTATCTTTCTTGTCAGTATGCCGATTGCCTTGGCGGCCGATTTGAACACAAGCGGAGCCTGTGATGACCCTGTAATATATATCGGCGGCGACAGCAGCGATATATATTACGATAATGACACTAAGAAGTTCCGTATTGATGACATTTTTGGTCTTTTGGACGGTGAGGATGAGGGAGACAGAAGTAAGATATCCGAAGCAACGTTCAACATTTTATTGCCGTTCATTCTTGAGGGTATAGCTTTCAATAAGTGGGATAATTATTATGCTGCTGTTGAAAAAGAGTTCGGTGAAATGTTTGAGCCTATAAGGCTTGATGAAAGCGGAAATGTTCCGAAAAATTCCGATTCAGGAATTGGACAAGCCGCTCTTGCAGACAGAAACTGGAAAATGACGCACAACAATGTTGACCGGAACGGAAAATACACCGAAGGTGCATATAAATACGTCTATGACTGGCGGCTTGACCCGATTGAGCTTGCGGACGATTTGCACGAGTTTATTGAGGGCGTTAAAGCTGCAACCGGTCGTAGCAGGGTTTCAATTACCTGCAAATGTCTCGGTACGAATGTTGTTCTTGCTTACATATATAAGTACGGAACAGACAGCCTTAAGGGCGTCGGCATTGATGTTGCAACGTCTAACGGCGCGGACTTCCTCAGCGGAATCATAAGCGGCGATTTCGGCGTGGACGGAAATTCAATGGTAAGGCTCATTTCCGACCTCGGCGTTTTTGAAAAGGAGATTTCAATAAGTCCGATGGTAACCTCAACCATCGAGCTTCTTTCAAACACAGGCGTTCTTGATACACTTTCAGCGGTTTCACGCAGATTGATTTATGAGAAGATTGAATACGGAATTATTTCTGCGCTTGCAACTTCAACCTTCTTAACAATGCCTTGCTATTGGGCGCTTGTAACAACCGAAGATTTTGAAAAGGCCCTCGTCTATGTCTTTGGTGAAGAGGGAAGCGAAAAACGGATAAAGTATGCCGGTCTTATTGAAAAAATAACCGTATATAACGAGACGATCAAAAAGAATGTTGATGAAATTATGAAGTCAATAAAGGTTCCCGATGAAAACGGAAGGAGCGTAAACCTTTGCATCGTTTCAAAATACGGAACGCAGATGGTGCCGCTGCTCAAGGACGGAAGCATTGTAGGCGATCAGTATGTTTCGGCAAACAAATCATCGTTCGGCGCAACAACGTCAACGGTTTATAATACGCTTTCCGACGAGTATATTGCCGAGCGTACCGCGCTGGGACTGGGTAAGTATATCTCTCCCGATAAGCAGGTGGACGCATCAACCTGCCTTTTCCCCGATTACACCTGGTTCATCAAGGGCTGCTCACACGGCTTCTATTCCGAAGATGAAAGGAATCTGCTTCTGACTGTTATTGATGCAAACAGCCAGCTTTGCATTGATGATTTTTATTGGACTCAGTATATTGTCTTTGATCATGATACCCGAACAAGCCAGCCCATGACCGAGGAAAACTGCCATAACGAAAACTGGAAAGCTGATGAAAAGCTTGAAAAGCCGCAGACCAAGGCCGAGCGCCTCATATCCTTCCTGCGCTCGCTGTTTAGCTGGTTCAAGACCCTGTTTCAAACGCTGACTGAAAAGCGCGCCCAGGCTGCTTGATACTGACGAATAATACAACAACGCCCCCGTTGCCGGATTCTTCCGGCAACGGGGGCAGTTTTGCGTGTGTGATTTCTGTTTAATAACTTATCTTTCCTCGCGGAAATAGGTCAGACCGAGGCTTGCGGGCGGCTGATGCTCTTTCTTTTTCCTTGCGCTGACCGTAACGAGAACAATGATGGTGATAATATACGGCAGCATTTTGATAAGCTCCTTTGCAGCGGAGGAAAGACCGGGAATGTATACGCAGATGATATAAAGTCCGCCGAAAAGGAAGGAGCTGAGGATTGCTGATTTCGGCTTCCAGAGGGCAAAAATAACTATCGCAATAGCAAGCCAGCCCCTGTCGCCGAAGCCGTCGTTTGTCCATGCGCCGGCTGTGTAGTCCATAACAAAGTACAGACCGCCGAGACCTGCGATTGCTCCGCCGATGATTGTTGAAAGATACTTGTAACGGTTAACATTGATTCCGGCCGCATCCGCCGTTGCCGGGTTTTCGCCGATTGCGCGCAGATTCAGTCCGACTCTTGTTTTGCTTAGAACAAAGGACGCAACAAACGCAATGATAACCGCAAGATAGGCAAGGAAGCCGAACGAAAGGAAGGTGCTTCCGAAAAGGCCGAGGCTTTCCGCAAAGGGAAGCTTCGTTTTGTATGCAAGACCGGTGTTGATGAGGGAGATGGAGCCGCTTTCACCGAAGAAGCTAAGCAGCGAGCCTCCGAAGAAGTTTCCGACGCCAACGCCGAAGGTTGTCAGCGCAAGACCTGTAACGTTCTGGTTCGCCTTGAGGGTAACGGTGAGGAAGCAGTAAATGAAAGACATCAGCGCCGAGCCGATTATTGAAGAGAGAAACGGGATAAGAATGCAGAGGAAGGCTGACGTTTGGGAAACGTTGTGCTCATAGAGATAGCCGCCGATGATGCCGGAAATTCCGCCGATATACATGATTCCGGGAATGCCGAGGTTAAGGTTTCCGCTTTTTTCGGTTATTATCTCACCGGTTGAGCCGAAAAGTAGGGGGATACCCTGAATAATAGCTGCATTGATGAAAGAGGCGATTGTTGTCAGCATTTATTTTCCCTCCTTATGCTTTGCGCGGGTGCTCTTAATCTCATAATTGATGAAGAACTCGCAGCCGATGATAAAGAAAATGATAACGCCCGTGAGAATATCCGCAACGCTTTCGTTCAGGCGGAAATTCGTTGCAATTTCGCCTGCGCCCCTCTGGAGGAAAACAATGAGGAACGAGGTGAGTATCATAAGAATCGGGTTGAACTTTGCAAGCCAGGACACCATAATAGCGGTGAAGCCGTTTCCGCCGGCAAGGGTTTTGGAAATTGTGTGGTTGGTTCCGGAAACAAGCAGGAAGCCTGCAAGACCGCAAACTGCACCGGAAAGAACCATAGTTCTGATGATAACCTTTTTAACATTGATTCCGATATAGCGCGCGGTGTTTTCGCTCTCGCCGACAACGGAAAGCTCATAGCCGTGCTTGCTGTATTTGAGGTATACAAACATCAGAGCCGTAACGGCGGCAACAACAAGGATATTGAAAAGATATTTCTGTCCGAAAAGATCAGGTATCCAGCCTGCCGAGGTGGAGGAGTTGATAACACCCATAACGCTTGAGCCGCTCGGTACCCAGACCATGATTGCAAAGGAGACAAGCTGAATTGCAATATAGTTCATCATGAGGGTGAAAAGGCTTTCGTTGGTGTTCCACTTCGCCTTGAAGTACGCCGGAATAACGCCCCAGATAATACCGCCGAGAATGGAGGCGGCAAACATGATGAGAATGAGCAGGAGGTTCGGCAGTCTGTCGCCGATATAGAACATACAGGCCGCGCTTGCAAGACCGCCGATAAGCACCTGACCCTCCGCGCCGAGGTTCCAAAAGCGCATTTTGAACGCCGGAGTAACGGCAAGGGAAATGCAAAGGAGGATTGCCATGTTTTGAAGCAGAATCCAGACCTTGCGCTTTGTTCCGAAACTGCCCTTAAACATTGAAGCGTAAACCTCAAGGGGATTCTGCTTTGTCAGCAGGACGATTATGAGCGCGCAGACAACAAGCGAGGCAAGGATTGCAACACCTCTAATGAGCCAGGCTTTCCACCAGACCATTGAGGTGCGCTTTGCAATGTGGAAAAGAGGCTCGCGAACCTTGCTTTCATTTTTTTTACTCATCTTTTTCGCCTCCCTGGTGTATCTTTGTCATTAGAAGACCGAGCTCGTTTTTATTGGCTGTTTTTCCGTCAACAATTCCGGTAATTCTTCCCGAACCGATGACCATTATGCGGTCGCAAAGCTCAACAAGAACGTCAAGGTCTTCGCCCACGAAGATGACGGCAACGCCGTGCTTTTTCTGTTCGTTGAGCAGATTGTATATAAGATATGAGGAGTTGATGTCGAGACCGCGAACGGGATAGGCCGCCATGAGAACTGTAGGTGCGGCTGCAATCTCACGACCGACAAGGACTTTTTGAACATTGCCGCCGGAAAGTCTTCTGACCGGGGTGGTGGCACCGGGGGTAACAACCTCAAGGTCATTGATAATCTTTTCCGCAAGTGATTTCGGCTGCTTGCGCTCAAGGAAAACCGATTTGCCCTTTCTGTAGGAACGCAGCATCATGTTGTCAATGATATCCATGTTGCCGACAAGTCCCATTCCGAGCCTGTCCTCGGGAACAAAGGAAAGGCGCACGCCAAGCTCCCGGATCTGGAGCGGAGTTTTGTCGCGCAGATTTTCCGTTATGCCTGTTTTCGGGTTGTTATATGTAATTTCGCCCGAGTCAAGGTGCTGCAGTCCTGCGATTGCTTCAAGCAGTTCGCGCTGACCGCTGCCGGCAATTCCGGCAATTCCGAGAATTTCGCCGCCCTTTGCGGTAAAGGAGATGTCGTCAAGAACCTTAACTCCGTCGCGGTTTTTGCAGTTGATGTGCTTAACAATGAGCCTGTCCTGCGGATTTTTCGGTTCGCTGCGCTCAATATTAAGGCTGACCTTTTTGCCAACCATCATTTCGGTCAGCTCGGCCTCGTTGGTTTCGCTCGTTTTGACCGTTCCGATGAATTCGCCCTTTCTGAGGACTGAAACTCTGTCGGAAAGCGAAAGAACCTCGTGGAGCTTATGGGTGATAATAACAATGGCTTTTCCGTCGTCACGCATACGGCGCAGAACCGCAAAAAGCTTCTGAGTTTCCTGCGGAGTGAGAACGGCGGTCGGTTCGTCCAGAATGAGAATGTTCGCGCCGCGGTAAAGCACCTTGATGATTTCAACGGTCTGCTTTTCGGAAACGGACATTTCATAAATCTTTTTCATCGGGTCAATGTCAAAGCCGTACTTCGCGCTGATTTCGGCAACGCGGGCGGCAACCTGCTTAATGCTGTACTTTCCGTCTTCCTTGAGACCGAGAACAATGTTTTCCGCGGCGGTGAAGATGTCAACAAGCTTGAAGTGCTGGTGAATCATTCCGATTTTGTGGTCGAAAGCGTCCTTGGGGGAGCGGATAACAACTTCCTTTCCGTCAATGAAGATCTGTCCCTCGTCCGGAAAATAGATTCCCGAGATCATGTTCATCAGGGTTGTTTTTCCGCTTCCGTTTTCGCCGAGCAGTGAAAGAATTTCGCCGTTATTAACAGTCAGATTGACATTCCGGTTCGCTTTTATTGAGCCGAAAGTTTTGCTGATGTTTTTTAATTCAATTGCCGGTGTTTCCAACTTCATCATACCTCCAATGTTTTCATTTTTCTCAAAAGAATACGAAAGAATAAAATTCGTCCTCTTTTCAAAAAAACGAAAATCGGGCGAAGCGAAAGCCTCGCCCGGTATATTCATTTTGTGCGGAAAATTATTTTTCGCTGATGCCGTCAATGTACATGATGTCAAAGTACGGAGCACTTCTCATGCCTTCAACGTCGGATTCGCAGAACGAGCCGTCCTTAATAACTTCGGTATCCTTTTCGAACTTCTCGTCGGGGATAACGTCAGCCTTGTAGGAATCAAGAGCTTTGCCGTCAACGGTGAATGCTGCGGTGTCGAATACCTTGAGCTCGCCCTTTTCAAGCTTTGCAATAGCTTCGTCAAGAGCAGCCTGAGTACCCTCGGCAGCAACAGCCTCGTTGAGCTTTGTGAGCTGAACGGAATCGGTTGCAAGAGTGCCGCACCAGTCTGTTGCGAATTCTTCGCCCTTGGCAACAGCGGTGATTGCAAGCTCATAGTAGGGAGACCAGTTGATCTTTGAGGAGATGAGAGCGGTGTTCGGACCCATTGAGGAAGTGTCAATGTTATATGCAACATTGGGAACCTTCTTCTCTTCGCAAGCCTTGGGAGCACCCTCTGAGTCAGCGTGCTGGCTGATAAGAACGCAGCCGTCCTTGATGAGGCTGAGAGCAGCTTCACGCTCAAGAGCGATATCGAACCAAGAGTTGGTGTAGGTAACCTTCATTGTTGCGCTTTCGCAAACGGAACGCGCGCCAAGGAAGAAAGAGGTAAGACCGGAAACAACTTCTGCATAGTTGAATGCGCCAACATAACCTATTTTAGCTTCGTCAGCCTTGATTTTTCCGTCCTTGATCATCTCGTTGAGCTTCATACCTGCTGCGATACCTGCAAGATAACGACCCTCATAGATGGCGGCAAAAGCGTTGTGGAAGTTCTTGAGTTCAGCGGTCTTTGCGTGGGTACCGGTTGCATGGCAGAACTGGATTTCCGGGAATTCCTTGGCAGCCTGCATCATGTAGGTCTCGTGACCGAAGGAGTCTGCAAAGATAATATTGCAGCCTTCGTCTGCAAGCTCCTGAGCTGCGTTGAGGCACTTGTCGTCTTCAGGAATATTGGTCTTGATGAGAACCTGATCATCCTTGAGACCGAGCTTTGTCTGAGTGTCCTTAAGAGCCTGAATGAAGTTGTTGTCATATGTTGAGTTTTCATCGTGAAGGCAGATAAGACCAACCTTAACCTTTGAATAGTCAACATCGGTGGGTGCAGCGCTTGTGCTTTCGCCGGCGCCGGTTGTTGTTGGGTCTTCTTTTGATCCGTTGCAGGCAGCAAATGAGAATACAAGAACAGCTGCGAGCAGGAGTGCAAGAATTTTTTTCATGCTTTTTTCCTCCGTTAGCCTTTCGGCAAAAATTATTTATAAACCGCCGTTTGGCAATTTATCTGAACTTAATCTCGCCGTCGTCCATACTGTCAATAACTGCAAGAGACTCAACGCGGACGCCCGCGTCGAGGATGCGCTTTGAGCCGGGCTGAAAGCCCTTTTCAATAGCAATTCCGCAGCCGACAATTTCGGACCCTGCCTGACGGCAAAGGTCAATCAGACCGAGCAGGGCGTTGCCCTCGGCAAGGAAATCGTCAATAATAAGTACCTTATCGTTCTTTTTGAGGAATTCCTTGGAGACGATAACATCATAGGTTGTTCCGTGGGTATAGGACTTGACCTGCGTTTTATAAACCGTTCCGGCAATGTTTTTGGTTTTGGTTTTTTTTGCAAAAAGAACCGGACAATTAAAAAACTGCGCTGTTATACATGCTATTCCTATACCTGATGCTTCAATGGTAAGGATCTTGTTAACTTCGCAGTCTGAGTATATTCTTTTAAATTCTTTGCCTATTTCATTAAGCAGGGTGACATCCATCTGATGATTGAGGAACGAATCAACTTTCAGAATGCTTCCCGGATACACTTTTCCGTCTTTGAGAATTCTCTCTTCAAGAAGAACCATCGCAACTCACCGCTTTCTAAAAATTGAAAAGGACATTTCAAACATTCAGTTTAAAATGTCGCCCCGTGTCTTTGCGTTATGTGTTTATTTTATCAAAAGCCGTCGAATTTTACAATATCCCAGACTGTTAAAGTTAATTTAAATTAGAGAGGGGGAATTGTGCATTATGCACAATTCCCGTTTTCGGCGTTATTCAGCCGCAAAAAAGAGAAAGGCAAGAGAGAAAATCAGCTTTCGGAAGTCTTAACCTTGCTCGCCTCTTCAAGAGCCTGAGAGAATTTGTCCCACATTGCGCCGTACCCTTCGGTGGAGGGCTTAACAGGCTTTTTCAGCTTGTTCTGCTCGTCAATGACAAGCTTGCCTTGCTTGTCCATCATGAGAATACGGGTGCCGAGGGTGATAGCCTCCTGAATATTGTGAGTTATGAAGATAACCGTCACCTGCTCCTCGGTGGAGATTCTGTATAGCTCTTTTTGCAGATTGTTACGGGTCATGGCGTCAAGAGCCGCAAAGGGCTCGTCCATCAGAATTATCTCAGGCTTCAGCGCAAGAGCCTTAGCTATGGCAACTCTTTGTTTCATACCGCCCGACAGCTCGTGTGGGTAATACTTCTGATATCCGTCTAACCCCACCTTTTTCAGATACTCATCGGAGATGCGCTTAAGCTCGTTCTTATCTTTGATGCCCTTCAGCTTCAGAGGAGTCCGAATGTTCTTTTCAATAGTCTTCCAAGGGAATAGCTGGTTGTAGTCCTGGAATACCATGATGCGCTCTGTTGATGGATTTTTAATAACCTTTCCGTTGCACTCAATTACTCCGTCATATGACTCAAAGCCGGCGATACAGCGCAGCAAAGTGGATTTTCCGCAGCCGGAGGGACCGAGAATGCAGACGAACTCGTTTTCATATACCGTCAGATCAAGATCGGTGAGAATATTTCTGGATCCGTTCTGCGAAGTGTAGGATTTTGTAAGCTTTTTTATTTTCAGCATTTCCCTCATCGAACCATACCCCACTTTCTGACAGTACATTTTTCAATAACCTGAAAGATGCCGTATTCTACGATGACGCCTACTATGATTATAAGGATTATTGCGGCGTAAACACCGGGGTAGTCGATCCAGGTTGTTCTTGCATTGTTGATGAACACGCCGATTCCCGCAGACTGCGCCGCGCCGAAGATCATCTCTGCGCTGATAAGTCCGCGCCATGCTCTTGCCCAACCGACCTTGATGCCCGAAAGCATACTTGCAAAGGATGCAGGAATATACACACCGAAGACAAGTCCGAATGTGCCGAGTCCGATATTTTTACCGGATTCTATATAGATTGCCGGAGTGGTTTTGAATCCGTCAATTATATTGCGTGACATCGGCCACACTACAGAGTGGATAACGAGGATTAAAATTGACGTGTCGTTGGCTCCGATGGTGATCATCAGTATGGGCAGAAGCGCAACTCCAGGCAACAGGTCGAAGATGGATACGATGAGATTATAAATTGAATTGAAGGTGCGGCTTATTACAGACAGATCCGAAAAAATGACCGCTAAAACTGCGCCGATGCCAAGACCCTTGAGGATAGACAACATTGAGTTTGCAAGATAGGGAAGGATGCGTCTTTGTGGGTTATCTGTGGTGAAAGCATCCGCCAACTTGCCGAATATCGCGTCGAGAGTGGGAAAGCCCATGATATTTCTTGACTTTGCATACCACTGCCAGAACACGAGACACGCTGCAACGAAGAGAATCTGCGCTATCAGATTCTTGTACTTTTTCATTTACTCACCTTTGTCCTTTGCCAATTTACTTGCTCTTTACAGCTTCGTATTTGAAGTCATCAATCTTGACCTCTTTTTCAATAAAGCCGGCGCGATACATGAAGCTTGCCATGTACTCAGCGCCTCTCAGTTCTGAAAAGAACTGACAGTCCTCTTCTGCAAGGTAGCTCTTTACTGTCTCAAGGTCAAGTCCGAGGTACTCAGTCTCAATTTGCGCAGTTTCGTCGGGATTTTCGTTGATAAAAGCGATAGCTTCCTCAAATGACTTGCTTACAGCCGCAAAAAGCTTTTCGTTTTCGCTGAGCGAGCCGGCAGCCATTGCAACAAGGAAGGAGTTGCCGCTGGGCCAAACCTCGGAAATTTCGGAAAGCTCCGTGTAGCTCTCGTTTGCGCGCTCCTGATAGATGAAAGGAGATGATGTCAGGTGAAGCTGTACGGTGCCGGATTCAAGCGCAGCCATACCCTCCGCATGGGACATGCCCTGAATATTGTTGTCAAGGGCGTGAGCGTTGCCAAGTGACTTTTCAGCAGCCATTGCAAGGAGTATGTGCTGGAAAGAGCCTGTGGAAACAAGGGCAATTTTGTCCTTGGAGGTGATGTCTTTGAGGGAGGTGATTTCGGGATCGCGGCTCATGAGTCCGTGCGACTGTGAGCTAAGGTTGGAGATAACCTTGTAGGATACGCCGGAGGATACGCCGGAGATTGCAGGACCGAGACCCATGCAGCCGATGTCGATGGTACCCCCGATGATTCCTTCATTGATAGCTGCGCCGGAGTCGAGTTTAACGAATTTAACCTCGATTTCACCGTCGTAGTTCTTTTCGATAATCTTTTTTGCTTCAAGAATGTGAACCGGCGCGTAACCGATACCGCCCTGATAGGCGATAGTCAGAGTCTCTTTTTCGTCTGAACTTCCATCGCCGCAGGCAACGAGGGAAAACACAAGACATACGCATAACAGCATTGAGATAATTCTTATAATTTTTTTCATTTTGCTACACTCCTATAGTTTCATTTTTGTGATCGATAAGATAGTGGATAAAATCCTTGCAGGCCACGGGCATGGACAGCTCACGGTCGTATGCAACATAGATACTGCGTCCCGAAATAGTATCGGGCAGGGGATAGACGCATATGCGGCTCAGATCCGTGTTTTCAAGGGCACCCTCGGAGACGAAGCTGATGCCGCCCCCTTTGGCGGACAGTCTTAGCGCGGTGGATACCTGATTTACCGTAATTCTGTTTTTCGGCGTTATGCGGTTATCCTCGAAAAATTTATTCATCTGGCTGTACAGAGGCTGATTCTCCTCAAGGAATATGAATTCTTCTCCGTCAAGCACGGAATAGTCGAAGTATTCACAGTAATTTCCTGATTCAATGCTGTAGTCAGAGATGCTTTCGTTCAGGGGGTTATCACGCGGAATGCAGAGAAACACCTTTTCGCGCTTTACGAGCTTTTTCTCAAAATTGTCGGGAATGGTGTCGCTCGTGCAGATAAAGCAGTTGATCTCTCCTCTTGACAGCAGTTCAATGAGTTCTGCCAGAGGCGAGCATTTGATGTCGAACTTGTAGTCGGTGTGGACTTTCGACAGCTCAATAACGGTGCTCGTCACCATGGATTCCACGTAGGCCACCGGCCCTCCGATAACCGCCTTTAAGTTAACCTTGTCGCGACAGCAATCGATCCTCTGTCTGAAATCTTCTTCAAGGACATGCAGACGGGTAATATAGTCGTAATACAGCTCACCCTCTCGAGTAAGCGTGATAGGCGTGCTTTTTCTGTTGAATATCTTGAAGCCTAAAGCCGTCTCAAGATTTGTAAGACCGGAACTGAGCGCAGGCTGAGATATTCCGAGGGACGCCGCCGCCTTTGTCAGATTACCATACTCTGCAATTTTAATAATGTATTTGTCATAGCTTCGATGATCCAAATTATCACTCCTTACTTATGGTGCATAAGCTAATGGTTATATTATATACGCTGCACGATGTTTTGTCAATAGAAATATTAAAAAAACTGACTCCGACGGAGCATCGGAATCAGTTTATGATAAAGCTTAATATTTATGCTATATGGGAGTTTTTATGATGTATGCAAAAGTTGTGGGGCTTTGCACCGGGTCGGGAGAGTTTTTGCTGTATGGCTGAAAGACCGGTTAAAAGCAGCCTTTATTCAAGCACATATATTTCAACGTTTCTTCTGCCGAAGCGGACACATTCGTCATAGGTGTTGAAGTAGAGATCAACAACGGTCGGGCTGTTATAGATAA
>JAEDIH010000051.1 GCA_016292575.1 Clostridiaceae bacterium | reverse complement strand
TGTCGGCTATGGCTCCGGCGGCGACGTCAATCCGCCGTACAAGGTCAGCCTGCTTGACGGAATGAGAGCCAACAAAAACATTACCGTAAACGAAGAGCTTGCCGAGCTTTATGATGACTGGTGCGAAAAAAACGCCCCCGAAGAGGCGTTCTGGGGCGCTTGGGAAACGAGCTACAATGAAATGCCCATAAACAAAAAGACTGTTCAGGAGGCTGCGCACAAAAGCGACACCGCCGTTGTTGTAATTGGCCGCGCCGCAGGAGAGGACAGAGAAAACTCACTCACCGAGGGCAGTTACTATCTCACAAACGAGGAGCGCTCGCTGCTTTCAAAGGTCTGCTCGTCTTTCCGCAAAACTGTCGTTGTCCTCAACTGCGGCAGTATTATGGATATGTCGTGGATAAATGAATTTGACATCTCGGCTGTGCTTTATGCATGGCAGGGAGGAATGGAAAGCGGAAACAGCGTTGCCGACGTGCTTTCCGGCGATGTTTCGCCCAGCGGAAAGCTTGCGGACACCATTGCGGAAAAATATTCTTACTATCCCTCGGCAAGGTTCTTCGGCAAATGGAGGTTCAACAACTACACCGAGGACATCTATGTCGGCTACAGATACTTTGAAACATTCAGAAAAGACAAGGTGCTTTTCCCGTTCGGCTTCGGTCTTTCATACACACGCTTTGAAACAAAAGTGACAAGGGTCACCCATTCGGACAAGACATTCAATCTCTGGGTCGATGTCAAAAACATCGGTGGAAGAGACGGAAAATATGTCGGAGAGCTTTATCTTTCCGCGCCGCAGGGAATGCTCGGAAAGCCCTCAAGAGTCCTTGTTGCCTATGAAAAGACAAAAACGCTCGCTCCCGGCGAAACTCAGAAGCTCCGACTTTCCTTTAACCTTGCCGACTTTGCCTCCTATGACGACAGCGGAGCCACGGGCAACGAGTTCTGCTATGTTCTTGAAAAGGGAGAATACAAGCTTTTCTTCGGTTCGGACGTTCGTTCGGCTTCCGAAGTCAAGAGCTTCACCCTCGGAAAAACGATTGTTACCGAAAGGCTCACTCAGGCTGCCGCTCCCGACCCGAAAAATCCCTTTGACCGTCTCAAAGCAGTAACGGACGAAAACGGAAAAATCAAAGGAGTCCTTGAGCGTACTCCCGTGATGAAAGTCAGCCTCAAAGACAGAATACTTGAAAATCTGCCGCAGACGCTTGAAATAACCGGCGACCTCGGCTATAAGCTTGCGGACGTTCAAAGCGGAAAAGTTACGCTTGAGCAGTTCACCGCTCAGCTTTCCTTTGATGAGCTTGAGGCAATAACACGCGGCGGCTACGTCATGAACAATCCGCTCGGCGCAAAAGGAAACGCCGGCGTAATGGGCGGCGTTCTCCCCTCTTTGCGCGAAAAGGGCGTTCCGCCCGTTACAACAACGGACGGTCCGAGCGGAATCCGCCTTGCCGCAACGTGCTCCCTGCTTCCGAACGGTGCTGTTCTTGCCTGCTCGTTCAACAAGGAGCTTGTCAGAGAACTTTACTCTGAGTTTGCAAAGGAAATGCTTGACCGCGGCAGCGACATTATCCTTGCGCCCGGAATGAACATTCACCGCAATCCCCTTTGCGGCCGCAATTTTGAATACTTCTCCGAAGATCCGCTCCTTTCGGGTCTTACCGCCGCGGCGGTTGTTCTCGGCGTTCAGGAAAACGGCGTTTCCGCCTGTCCGAAGCACTTTGCCTGCAACAACCAGGAGGTCAACCGCACCCACAACGACTCCCGTGTTTCCGAAAGGGCTTTAAGAGAGATATATCTCAAGGGCTTTGAATTTTGCGTTAAGACGGCCAAGCCGAAGAACATCATGACCTCATACAACAAAATAAACGGTGTCTGGGGTCATTACCACTATGACCTTGTTACAACCATTCTCAGAAAGGAATGGGGCTATGAGGGCAACGTCATGACCGACTGGTGGATGCGCAAAGACGAAAGCCACGAATTCCCCGGAATCTGCGACCAGGGCTACAGAGTCAGGGCAGGCATTGACGTGCTCATGCCCGGCGGAGCAAGGACAGGCAAGAAAAAACCGGACGGAACAATGAAAAAGAGCGTGGATAACGGACTGACGATCGGAGAACTTCAGGACTGTGCAATGCATGTTCTGAAGATGGCAATGGAAACCAAGCTTTCAAGATATGACTTTGAAGCCGAAAAAGAGGCTGAAAGTAAAGCCGAAGCAGAAAAGGAGGAGTTATAATGGACATTTTTAAGCCCGTACTGTTAAAATTCTGGTCAATCAACGAAAAGATGGACGAAAAGCGCATAGCCTCGCAGACGCCTATAGGCGGCATCACGCAGATAACCGACATTCCGTATATGAACGACTCGATGAAGGAGCATCTGCTTGACATCTACTATCCCGAAAGCGCAACGGAGAAGCTTCCCGTGATAATTGACATCCACGGCGGCGGCTGGCTTTACGGATACAAGGAAATCAACAAATACTACTGCCTGAAGCTTGCCGAAAAAGGCTTCCTTGTTGCGTCAATCAACTATCGTCTTGCACGCAATTTCCGGTTTATTGACCAGATTGCGGACGCATTTTCCGCGTTTTCGTGGCTTTCTGAAAACCTTGAAAGCTACCCGGCGGACACAGACAACATCTTCCTTGTCGGCGACAGTGCCGGCGGTCAGATTGTCAGCATATGCGCGGCAATTTGCGGCAGCAAAAGGATGCAGAGCGACTTCGGCGTAACACCCACACTCGCCTTCAGAGCCGTGGGCGCCATCTGCCCGGCAGTCGATCTGCTCTCGCCGAACTTTATGATGAATGTCAATCTCAAATCGCTCCTCGGCGACAGACCGAAAACAAATCCGCTCTATAAGTACATGGACTATAAAAACGTGGCCTACCTCGGTCTTCCGCCGTTTTATATCGTTACGGCTAACGGTGACTTCCTTAAAAAGCAGGCGAAAAAGCTGAAAGCGATTCTTGACCGCCACGGCGTTGAAAACGTCTTTTATTACTATGACGAAAAGGTGGACGGCAAAAAGCTTCCCCATGTTTTCAGCGTTGTCAATCCCTACTCCGCACCTGCGGCAAAGGAAATTCAAACCATGACTGACTTTTTCAAAAGCAAGATAAAGACCGGCGCCGAGGTGAAGGGCTGAAAGCAATAATATGATATAACAAAATTCAGACTGCTTCTTATCTTTAAAAAATCCCGTCCGCAAAAACGCGAACGGGATTTTTGTGGTTATTGTGCGAATTAAAATACCTCCTATGGTTTTTATCATACCATAGGAGGCGGTTTCTTTTTTGGCCGTTTTAGCCGGACTTATTCAGTTTTTCAAAAGCCTTTTCTGCGAAAGCAGGAATATCATGCCTTTTCTTTTTCCCTGCTGCGGCGTCTTTCAATGAGCTCGGCAAGGATTCTCTTATGTTCCGCATTTGAAAGCGGATACTTTCTCATCGGAATGACTGAAGCGAAAAGACCGATTGCCGGCGGAATGGAACAAAGGAAGAACATTGCCGCCGCATATTCCGGGAAGTCATCCTTAAACGAACCACCTGCCTGAAGCGCCGCATTGCACTTTTCAACAGCCGAACCGGAAAAACCGATAATTGCATAAGCAACACCTTGAATGATTGAAGCAATACCGCTTGAAAGCTTTGTTGCAAAGGACTGACCCGAGAAGAACACTCCGTCCGGACGGAGGTTGTTGTGGTATTCTTCGTAGTCAACGGCATCCGCAATCATAATGGACTGGATAACATTCAGCGCACCCATTCCCGCACCGGCACCTGCAAAGAGGAGGAAGTTGACTGCAACCCAGAACGGCTTTTCAAGGTTTGTCGGCGCAATAAGATAAACAACAAATATGAGTCCGAAAGCCACAGCGGAAACAATTGTGCAGATATTATAAATTGATTTCTTTTCATACTTTTCGCAAAGCTTTGGAGCAATTGCACTCATTGCAAACTGAGCGAGGAAAATTGCGCCGCCGAGAATGACAAGGAAAATCGTGTAGTCCTTCATTCCGTAGTTTCCGAAATAGTAGTTGAGGAGTGTGATTGCAACGCTCATAAGAAGCATTATCGGGCTACGCAAAACGCTGGAGATAATAACCCGCCTGAACGGCTCATTGCTCCACATGAGCTTGAAGTTTTCCTTCATTGAGTTGCGCTTTTCTGCCTGAGCAACCCTTTCCTTTGTGAATATTCCTGTAAGCTGGAAAAGTGCGCCGCCGATAACCGTGAGGACAATTGCAACAATCAAAAATCCGTACTGCTGAGCAGCCGCCTTGTCCGAAACTTTTGATTCAAATGCCGTTCCGACTGACTGAGAAATCTGAACAAAAGAAAGGAGAACAACTCCGCCGCCGATTCCGCCGAAAATTCGGGCAAGACCGAGGAGCTTTGAACGGTCGCTCTGGCTTTCCGTCATAAGAGAGGTGATGCCCCAAAGCGGGATGTCACCGATTGTGAATGACATACCCCAAAGGACGTATGAAATTGCCGCCCAAGCGATAATAAGACCGTTCTGCAAGGCTGTATTTGTTTCGGAATATCTTCCGTTGACAAAGCAGAGAATTGTAATTATACAGATAACTGCAGGGCAGAAAAGGAGATAAGGTCTGCACTTGCCCCACTTTGACTTTGTCTTGTCAACAATTGTTCCCATCATCGGGTCATTTATTGCGTCCCAGACACGGGCAACAGCCATGATGATGCTGATTGCCAGTGCAGGCAGAAATATTACGCTCTGAAAATAAAATGTCAGACCTGTTCCGATGATGTTGTATATCATGTTCTGGCCGAGCATACCCGTCAGGTACATATTCCGTTCCTTGCGGGTATATGTGTTGAATGATTTCTCCATATTTCCTCCTGATAAATACCTGACGGTAAGATTTTATTCTGTCAAGCACTTGATGCAAATCAATTTTAACATCTGCCAAAGAAGTTGTCAATGTTAATTCAGAAAGTAATTGCACAAAGTTCAGTTTCTGATATATCAAGCTTTGCTTCATATCCGCAGGATATTTCACTCGCCGTAAGGCGAATTTCATTGAAAAAAGCACTTGACAAAGCAAGTGCTTTTTTCATGGAGCTACTGGTCGGACTCGAACCGACGACCTGCGCATTACGAATGCGCTGCTCTACCAACTGAGCCACAGTAGCACCTGATATATTGCGAGTTTTTCACCCGACAGGTAGATACTATAACATAAACTTTTGAAAATGTAAAGGGCTTTTTCATTTTATTTTGAAAGTTTCATTTTTCATTTTATTTTGAAAGTTTCATTTTATTTTGAAAGTTTCTGCCTGATATCGCTGCCGATAAGCAGCACCCTCTCGCTTCCTCCGATAATTCTTGAGGCAATGCGCTGAGAATAGCGCTCCTCCAACTCCGAAAGGCTGAGATTGGAGTTGATTATCATCGGCAGCGAGGCGTTGAGCCTTGTGTTGACAATGTTATAAAGCGCAGAAACAGTGAACTGAGTTGAAAACTCGGCGCCGAGGTCGTCAATAACAAGCAGATCGCTTTCATAAAGGCGGTCGCTTATGCTTTCCTCAACGCGCTCGCGCGAAAACTGCTCCTTTTGCAGCGCGTCCATAATCTTATGAACGCTTGCATAGTAAACGTCAAAGCCGCGGTCAATAACTCTGCCTGCAATCGCAAGCGAAAGATGGGTCTTGCCCACTCCGGTTTTGCCTGTCATGATGATGTTGCGGCTTGAATGTGAAAACTCCTCGGCATATTTTTTGCAGAAATTGAGCGTACCCTGCGCAAGGCGGCGCGGACTTATTGAACACGCCGAGTCAATCTCGTCCGAATAAAAGTTCAGATTGAACGAGTTGAACGTACACTTTTCCATGCTTGCGGCAACGCCCAGCTCCTCCTTCGCCGTCTTTTTGAGCAGGTCAAGATAGCACTTGCAGTAGTATCCGCCATGAAAGCCGGTGTCCTTGCAAACGGGACAGGTGTATTTCACCTCAAGGTAATCTTCGGGCAGACCGACCGACTCAAGCAGTGCCTTGCGCTTTTCCTGCGCTTCAAGATTCTTTTGCGAAAGCGAAAGCACATACTGCTCTGCGTCGCTTCCCATGGAGACGCTCTTTATTACATCGGCGGCAAAGCGAGCCATGTCACGCTCCGCTTCGGCAATTCCGGGACAGATGGCTACCGCGGCGGCATGCCTTTTTTCCTGCTCGCTTTCGGCCTTTCTGCGCCTGTTTTCAAGGATATTTTTTGCCGTAATATATACGCTTCTTCTGTATGCCATGATTCCGCCCCGCTTCCATTATTGATTCGTGTCCTCAAGATACTTAAGACCGACAATGTTCTTATCAAATTCTTCAAGATCGTATGACGCATCGCTCGAAAAGACCTCCTGCTGTGGCTTTGAGGTCCGGTTATTTGTCTTTTTAAAGTTGCTCTCGTTCCACCTTGCCTGCTCGCGCTCTGCGTCGGCAGGTGATTTTACGCCCTTTTCGTGCCAGTTTTTCAAAACCTTGTTCATATATTCAAGATTCATCTTTCCGGTGTTATCAATACAGATTTCATATGCAAGGGATATCATCTCCGCAGAAAATGAAAACTCCTTTTTCCAGAGCGTGAGAAACTTTTTCTGCTTTGCGGTGGGGTTTGGGTTTTTTACCCCCGTAAGAGCCTTGAAGCTTTTCCAAAGCTCGTCCGTTTCGTTCTGCTCACTGATGTATTCTTCGGCGGCGTCAATGGTAACAATCTCCTTTTCGCTCCACTCTTTGCCGACCGTCGCTATGTATTTATAGCCCGTTTTCCCCTTTTTGACGGCGTATTCAAGCAGCATCAGAATGACCTCAACGGGCAGGTCATAGCTGTCGTGCAGCATGATGAGGATAGACTGCCCCTCATAGCCTATGGTCTTTCCAAGAACGTTCTGCGCTTCAGCAAAAAGGAGACGGAACTCCTCGCACTCATTGCAGCGTATTGCAATCTGCTCGTGGCTCGGGCGCGAGATCGGAAGCTCGGGAACAGACTTCCTTTCCGGCTCGGCGTTTTGAGGCGCCTGAATATGTACACCCTTAACTGCGGCAGGAACGGCTTCTGCCGGAAATTTTACGCTTTCTTCCGGCTTAAAATCAGCCGAAACAACCGGCGCAGTCGCATCGTCCTTTATCACAAGACCTCGCTCGCACCAAAAAATCAGCGCGTCGCAAACGTCGCCCCTGTCGGCGCCGAGAGCGTTTGCAATAGCCTCGCAGGACGTGTCCGAAACGCCGGAATTGCAGTAAAGATACAAAAGTGCCTTGAGCTGAACGGCACCGGCAAGGCGCAGATTATTTTTGACAACAACCTTAGGCAGAACAAAAACATCGCCGTAGGCTGCGGGATTAATTTTAAAATTCATTGCAATCTTTCCGTTTTACTTATTGAGCGTCATGCTCTGATATATCTTGCTTATCTCAACGCTGTCGCCGGCGGCGATCATCTGTCCGTGGTCGAGGATAATCGCCTTGTTGCAAATTTCCTCAACCTTGTCCGTGCTGTGGGAAACATACAAAACCGTTACGCCGTCGCCCATCATATTCTCTATCCTCTTCTGGCTCTTTGCCCGGAAAGCGGCGTCGCCGACGCTCAGGACCTCGTCAAGAATGAGTACGTCCGGCTTGACCGCCGTTGCAATCGCAAAGCCGAGGCGCGCCCTCATACCGGAGGAATAGCCCTTTAAGGGTGCGTCGATAAAATCCTCAAGCTCGGCAAATTCAACAATTTCGTCATACTTTTTTTCGATAAACTTCCTTGAAAAGCCCATTGTTGCGGCGTAAAGAAAAACATTTTCACGGCCGCTGTAGTTTCCGTCAAAGCCTGCGCCCAATTCAAGCATCGGAGCCACAACGCCCTCGACCCTGACCGAGCCCTGAGTCGGCTTCAAAACGCCGGCAATAACCTTCAGAAGCGTACTTTTTCCTGCGCCGTTAAAGCCGAGGATGCCGACCCTGTCGCCCTTTTCAACCTTAAAGCTGACGTCCTTAAGCGCCCAGAACTCCATAAAATGAAGCTGATGCTTAAGCAAACGGATAAAATATTCCTTGGCGTTGTCCACGCCCTCTTTATTGATGTTGAACTTCATGCTGACATGATTGACTTCAACCGCGTAATTACTCAAAGCTATCCCTCTTTCTCAAATATGGAGAATAAACTTGTCCTGATTTTTATAGAAGACCGCAAAGCCGACACCAAGAGCGAACACTGCGCACGCCGCGGAATACCACATGAGATTCATGTCCCAGTATTGTGTAAAGTCATTACCCCAGATTACGGCGGCGCGGAACATTCCGATTATTCCGTAAAGCGGATTCATTTTAAAAATCCTCATCTGCGCGCTGTTCTGAGCAATTTTGAGGCTCTGAATGTTATATACTATCGGCGTAACATAGAAAAGCAAAGTAACAATAACATCATAGATGTTCTCCATGTCACGGAAGAAGACGGAAACGGTTGCAAGGAACATTCCCACGCCGAGACTGAGCACAAAAAGAATGAAAACGGGTATTACACAGTATATCACACGCCAGGTCAGGTGAATGGGGTTATTGTTTGTGATATTGAAAAAGCCCACCATAACGATGAGAACGGAAAGAGAGATCAAAAACGTTATAAAGGTTGAAAGCACCTGCGAAAGCGGGTAGATATACTTGGGAACATAGACCTTTTTGATCATTGCGCCGTTTGAACGAATGGAGCGCATTGCCCTTTTGGTGGAGGTGCTGTAAAAATCAAACAGCAGCCGTCCGATGAGCAGGAATATTGTATAATTTCCGACTCCGTTTGAGCTTCGACCGAAAATGTTATTGAAAACAAAAACCAGAACCAGCGTCATCAAAAGCGGCTGCAAGAACGTCCAGAACATTCCGAGAAAGGAGTCCCTGTACTGAAGCTTGATATTTTTCCTGACAAGCTCCATCAAAAGGAAGCGGTATTTCATGAAATTATTTTTATGATTTTTCAGTGCCGCGGCAATTTTCATTTTTATCCTCCTATTTTCCGCGCGCAAAAAGCGCAAAAAACTGTTTATCATTATATCACAGGTTTTTGGGTTTGACAATAACTTTTCAGGCTGCAAGAAAAGCAAAATGCGCCGCTTCATTTTCCGATAACCGCGTCCGCCACCCTTGCGGCGCTGGAGCAGTCAAGAAAATCAAAGTTCCTTTTTCTGAATTCTGCGTTCCTCTCCTCGTCAAATTCGGCACGGATGAGTTCAATAACCTCCCCCGTAGTCTTTGCAATACCGCCCGGAAGCCCGGTTTTGTAATCGAAGCAGAAGTCTCTGTCCTTTGTATATTTTTCCTCGTCAAAAGCAAAGAAAACCGTCTTTTTTGAAAGCAGTGAAAAATCCATGCATATTGATGAATAGTCCGTTATAAGCACGTCGCAGGCAAGCACAAGCTCGCGCACATCGGCGTAATCCGTTACGTCAAAAACAAACGGCGGCACAACTGCTTTTTCGTGTATCTGCGGATGAAGACGGACAAAAAGCACATATTCTTCACCTAATTCTTTTTGGAAAAGCTTAAAATTAAAGTGGGAAAGCAGCTTTTCGTTTTCCTCCTTCGTATCTCTGAAGGTCGGCGCATAAAGCACTGCCTTTTTGCCTTTGAGCACAGGGTAGATAATTTCAAGCTTTTTGCGTGCGTTTTCGGCGTTTCCGCTTTTTAAAAGGTAGTCCGCCCTCGGTGCTCCGAGCGGCAGAACCTGACCGTACTTAAGATTGAATGCCTTTGCATAGATTGGTATCACCGCCTTTGCCGAGCAAACGGCATAGGTCAGCTTTTTATTGCAGGCAAGCTCGTTTTTGCGCACAGACTCCGGCTGAGAAATTGCAAGCCCGAAGCGCTTGAACGCGCCCTCGGCGTGCCAGAGCTGCGTTACGACCGCATCCTGCTTGAAATTGCAGAACGCCGCCGGCATGAAATTATCGTTGAGAAAAACATATTTTGAGGTTGCAAGCAGCCGGCTTTTCCTGAAAAAAAAGTCAATCACACGGAAAATATTCCTGACATTTACGTCAAGGTCGCGCCGGGTGATGCGCACGCACTCAAAGCCGCGGCTTTCAAACTCCCTTGTAACCTCGCCGAGGCTGTCGTTGAAATTCTCGTTGTGCATTGAGATGAACGCGGCGCGGTTCTCCTTCAGCGGAAAAAGTGCAGCGGCAAGGTTGAACAAAAACGCATAAAAACGGTATAGAAATCTTTTCATAGCGATACCCTTTTACCAGATTTTGATTCCCCATTTGAGGAAATAGGAAATTATCGAGCGGATATGAACGGCAAGAAGCTTTTTGTTCCGCTTGCTTTCGCGCTCCCAAAGGTGAGTAACCTCCGCCATGGGATAAAACAAAGCCTTATACTTTCCGCTTTCGCTGACGCGCCTTGCAATGTCACAGTCCTCAAGATACATAAAAAATCTTTCGTCAAAGCCGGAAAGCTCCCTGAACGCCGCGGTGCGGAAAAACATAAAGCAGCCCGTTGCGTTGGAAATTTCGCAGACCTCGTTGTCAGGGTGGTCAAGCATACAGTATTCAATCATGGTTTTTGAGGGAACGTCGCCCTTGTGGAACCAGTGCGAGCCGAGATAGCGCAAGGTGGGATTGCGCTTTCCAAGCTGCTGAATTTTGCCGTTGTCAAATTTAATCTGCGGCGAAAGCAGACCGACGTTTTCATGCTCGTCCGCATAATCGCAAAGCTTTAAGATTGCGTTGCTTTTGAGTATGATGTCCGGATTCACAACAATGTGATACTTTGACCTGAGAAGCGGCAGAACCTTGTTGTGCGCCGCGCCGAAGCCGAGATTCGTGCGGTTTTCAAGCACGGAAAGCTGCGGAAAACGCGAACGGACAAAAGCCGCGGTGCCGTCAGACGAGGCGTTATCAACAACGTAAAAATCAAGCTGCACGCCCTTTGTCTGCTCAAGGATACTGCTTATTGTTCTTTCGATAATATTCTTGCTGTTATAGGTCACGATGCAAACGGAAACGGTGTAATCTTTCATTTTATTCTCCCTTATCTGTGCTTTTACCGGTTGAAAACAAGCCGCGCAAAAAGGCGCTTGAGCAGATATCTGCGCCAGAGAACTTTCTGGTGCATTGACGTTTTTCCGCCGGTGACGTTGTCGCCGTGAATGCGGTAATAAATCAGCGGCGCGTCAATAAAAGCAACCTTGCCGTATTTTTCGCCCATCAGACCTATCCACTGGTCATGCATCGGAACATAGCGCGGAATAGGCATAATCTTCCTGAGCAGGCTTTTATCAAACGCCATACAACAGCCCATATAGGAATTTTTGACTATGTTGCGGATAAAGCCCTTTTTGCTGCCGCGCGTTTTAAAATACGAATAATCGGTTATATTGAGGTTTTCATCTGTTACATAGGCATTATGAAGAACAAGGGTGGCTCCGCTTTCAAACGCTTCCGTAACGCGCTTGACCTTGTTCGGCAACCAGACGTCGTCCTGGTCGCAAAGGAAGATCCTGTCCCCCTTGCAGTAACGGATTGCATTGACAAAGTTCTGAACAACTCCGCGTCCCTTTCCCTCAACATACACAATGCGCGGATCCTCCGCCATCAGCGCGCGGACTATCTTTTCGGTCTGACCGCCGGGCTTGTCATCGGAAACAATTATTTCATCGCCGGCGGAAAGCTGCGGCAGAACGGAGCGCAGCTGCTCTTCAATATATTTTTCGCCCTTATAGGCGGCAAGTGCAACGGAAATCATCAGGTCACCCCGGATTCAGAATTGTAATCAGTTTATAGTATATCACTTATTGAGAGATTTTACAACGGGTGATTTTGCAG
>JAEDIH010000050.1 GCA_016292575.1 Clostridiaceae bacterium | reverse complement strand
ATCGGCGCACAGCTTGCAACAATGGCGTTGGGCGTTCTCATTTTCATTGACGACTATTTCAACTGCCTCACCGTCGGTTCGGTTATGCGTCCCGTTACCGACAGAAACAAAGTTTCGCGTGCAAAGCTTTCATACCTTATTGACGCCACCGCTGCTCCCGTCTGCATTATCGCACCGATATCTTCTTGGGCGGCGGCTGTTGCCGGATTTGCAAGAGGCGCAGGCGCGGAAAACGGAATCAGTCTTTTTGTCAGTGCTATTCCTTTCAACTTCTATGCGCTTCTCACCATTGTAATGATGATTTTCATCTCGCTTTCAAAATTAGATTACGGCCCGATGAAGCTGCACGAAAAGAACGCCATTGAAAAGGGTGACCTTTTCACCTGCGGAAACAGAATTGACGATGACAAGACCGAAGTCAACGAAAAAGGCAGGGTCTGCGACCTTGTTATCCCCGTTGTTATCCTGATAATCTGCTGCGTTATCGGCATGATCTATTCCGGCGGCTTCTTCAGCGGCGAAAACTTCATCACCGCGTTCTCAAACAGCGACGCTTCCGTCGGTCTTGCTTACGGCGCAGGCTTCGCAATGATAATTATTGTTATCTACTTCCTTATCAGAAGGGTTCTCTCATTCAAATCCATTATGGAATCGCTTCCCGAGGGCTTTAAGGCGATGGTTCCGGCCATTCTTATCCTCACCTGCGCATGGACTCTCAAGGCCATGACCGACAGTCTCGGCGCAAAAATCTTCATCTCGCAGCTTATTCAGGGAACAGCAGGCGCTTTCCAGTCGTTCCTTCCGGCAATCATCTTCCTTATCGCCGTTGGTCTTTCCTTTGCAACCGGAACCTCCTGGGGCACATTCGGAATCCTTATTCCCATTGTTCTCAGCGTATTCTCCTCAGGTGAGCCTATTACAATCGTTGCAATTTCAGCTTGCATGGCAGGTGCCGTCTGCGGCGACCACTGCTCTCCTATTTCCGATACGACCATCATGGCTTCCGCCGGAGCACAGTGCGACCACATCAACCACGTTTCAACACAGCTTCCGTACGCTCTCACCGTTGCAGGCGTTTCGGCAGTCAGCTACATCATTGCAGGCTTTGTTCCCAACTGGCTCATCGTTCTTCCTGTTTCAATCGCTCTCATGATAGGTACTCTCTTTGTTATTAAGCTTGTATTTGCTAAGAAAGCGAAATAATAAACCGCTAAAAGCAAAGGGGCTGTCACGCCAAGGACAGCCCCAAAAAGCAGAAACACAGCCGCCGCAATCGGAATAATCCTTTTGCGGCGGCTGATTTTTTACACATCAAGGCGCTTTTTCCGCTTTTTCAGCAAGAAAAGGGAAAGCGAAAGAACGGCGACCGAAACTGCGGTGGCCGGAAGAACAAAGCTTTCGTCAAGCTCCAGATACGAATATCCGAACGAAGAAATGAACAAAACAACTTTTTCGCAATAAAGCACGCAGAGCTTTGAAAGCCAACGCAAAAGTGATGAAAAAACAGGGATAAAATAGAACATTACATAAAGTCCGCTGCTGAGAATAAGGGGTGCTGTTGCAGGCAGCAAAAGAAGGTTTGTAACCACGCCGAGCGTTGAAACGCCGCCGAAATAGCGTATCTGGAGCGAGAGCGTTGCAAGATTTACAAACAGGCTTATGAAAAAGCAGACCACAGCAGACTTGAAAAGCTTTGGAAAACGATAAAGCGTTTTAACATCAAGCCATGAGTTGACCGCGTCGGCAACTGGAACGGCAATTATGATTATTGTAAGCGTTGAAACAAACGAGAGCAAAAAGCTTGCGTTTACGGCCGAATACGGATTCATAAAAAGAATACACACGGCGGAAAAGCCGAGCGAATTCAGACTGTCCGCCCGTTCGCCGAAAAGCTCCGACAAAAGATACAGCAGCATCATTATTCCTGCCCTTTTGACCGAGCCGCTGAACGCGGCAAAGAACATTATCATGAAAACAAAACAAATGAGAAAAAGTATTTTCGGCTTTGAAAGGGCGTTCCGCTTTTTGAGAAGGTCAACAAGGAACATTATCCAGATTGAAAGATGCAGACCGGAAACAGCAAGAAGATGCGCCGTTCCCGAGCGCCCGAACGCGCTGTAAAGCTCAGGCGAAAGGTGCTCCTTGCTTCCCATAAGCACGGAGATTATTACGGAAGCGGTATCGGCGTCAAACGCATTGAGTATCTGGTTCATTGTCCTTTTCCGCTCTTTCATCAAAACGGTATAAAGATTTTTAACCGCCTGCTTTTCAACGGTGACGCTTTGGAGCGGATATGCGGCAAGGCATATGCCTTTGCTTTTGAAATGGTTATGTATCGAAGCATTTGAGCCTGCTATCTTGTACAGCTTTCCGGTAAAAACAACCTTATCGCCGGGTTCAAGCAGCTTTGAGTCCTCCGGAAGAATCGGCGTGTTCCTTTTCCACGGCTTTGCTGGAAAGGAAAGACGCACTCTGCCCTTGGCTTTGCTGCCGTTAAGCGCTGTGAGATCGGCAACAAGATAAAGCCGATTTCCGTCGGAGCTTTCATGCGCATATTCACGAATAACCGCGGTAATTTCTCCGTTATCAGTGCAAAACGATTCAACAGGCATAAAGACGAAAAGCTCAAACACAAAAAGAAGAAGGCAGGACAACGCAACCGACCCGAAAACAGTCGGCAGAAGCGCACCCTGCCTGAGCTTTTTAATTGTCAGACTTATCAAAAGGCAAAGCAAAGCACCGGCAAAGACGGCAAAAACCAACCGTCCGCCGCCAAAGAAGCAAAGAATGAAAAGCGTTGCAAGCATTGACAAGCCCACAGCCGCCAAAGGTCTTTTAAGCTTCATTATCCCGTCACCCTTTGAAATCCGATTTTGCCGACCGGACGGGTGAACTCCGACCGATCGGCGGAATTTGCTCAATCCTTAAAAAACAGCGGAAGCTTTTCAAGGAAAATTATGTCGTCCCTTTCGGCTGCGTCGCCCTCGGCAAGAATTGCCGCCTGTCCGACTATATTCGCGTCAAATTTTTCAACAAGAGCATGAACGGCAAGGAGAGACTCGCCCGTACTGATAACATCGTCAACGATAAGCACGCGCTTTCCTCTGAGCTTTTCGCCCTCATTTCCGTCAAGATAGACCGTTTGCATTTTGTCGGTAGTGATTGAACGGACATGGGCGGAAACCGGGTCTTTCATGTAAAGCTTTGCGCCCTTGCGGCAAACAAAGTACGGCTTGCCGCTCTGCTTTGCCATCTCATAAGCCAGAGGAATACCCTTTGCCTCGGGCACAACAATATAATCAAACTCGGGACATTTTTTGAGAAGCTCCGTTGCCGAAGCGACGGTAATTTCAACGTCGCCGAAAATTACAAAGGCTGCAATATCAAGTTTATCGTTAATTTTGCAAAGGGGAAGCTCCCTTTCAAGACCGGCAATTTTCATTTTGTAAGTTGACATATAATTCACACTTTCTGTTTTTTATTTTTCAATCAGCCTGCCGGCCAGCCGAACTGCCTGCCGCCCATAAAATGGAAATGCAGGTGCTTGACAGTCTGTCCGCCGTCTGTGCCGCAGTTGTTGACAATCCGGTAACCGTTTTCAAGACCGAAGTCTTTGCCTAACTTTGCAGCCACCTCAAAAATGTGGGCAACTATTGCGCTGTTTCCGCTGTTTATCTCGGCGGCTGAGGTTATATGCTCTTTCGGGATTATCAGCACATGAATCGGCGCCTGGGGCGAAAGGTCGTTGAAAGCAATGACCGTATCGTCCTCATAAACCTTGGTTGCCGGAATTTCTCCGTTTGCAATTTTACAAAAAATGCAATCCATAATTGACCTCCTTGTTTCTCAGGCTTTGACCTCGGGCTGAGCTTTTTTTGCCTCGGCTTTAGCCTTGTTTTTTCTTTTTACAATTATAATTAAAAGCACAATGACAAGTATAACGGCAACAAGCGGAAGTATCACCTGCATAGGACTCGGATAAAGCTCACTCACGTTTTCCGCCGTAAGCAAAGTTCCGTCAAGCTCAAAATCGTTGAGCATATTTTCAACCGCCGCTTTGTCTTCATCGGTTGTCAGAACACATTCAAGCTTTACAACAAGCTCCTTGATTGAGAAGAAATAAAAGTCGGAATCAAACGAAACGCTGTATGAGCCGTCCTTGGCTTCCTTTGCTGTTTCGCAACCGATATAAAAGCCTGAAACGTGGTCAAACTTCTTCTCTGAATATTCGGGTGTTCCGTAATTGATGTAATATCCGCTGTTTATCGTGTCATTGTTGACATCAACCTGGCGCTGAGAGATAAAAGACCCGACAAATTCCTTTTGCGTTTGCTCATCGGCTCCGAGATAATAGAGCATTTTTGTGTTCTTCTCCAGATTGATAATTATTGACGAGCCGGTCTTTTCGTTTTTCCATTCCATATAACCGTCAGACGTCTTGATTTCCGAAAAGGCCGGCGGTATGCCGAGCTTATAATACTTTCCGTTCCACAGTGCAAAGCAGGGAAACGCAGAAACGCACAGCAGGATAACGGCAAGCAAAACAGATAATGCTTTTTTCATAAACATGATTCCTCCGTTAAAAAAACTTAGTCTTCATTCCGAACCGAGCATTTTTTCAACAATTCCTACGACCGCCTCAAGAGCGTCCCTGAGCGCGGAAATGTCCTTTGCTCCGGCCATTGCGCTGTCCGGCTTTCCTCCGCCCGAGCCGCCTGCAAGCTTTGCCGTTTCCCTTGCAAGGTTTCCGGCGTGGGCGCCGAGCTCAACGGCGCGCTTTCCGCAGCAGGTGCAGATGTTGCCCGTACCCTTTTCCTTTTGAACGGCGGCAATAACACCGACATAGTTATCGCCCTTGCTCTTGACAAGATCGCACATCTTGCGAAGCTCGGGAACGGTTGCGTCCTCAAGCAAGGCGGTAACAACCTTAAGTTCGCCGACAGACTTTGCGTTTTCAAGCATCGACTGCGTTTTTGCGTTTGCAATAACGCCCGAAAGCTTTTCAATCTCTTTATCCTTTTCCTTCAGCTCCTGCATAACGCCCGACGCCCTTTGAAGAACGTCCTTTGCGTTTGCAACCTTGAGAACCGTGGCGGTATCGGAAATGAGCTTAAGGTTTTCATTGAAAAGCTTCAGACTGTTAAGACCGGTAACGCCCTCAATTCTGCGCACGCCTGCGGCAACGGAAGCTTCGGAAACAATCTTGAACATGCCAAGGTTTCCAGTGTTTTCGGCATGAGTTCCTCCGCAAAGCTCGGTGGAAAATTCACCGACTTTGACAACGCGGACAACCTCGCCGTATTTTTCTGAAAACAGTGCCATGGCGCCGAGCTTTTTGGCTTCGTCAATGGGCATTTCGCAAACATCAACGCTCTGCGCGGCAAGAATTTCGTCATTGACCAGTTCTTCAACCTTTTCAATTTCCTCGGTTGTCATTGCAGAGAAATGAACAAAGTCAAAACGGACAACGTTTTCGTCAACAAGCTGACCTGCCTGCTCAACATGGGTGCCGAGAACTTTTCTCAGTGCTGCCTGAAGCAGATGAGCGGCGGTGTGATTGCGTTTTGTTGCGTTCCTTTTTTCCTCGTCAACGGTAAGAACCGCCTTTTCGCCGACGGCAATGCCCTCGCCCTCAAGGATTTTTCCGTGGTGAAGAATGACTCCGTCGCCCGTTTTTGTTGTTGCGGTGACCTCAAAAACGGCGTTTGCGGTTTTTATGACGCCCCTGTCTCCGACCTGTCCGCCGCCCTCGCCGTAAAACGGACTTTTTGCAAGAATAATCGCTCCTTCGCCGTCTGCACCGATAAATTCTGCTCTGCTTTGACCGGAGATTACGGCAATAACCTCGCTTTCGCACTCAAGCGTATCGTAGCCGACAAATTCGGTTTTTTCAAGACCCTTTGTGATTGCGGCAGTGCCTTTCCATGCCTCGGCACCGGCGTCCTTCCTTGCGGCGCGGGTTCTGATTCTGTTTTCCTCAACAAGCTTTTTGAACGCGTCCTCATCAACCGAAAGACCTTTTTCCGCAAGGATTTCCTTTGTCAGGTCAATGGGGAAACCGAAGGTATCCTGAAGCTTGAAAGCGTCCTCGCCGGAAAGAACCTTTGAGGTGTTGTTTTCAATGAGAGTATTGAGAAGCGAAAGTCCGGTGTCAACGGTCTTTGCGAAGCTTTCCTCCTCGGCCTTGATAACCTTGACAATAAGATCATGCTTTTCCTCAAGATTCGGATAAGCGTTTTTGTTTTCTTTGATAACCGTTTCGCAAACCTCATAAAGGAACGGACGGTTAATGCCGAGCAGCTTTCCGTGGCGCGCGGCGCGGCGGAGAAGACGGCGCAGAACATAACCTCTTCCCTCGTTCGAGGGCATTACGCCGTCGCTTATCATAAAGGTTGTGCTTCTGATATGGTCGGTTATAACGCGAAGCGAAATATCGCTTTTTTCGTTATCGTGATATCTGACGCCGGCAATTTCGATAACGTGCTTCATGATATTGCGGACGGTATCCACCTCAAAAAGGTTATCAACGCCCTGCATGATGCACGCAAGCCTTTCAAGACCCATGCCGGTATCAATATTGCAGCTTTTAAGGCGCGTATAATTTCCATTGCCGTCGTTTTCAAACTGAGTGAAAACAAGGTTCCAGAACTCGGTGTATCTGTCGCAGTCGCAGCCCGGACCGCAGGTCGGCGAGCCGCAGCCGTATTTTTCGCCGCGGTCAAAGTAAATTTCCGAGCAGGGGCCGCAGGGACCTGCTCCGTGCTCCCAAAAATTGTCCTCCTTGCCGAGCCTTACGATTCTTTCAGGAGCCACTCCGACTTCCTTTGTCCAGACGTCAAAGGCTTCGTCATCGTCCTGAAAGATGGTGACCCAAAGCTTGTCCACCGGCATTTTCATGACCTGAGTGCAGAATTCCCATGCCCATGCGGTAGCCTCATGCTTGAAATAATCGCCGAACGAAAAGTTTCCGAGCATTTCAAAATAGGTTCCGTGCCTTGCGGTTATTCCGACTCTTTCAATGTCCGGCGTGCGTATGCACTTCTGGCAGGTGGTCATTCTCCTGCGTGGAGGAGTAAGCTCTCCCGTAAAGTACTTTTTAAGCGGAGCCATGCCTGCGTTGATGAGAAGCAGGCTCTTATCGCCCTGCGGAACAAGCGAAAAGCTGTTTGCCCTGAGGTGTCCCTTGCTTTCAAAGAACGAGAGAAACTTTTCCCTGATGTCGTTAAGACCCATCCATTCCATATAATCCGATTCCTTTCTGAATAAAAATACAAAAAGATGCTCTTCCACACTCAATCGGGGTGAGCAAACGCCCACGGTACCACCCGAATTGTGCAAAAAGCACCGCTTTACGCGGTCAATAAAGACCGCTTTCCGTTAACGCCGGAAAACGTCCGTCCTTTCGGCGGAAGCTCCGAAGCAGCACGCACCCTTTCGCAAATCCCTTGCAGAACCTTTCAGCCACGGGTTCCGCTCTCTGAACCGGGGCGAAAAAATGCGTTTCTTCATCAATGCCATTATAAAATATAACGAGAAAATTTTACTATTACTCGCCTTTTTTGTCAAGGGTTTGAGAAATTTTTGCCGCAGATTATTTCCGGCATAAAGTACTTCGGTTAATAAATCGAAATTATAACATAAAGAATGAATAAATAAAAAATAAAAAATTTTTATATATTTTGGCGCCAAACATTGACTAATTGTAACATTAATGGTAATATTGTTAAGTTAAAAGCGGATTTGCGATTTATTTTGTTCATTTTGCACATCGCTTTTTTCTTTTGCAAATGTTTAAAAGAAAAGATTGGGAGGAAAATCTATGTCAAACAAACTTGAAAAAAAATACGGTCTATTGACGGCTATCTGTATGGTAGTGGGAATAGTCGTAGGAAGCGGCGTTTTCTTTAAAGCGCAAACCATTCTCGAAAAAACCAACGGCGATATGCCGCTCGGAATCCTTGCATGGATCATCGGCGGCGTAATCATGATTTTCTGCATCCTTGCCTTCTCGGTAATGGCTCAGAAATATGAAAAGGTCAACGGCGTTGTTGACTATGCCGAAGCAACCATCGGCGGAAAATACGCCTATATGGTCGGCTGGTTCATGACCACCATCTATTATCCCACCCTTACCTCGGTTCTTGCCTGGCTTTCCGCAAGATACACCCTCGTTTTCATCTGCTCGGTAAATCCCGATTTTGCAATGCACATTGCAGCTTCCGAGGGCGGCTGCGTTTACGGTCCGGAATGCCTTGCTCTCTCCTGCCTCTTCCTTGTTGCAAGCTATGCACTCAACGCTCTTTCTCCGAAGCTTGCGGGTAAATTTCAGGTTTCCACAACCTTCATCAAGCTTGTTCCCCTGCTTCTTATGGCGGTTGTCGGCACCATCTACGGCTTTACCCACAACATGGCAGGCTCCGCAGATTCAATTCTTATTGAAAACTTCAAGACTGCCTCAGGCAACACCTCGGTTCTCTTCGGCGCAGTTGTTGCAACAGCTTTTGCATATGAGGGCTGGATAATTGCAACCTCAATCAACGCAGAGCTGAAGAACGCAAAGCGCAATCTTCCCATTGCGCTCGTTTCCGGCGGCATTATTATTATCGCCGTTTACATTTTCTATTATATCGGCGTTGCCGGCGGCGCAGATGTTGCAACGCTCCAGAAGGACGGCGCAACGGTTGCGTTCACGAATGTTTTCGGTAATGTTCTCGGAAATATTCTCAATCTCTTTGTTGCCGTCTCCTGCATGGGTACTCTTAACGGTCTTATGCTCGGCTGCACAAGAGGTCTTTACTCCGTTGCCGTCAGAGGCTACGGTCCCGCTCCGAAAGTATATTCTGAAATCAGCAAGCACACCAATATGCCCACAAACTCGTCCGTCTTCGGCGTTCTTCTATGCGCTTTCTGGCTTGTATACTTCTTCGGTGCAAATCTCACCCCGAAGAGCTGGTTCGGACTTCTGAGCTTTGACTCGTCAGAGCTTCCCATTGTTACAACCTACGCTCTGTATATTCCGATTTTCATCTTCTTCATGAAGAAAGCAAAGGACGTAAATCCGTTCAAGCGCTTCGTTCTTCCTACGCTTGCGGTCATCGGCTCGTTGTTCATGACCTTTGCCGCTATTTATTCACACGGCATTGCACCTTATCAGGCAGCGGCGGCTGAGGGCAAGTTCTCCTGCCCGGTTCTTTTCTACCTCATTATTTTTGCCGTTATCATGGTTGCCGGTCTTTTCTTTGGAAAGAAAAAATCAACGGATTAAAAGCTTACAGTTTAACAGGGTCTGCCTCATTCAGCGCTGAACGAGGCAGACCCCCTTTTTTTCTTTTGGTTTCTTCAGGCTTATGTATCAAGTCCGAAGCTTACCGAAAGAGCCTTATCAATTCTGTCCATATCAGTCTCGCACAGGTTTCCCATATGCTCGCGCAGCCGCTTTTTATCGAGCGTCCTGACCTGCTCAAGCAGAACAATCGAGTCCTTGGCAAGACCGCAGCCGTCTGCATTCACTCGGATATGAGTGGGCAGATTTGTTTTTGTCCGCCTGCTTGTTATCGCCGCGGCGATAACGGTCGGGCTGAACTTGTTTCCGACATCGTTCTGAACAATGAGCACCGGTCTTATTCCGCCCTGCTCCGAGCCGACAACAGGACTGAGATCGGCATAGTAAATATCGCCTCGTTTAACATTCATGGCATTAACTCCCTTTCGTGTTGACAGTATTATTCTGTCCTGACTTTCTTTCTTTTAATCACGCGGGGAGCAATATTACCGTTATATTCTATGTTTCGTTCCGTGACGATGTGAATTCATAATCATATTCGCCGGCACGCAGTGCCTTGATTTCATTGTTTTCGTTAAGCGAAAGCACGGCTTCTCCAAAAGCACAGTCAAGGTTTACTTTTCCGGCAAAAATTCGGTAATCGCTTTTTCCTGCGGCAGAGAGCACTTCAAAAAGCGTTTGAAAGCCCTTTCCTCCGCCGAAGATATTTTCAAGATTTTCAAGATTGCACTGAGTTTCGTCAAGACCGAAGGACAACACGCCGTTTTCAAGCTTTAAGACGCAGTTTTCAAGCTCCTTCGGTTCGGAAAGCTTCAGGGCAATTTTTTCCGGAGAAAAAAAGCTGAGGCTTCCTCTAATCATCGTTTTCCCCTCGGCAAACGATACTTTTATATTTGTTTCCTCAAGCCTGAATGTGTTCCGGCCGCTGTTTTTTGTGCAGCCGCAAAACAGCAATAATATAAGCAGGAGCAAAAAAAGCACTTTTTTCATATGAAAATCCCCTTTTCAAAAGGTTTCATAAAAGTATATTTAGGAAAGCTTTTGAATATTCGTCCGAAAAAGCGGACAAAAGGAAAACAGCACCGAATCGGAGCTTTCCTTTCCGGTGCTGCCTGTTTTGATAAGTCATATCAGAGCGAGGCTTTAAGAATTTCAAGTATATCGCTTTCCGTAAGCGGAACCCATGCGTTTTCAAGTCCCTCGGAGACGGCAATGTGGTGCGCCATTTCCTCAAGGCGCGATTCATCAATTCCTACGTCTTTAAGCTGCATAGGCATTGAGAACGACTCAAAAAGAGCGTACACGCTTTCAATGGTCTTTTCGGCAATATCTTTTTCAGGCAAAGAGGAATCAATGCCGAAGATATGAGTTCCGAAGCTGACAAAGCGTTCCATTGTGTTTTCGTTCAGGATATGCTTCATCCAGCGCGGCGTAATGATTGCAAGACCCTCGCCGTGAGTGATATCGTAATATGCGCTGAGCGCGTGCTCAATTCCGTGGCAGGGCCAGCCGGACGGGCTGTTGCCGATTGAAAGAATTTTGTTGCACGCAAGCGAGCAGCAGACCATAAATTCCCCTCTTGCCTCGTAATTTTCAGGCTCCTTGAGGGCAATTTTTGCGCTTTCAATCAGACTTTTGATTACGCTTTCGCACATTCCGTCAGCCATAAGCGAGTGCTTTTCGCAGAAATACTGTTCCATAATATGATTGATTGCGTCGGCGGCTCCGGCAGCGGTCTGTTTTTTTGAAACGGAAAAGGTATAGCGCGGGTCAAGTATTGAAGTATTGGGGAAAAGCAGATCATCAAGATAGCCGACCTTGTCGTTCGTCTCGGTTCTTGAAATTACGCAGCCGCTGTCATATTCCGAGCCTGTTGCGGCAAGGGTTAGTATATCGACCAGGGGAAGCGCAGCCTTTGCCTTGACTTTACAGGTTATGAGATCCCACGGCTCGCCGTCATAAAGAGCGCCGACGCAGATTGCCTTTGAGCAATCGAGAACGCTTCCTCCGCCCACGGCAAGAACAACGTCAATATTATGCTCCTTGCAAAGCCTTACGCCACCGAGAACACTTGTTGTATACTTCGGATTCGGTTCAATTCCCGAAAGCTCATACACTTCAAAATCGGCAAGCAGCTCTTTGACCTTGTCGTAGAGACCTATTTTTTTGATACTTCCGCCGCCGTAGGTCAAAAGAACCCTTTTTCCGAGCGGCTTGAGGACATTCGGAAGATTCAAAACGGCGTCTTTTCCGAAAATGAGCTTAGTGGGAGTACAATAAACAAAATTTTCCATAATTCAACTCACCTTTCTTAAAAACAATTATTCAAAATCTGCAAAAATTTCACGAAGCTCGTCAATGACGTCGCTCGGAAGTATACCGGTCTTTGAGTATCTGTCCGCAAGAACGTCGGCGCAAAAGCCGTGAATATAAACCGCTGCGTCCGCCGCGTCAACGGGTCTGAGTCCGCGTGCGCAGAAGGCGGAAAGGATTCCGGCAAGAACGTCGCCGCTGCCGCCCTTTGAAAGACCGTTGTTGCCCGAAGCGTTGACGTACACCCTGTCGGAATCGGGAGAAGCAACAACCGTATTCGAGCCTTTGAGCACAACGTACACGCCGTATTCCTTTGCAAACTGTCCCGCGCAGGCAACCCTGTCGGCCTGAATGAGCTTTGCCTGAACACC
>JAEDIH010000212.1 GCA_016292575.1 Clostridiaceae bacterium | reverse complement strand
TTTTGACCTCGTCAAAGGTTTTGTAAAACGTGAGCATATGCTCCTCATCGGCGTGCGTTGCTTTGTGCGAGACGGTCTGAAGCAGCTCAACGTCAACCTGCAACGGAGAGTTGGAGAGCATACGGAGCAACTGGGTCTCTGTTGTAACCTTGGTGGGCATAAGGTTAAGAATAATGATCTTCAGCGGACGGATATCCTGAGTCTTAGCCCTTGTTTCGGTCATTACGAAAATGTTCTCGTTTTCAAGGCTCTCTTTTGCCGGGAGCTTGTCGTTAATTTTAATAGGCATTGTTTCATCTCCGGATTAAGGAAGCTTTTTAGGATATTATATCAAAACTTGGGAATAAATCAAGCTTTATTCATAGCAGGCTCTTTCGCCGCCGATATATTTAGGTCTTGTTCTTGCGGCGGTAATGTGCGCCTGACCTATGCTGTCAACCGAAAGTCTCAGCGGAACCGCAACGTGCTTCAAGTGCATTCCGATGAGCGTAAGACCTATGTCAAGCCCTGCGTCGGCTTTAATCTCTTCAACGGCAACAGGATCTTTAAAGTTTTGATACGCGGTGGTGGCAAAGCTTCCTCCGGCCTTTGGTTTCGGAACAACGCAGACAATTTCAAAGCCTCTTTTTTCCGCAGCCTCTCTTTCAAGGATAAGCGCACGGTTAAGGTGTTCGCAGCACTGCGCGGCAAGAAAAATTCCCTTTTCGTTAAGGTAAGGGTAAATTCCGGCAAAAACTTCCTGAGCCGCTTCAAGCGAGGAGCCTTTTCCGATTGTTTCGCCGACTATCTCGCTTGACGAGCAGCCAACAACAAGAAGATCGCCCTTTTTCAGTCCGGATTTTTCAACAAGTTCTTTAATGACTTTTTCAGCCTGTTTTGTAATTTCGGTCATATTTTATTGCTCCTTTTTGCCGTGAAAGGCGGCTGAAATTATATTTATCAGCAACCGGCGGTTAATCAAAATCATCTGAAATCGCTCGAAGCTCGGCGGTCGCCGCATAATGCAGCACGTCAAACTCTTCCGGAAATTTTTCCGCCAGCATTTTCATGTGTTCTTCCTCCCAGGCCGCAACAGCGTTTTCCGAAAGCGAAGCGCCTATTCCGCGGCAAGACTTCATTCTTCCGTTCCAGCCCTCGCGGGTAAAATGCACTTTAAGCTTGTATTCCTCATGCCTGACAAGTTCAAAGTGCTTGCTGTAGCATGGCGGTATTTCAATCGGACGCATTGTTTCGCCTTTGCCGCTCCAGTTCGGATTATATTTGAGCACAAGCTTTTCGCTTTCACCTGCAATCTCGTCCTCAAACGGAAGAAACGCCATGTATAAAACAAGAATGCGTCCGCCGCGCTTCAGCAGACGAAAAAGCTTAGGCTCAAGCTTTTCGTGGTCAAAATACCAAAAGCACTGGCACGCCGTTATAACATCAAATGACCCGTCGGAAAGCTCAAGACTTTCCGACGGTGAAACAATATATTCAATATCCGTGTCCTTTGATAAAATACGTGCCTTGGCAATCTGCTCTTCGGAAATGTCTGCTCCGACCCATTTTGCGCCGAAGCGGTGCATATTCCTCGGAAGCACGCCTGTGCCCGTGCCGAGGTCAAGAACATACTGACCTTTTATGCACAGACCGCTTTTTGCTATCCGTTCATAAAACTCAGGCGGATAAATATCCCTGTACTTTGCATAAGCCTCAGAGGCTTTGCCCCAATCAAACGGTCTGCCGTTGTCAATGTCTTTATCGGCAATATACATTAACTGTCACCTTCAACGATTGTTACTGTGCAAACCATTTTAACGTTTTCTGCCTGATTTTGTCAATAGCAGGCGAGAGGGCAAGGAACAAAACCGTGCTGCCGGCGGCCTGGATAAAGTTCTGCAGAATGGTTCCGGCCGCTGTTGTAAGGGCGCCGGCCGGCGGCATTCCGTTGACTGCAATTCCGATGATGAATTCCGCAACGCCGTAAATCAGGATTGATGAAGCGGCGGAGATAACGAGCGCAATTACATTCCTTTTGCAGAGCGTTTTTTCGGTCTTTGACGTAAACGGCAGAGAGATGACCGCTTTTGCAATGATTGTCGGAATAACATAAACAAGATATCCGCTTGCGGTGTCTGCAATGGCTCCGCCGACCGCTGCGGCAAGAGCCGCGTACGGAGTCGGAAGCAGGACTGCGGCAAAATATATCACCGCGTCGCCAAGGTGAACATAGCCGGTTGAGGCATAGGGAATATGGAACAGAGTTATGAATATTGCGGTCAGCGCCGCGAACAGCGCCGAAAAGGTTAAGTATTTGAGATTGTTTTTATATTTTGTTTTCAAGTTTATCACCTCATGTGTTGACATTTCGTGATCACGGGATATAATATACTCGAAAACTGTCATTAAATAAACAGCCAAAA
>JAEDIH010000049.1 GCA_016292575.1 Clostridiaceae bacterium | reverse complement strand
TTGTTTCGGTGTTTATCGTAAGCTTTGACGGCTTTGATATGACAACCTCTCTGACAGCGGTTGCCGCAACAATGAATAATATCGGACCCGGTCTTTCGCTCGTCGGTCCAACGGGGAATTACTCCTCGTTTTCATATCTTTCAAAAATTGTAATGATCTTTGATATGCTTGCAGGAAGACTTGAATATTTTCCGATGATAGTTTTGTTCAGTCCTTCAATGTGGAAAGACGGCTTTTTTGCCCTGAGAAAAAGATTCTCAAGGTAAACAAAAGCAATAATTCGGTAATAATCCGCGGTTAAATGCGCGGCTTTTAAGGAGATAATTTATGGAAGAAAAAAAGTATGTGCCAAAAAAAGAATCTGTCACCTATGCCGTTGCGGCTCTCGGTCAGGGTCTGGTTTACAGCTGTATGTCAAGCTACATAACCGACTTTTATATGAATGTGCTCACGCTCAACGCATGGTTCGTCATTATGCTGATGCTCCTTGCGCGCGTCTGGGACGCAATCAACGATCCGCTCATGGGCATGATTGTTGACCGCCACACCTCGCGCTGGGGAAGAATGAGGCATTATCCGGTTATTACGGCTATTCCCATTGCTGTTCTCACCATTCTTATGTTCACCCGTCCCATCGGCTTTGCCGCCGGCGATCAGTCAACGCTCATGTATATATATGTTGCCGTTGTATACACACTCTGGGGAATGGTTTACACCTCGAGCGATGTTCCGTTCTGGAGCCTTCCTAACGTTATGACGCCGAATCCGGCGGAAAGGGGAACCATCATTTCCTACGGACGCACCGTTGGAGGAATCGGTTCCGCGGTTACGGTTGCGCTTCCTATTATCGTCGGCTACTTCATTTCAAGCAGTGAAAAGAAGTATGCAATAATGGCAATTTCAATGTCCGTCATAGGCATGCCTCTGTTCTGCCTTGCCTCTTTCAATATCAAGGAACGCGTCAAGCACCCGAACGCAACAAAGCGTGCGCCCGGTGAGCCGTCCACTCTTTCAAGAATATTCCACTGCAAGCCTCTGATGCTTGTTGTCCTTTCGGGCATTCTCTCGTTCGGCAGGTATATGATTCAGTCCGCGGCTGCGCACGTTGCGCGTTACGGCGGCTTCTATGTCGGCGGCGACCTTTCCACCGCAACGGCCGAACAGTTCAGCAAGAATATGTCCTCCATTCAGCTTGTTATCCAGATCTGTGCCGCAGTCGGAATGTTCGGCGCAATGGTCTTCATGCCGAAGCTTTTCAAAAAGTATGAGTACAGAACGCTTATGATTGTCTCCTGCCTTGCAGGCTTTGCGGCAAGCGTGGTCACTCTCATCGTCGGCTGGTTCACAAAGAACCTGTTTTTCTGCATTCCGTTCATGATTATTTCAAGCATACCTCTCGGTGTTATTAACGTTGTTTCCGGCGCAATGGTCTGCGACTGTATCGACTTCATGGAGTGGAAGACCGGCTACAGAGACAACGCTCTCGGCTCTGCGTGCCAGTCGTTTGTCAACAAGCTCGGCAACGCCGTTGCAACCGTTGTCATCATCGGAATGTATATTCTTGTCAATATTGATCCGCAGAAGCTCAATGTCGGCGACGCAAACGCAGCGCTGGAGATTGCAAGGTCAATGACTGCATCGCAGAACTTTGCAATGTATGCCCTCGTTTCTATAGTCCCGGGCATCAGCCTCATTCTCTGCGCAATTCCGCTATTCTTCTATGATATAGTCGGCGATAAGAAAAAGAAGATTACAGAAGATCTCAAGGTCATGAGAGCACAGCGCGGTATTGAAATTACCGAATAATGATTTAAACTCATGCAAAAAATATTACCGCCGCTTGCCGTCAAAAGCAAGCAGGCGGTTTTTTGCACCGAAAATATATGTTTTACGACATAATATAAAGCAAGGCAAGAATCAGCATTTCGTCCGCTCCGTCTCGCTGCAAAAGCAGCAGCAAGGGCAAAATCAGCGCCACATCGCTGTCCATTTCAAAAAACGGCGAAACATTCGGTCTGCTTTTTGCGTATACACGCTTTATCGGCGGAGGGGGAGTGTCAGGCTTTTTCGGCGGCTCCTCTCTTTTCTGAGCGGGCTGCTCATTTGTTTCCGGGTGGCTTTTTTGCGCAGGTTCAGCTTTCTTGTTCTGCTGTGTTTCGGCTGCGGCGGGAGCGTCCGGAAAAGGCTTTGATTCCTCCTGCCTGTTCATTCTTGACTGCCGCTGCATTTCGCGTACGCGGTTGATTGCCTGCTGCTGCATTTTTGCAAAGTCCTCTTTTGAGTAGCTCTGTGGCATAGTCTCACCTCGAAATATCATAAATCAAGCTCACGCAGTTTAGGCAGAACGGAAAGCAGGCGCAGCATCTTTGCCGCCTGATCTACCTTGTCGCGGCGCGTTTCTTTGAGCATGGGTCTGAGGGCAAAAAGCAGGTCGCACCTTGGGTCGTGAACATCACTTTTCAGAAGATTGAGTATGTTCATAATTTTTTTCATGCTTTCAAAGTCAAGCTTTTCGCCCTCCTTTTCGGGCGGTTTTTTTTCTTTCGGCTGTTCCTTTCCGCCGCCGGGAAAGAACGACTGCGCAACATTTTTGAGCTGTTCAACATCGTCGTCGCTCAGGGAGGAAAGAATTTGCGAAATATCCTCCATATTTATGTTTTCAAAGTTCATTTTTCGTTACCCTTGCCGGAAAACTTTTCAAAGAATTTCTGAGCCTGCGGCGAGGAAAGTATTGACTTGATAAGTTTCGGGTCTTTCATTGCATTTTTGAGCTTTTGCGCATCGTCCGGGGAAAGGTTTTCATCAATGAATGAGCTGACATTCAGAACGCCTCCCTTTTCTTTTTCCTTCTCCTTTGCTTTCCGGAAAAGCTCGTTTATCTGTTCATTGGTCATTTTTGTTTCGTTATCCATTGAAAAACCTCCAGTTGTGTGATATAATTTCATGTTGATATCTATGCTTGACCGGTGGTGATTATGCTTGAACGTGCTTGTTGTGTCCGACAGTCACGGAAGTACGGTGAACTTTTCTCATGCGCTTGAGCGAGAAAAGGACTGCCCGTTGGTTTTCTTCCTCGGAGACGGGGAGGCAGACCTTGAAAAAATGAAGCTTCGCTTTCCCGAAAGGAGCTTTATCGGCGTGAGGGGCAACAACGATTATTGCAGCACGCTTGAGGAGTTTGCATATAAGCACGTCGAGGGCAACACCCTCGTCATGTGTCACGGTCATACCGTAGGCGTCAAGCGCAGTCTGCATTCGCTGCTTGAAAAAGCGGAAAGCGTCCGCGCAAATGTTGCGCTTTACGGTCATACCCACCGCAGTGACGTTTTTTTTGACTCCTACAGCGGCATTTATGCAATCAACCCCGGCGCTCTTTTTAACGGGAATTACGCTGTTCTGACTCTTTCAAAGGACGGCGTCTGCGTAAAATTCAGAAACGTATTCGAGGTGAAGGATTGAATGAATATTATAATCATCGGCTGCGGAAAAACCGGAAGCCGCCTTGCAAACGCCCTTGATGAAAGGGGATATGATGTTTCCGTTGTTGAAAACGACGAAACAAAATTTTCGTTGCTTTCGGAAGATTTTTCCGGTCTTGAGGTCTGCGGAGACGAAACGGACATTGATGTTCTCAGAAATGCCGGCTGCGACAACGCAAACATGGCCTTTGTTGTCACGGCTAAGGACAATGTAAATGTTATGGTTGCGCAGACATTGCAGGTCGAATTCGGGCTTGAGGAGGTCTATCTTCGCGTTCTTGATCCGTCACGCGAGGCGGTCTTTCGCAAATTCGGTCTTAAAACCGTATGCCCTACAAGGCTTGAAAGCGACATTTACTTTAACCTTGCAACCCGGGAATCAGACGAGATAGACTCAATAAGCATTGGCGGAAACAGCGTCAATTTTGTCATGCGCAAGGCCGAAAAGCGCGAGGTGGGTCGCCTTGTTGACGAAATTCCCGTCCTTGAAAACAAGATGCTCTTTGCCGTGAAGAAGAAAAACACAGGTGAGCTTATGCTCTGCTCAAATGAGCTGACTCCAATCGATGACGGCGATATGCTGGTCTTTGCGATGATTTAAGGGGAGGAAGAAGATGAAAGTTACCATAATCGGAGCAGGACAGCTCGGCTATTTCCTTGCAAAAAGTCTCCTTGAGGAAAACCATACCGTAAAAATTATTGACTCGGACAAGAAAAGGTGTGAAAAAATTTCAAGCTCGCTTGACGTAACGGTCTTTTGCGCCGACGGAACGCGGATTGAAAGTCTTGCCGAGGCAAAGGTAGGAAAAAGCGACGCTTTTATTGCCGTTACCGATCGCGATGAGGACAACCTTATCGCCTGCGAGATTGCAAAAAAGCAGTTCGCCGTCAAGCGTACAATTTCAAAGAGCAACAACCATAAGAATATTGCCCTGATGAAGCGGCTCGGAGTGGACATTGTTCTTGACACAACGCAGATTATCACAGGGCTTATTGAGCATGAAATTGACGGATCAAACGTCAAGTTCATAGCGGATATCAGCAACAGCAATGCGCTCATAAGCGAATACCGTATTCCTGAAAGCTGGAGTAAGTCCGGAAAAAAGGTAATGGAGCTTGACGTTCCCTCCGAGTGCGTCCTTATATATGTTATTCGTTCCGGCGCCCTTATGATACCGCGCGGCAGCACCGTCCTTATGCCGGGCGACGAAGTTACGGCACTGACGGTCGGTCGTTCCGCAAAGGAGCTCAAAAAGCTTTTTGAGTTGTAAGAACGCCGCTTTATAGGCAAAAAAAGGAACCGCTGAGTGCTTTGTCGGCGCAAATCTCAGCGGTTACATACAGAAAGGATGAAAATATCATGCAAGCATTGTTCGACTCATTTTTGAATTTTGACCTTTCGGTCTTTCGGTGGGTACAGACCGTTCACGGAGGCTTCCTTGACAAGCTGATGGTGTTCATCACCACTCTCGGAGAAAACGGTATAATTTTCATTTTAATCGGTCTTGCGCTCATCTGTACCAAAAAATACCGTAAGGCAGGCGTTGCAATCATTGCCGCGCTGCTTGTTATGGAAGTCGGCAACAATATCATTCTCAAGCCGATTTTTGCGCGTCCGCGTCCGTTCAATCTTGACCCGGCTCAGTACGCATGGTGGCATGAGATATATAAGTTTCCGGAGCTTGTTTCAAGACCCAAGAGCTTTTCATTCCCGTCCGGTCACACCTCGTCAGCCTTTGCTGCAGCCGTTGCCTTGCTCTGGTACGACAGAAAATTCGGAATACCTCTTACCGCTTTTGCGGCCGTGATGGGCTTTACACGCATCTATGTTGAGGTTCATTACTGCACGGACGTTCTTTTCGGCGCACTGTTCGGCGTTGTATATGCAGTTATTGCCGTGCTGATTGTGAACAAGGTTTACCCGATTGTTATGCCGAAGATTGAGACGAAGATAAACGAGTACAAAGAAAAAAGAAAAGCGGCAAAGGCCGCGTAAGGGTTGGGCGCAATGGATAAAATCAAAGCACTTTTCAAAAAGTTAGTCAACAGGGAGACCGTGACCTACGTCATTTTCGGCGTACTGACAACGCTCGTCAACCTCCTTGTTTTCAAAGGGTTTGACGTCCTTTTTAAAGGGAAGTATTATCTTTTCACGAATACAATAGCATGGATAGCCGCAGTTGCTTTTGCATATGTTACAAACAAGCTTTTTGTTTTTGAAAGCAAAAGCTGGAAGCTTGACGTGATTAAAAAAGAGATTCCGTCGTTCCTTGGGGCAAGGATAGCGTCGTATTTTGTTGAACAGGCGGGGCTGTGGATTTTTGTTGAGCTGCTGCATTTTGACGAAAAGGTGTTTGATTTTATCCTTGTGAAGCTTTCCGGAAAGATTACCGCAAAGCTCATAATCGGCGTTATTGTTGTTGTCATCAACTATGTGCTCAGCAAGTTCATCATCTTTTCAAAAAAAGAAAAGCCCTCTGAAAGGGCTTAAGCAGGCACTGATTAATCGGACGGCACGGTTCTTGACGGACACTGTTTGGGGGGAGACTTTATACTCTGACCTTCATAAGTCCATGCCTGTTGCAGAAGTAAAAGATGTATCCGCGACCGCAAACCGGAAAGCGGCAGGAGGCACTGCTTTCGGGATAAAGCTTCACTGTTTGAACACGGTCTGACGTAACGTATGATATGAACGAAATATAATGGTTTTTTGTCATTTCGTTTTCAATTTGAATAAAGTGTTCGTTTTCAATGCGGCTTATTGTAATTTTATCCTCTGACTCGTTTTCCTCGGCTTCAAGAGGCATGAGCGTAACTCCGCAGCAGCTTACAAGTGCGTTTCCGGTTGAGGTGATGACGTTGCCGCAGACCGGGCAGACATAGAACAAAGAGCGCAGCATGTTTGCGCTTTTGTTTTTGTTGTTTATGGTGTTACCGTTCATCAGCTCCGCCACGGAAACACCGAGAGCTGCCGAAAGCGGCTCAAGCAGGGTGATATCCGGAAAGCCTTTTCCGGTTTCCCACTTTGAAATTGCTTTGTCGCTGACGGAAAGCTTTTCGGCAAGTTTACTCTGTGTCATTTTCTTGCTTTCACGCAAGGCTTTGATTGTTTGTCCTGTAACATAGGAGTCCATGTGTGTTCCTTCTTTCTCTTTGAATTTGTTTGTTTTATCCTATGCTTCTATTATAACCTTCGGACAAAAAAGAGCAACCTACGCACGGTAGAGTGCGCAGGCTGCCTGCGAATCACGTTCCTTTTGTCAGCAGTTCAATTTCATCGTCTGTAAGGTCAAGGGTATCAATAAGATCCTCTATGAAAATAGAACGCTTTTGCTTAATGATATCACGCAGAACAGAAACATTGCTTTTCCAGCCGTTGTAGCTGAGTGAAGTCCAACGTTCTGTATGATACTTCATTTCTTCATCAATTTCAGCCACCATGCCGTCAAAAATTTTCAGCATTCGCTTTGTTGAAAACGTTGAGTTCAGATGCTCGGCGTGAATTTCAATAAGTCTTTTTCTGAACTTCTTGTTTTTGATGAGGTTGCTCATGATTGTTGTGTCAAAAGCGTTGGAAACGCCGTGTCCGTTCGGATTGAGATAATTGCTGACTGAGCTTTCCTTATACGTTGACGGGAAAAGCGACCAGTCCGCGTCAAAAAACACCCAGCGCCACTTGGCGCCTTTTTTGTTTTCGCGATAGAAGCGGATATTTCCGGTGTCTGTGTTTGAAAAGAACGATTCGCACATCCAGTATGATATTAGCTCATCAATATCAATTTGAGAGCAGATATAATCATAAACGCTGTCCTTTGTCACGTCATGCGTACGGATATAGCCGAGCAGCTTTCTGTATTCATTAAGTGAGCCGCTGTTTATTATGTCGTTTCCCTTGATAAGGTCAACATTGTTCGGGTCAATGCCGCGGTGGTTGCTCAGGTAATCCTCGTCAATTTTTTCGCGCAGGTCGTATATTCCGTGGTACTTTCCGTTAACATAGCAGACAACGGGCTTGTAATCCATGAAATCAACGTCCACGCTGCCCTTGATAACCTGCGAGCAGAATGCGTCGCGGATATGGGCAATTTCAAAATCCTGACCGCTGTTGCGCAAAACAAGCGAGGAAAAAACATTGACGTTGTTTTTGAAAAACGGATAGCAGATTTCATCGGGACCGTATTTGTCGCGCAGGCGGATTGCAACGCTTTTTTGCTCGAGTGCGCGGCTGAACTGACCGAAAACGGAAATTCCCGCGTCAAAGCTTACCTGAGCTTCGCCGTCAGCGGTTATAAATTCAAAGGTGACCGGTCTTTCCCAGTCCTGCCAGTAGTTTGCGCCGAGGTGTGGAAACTCCTTTGTGTACCCTGCGCCGTTTGCCCAGATGCCGCTTTTATTGCTATAAAGGTTGCTGTTGTCGGTTGTGAGGAAAACAACGTCAAGCTTGCTTTTGCGACCGACAATGTAGGTTGCGCTGACAGTGTTTGACGGAACGCAGCCGTCCTTGAAACATCGCGCACGGACAACCGTTGTTTTGTTGATTGTCAGCTCGCCTTTGTAAACAGGAGATTTTTCTGTTGGGGTGCTTGAATCGAGGGTATATCTTATTATTCCGTCAGAGCACGCGAGGGCAACTTTTTCGCCCTTTTTAACATAGGTACTGCTTTTTGAAAAAACGGGATCGGCAAGTGGCTTTGAAAGTGATTTGACAGGGTTCTTTTTTTTCGGCGTATATGCGGCGAAGTATACGGCGGAATCATCACCGGAAACATTTCTTCCGCAAACATAGCCGTCAAAAAGCCTGCCGTATGTGAGGCTGTCGGCAATAACGCCGCTGTTTTCGGCAAGGTATACCGTCTCTCCGTATCGGTTAAGACCGATGCTGCAGTAAACTGCGTTGCCGCGCACGGCGGTTTCATCGGCGCAGTAAATAACGCAGTATTCTCCGGGAGAGACAGTATAATCCGGCAGCTTATGAAAGCTCTCCGCTTTTTTTGAGTCGGAGAGCCTGTAATTTTTCAGATTAATTTTGTTTTGCGAGTTGTTCAAAAGCTCAATGTAATCGCGTGTTTCGCCGTCCGGAGCGGTAACACTTGTGTTAACCGATGCAATTTCCGTTATAACAAGGTCTTTGCTTTTTGTTTTTGCCGCGCTTTCAACGCTGTCAAAGCTCACTTGTCCGTTTTTTGCGCCGGGAGTAGCTTTTGGAAAGAAAGCGACCTTTCCGCCTGAGTCAATACCGCAGGAGAGGTTTGAAAAAAGGTCAAAAACCTTTATTGAATCAAGCTCTTTTCCGTTTTTGTCAAAAAGAAAAAGCTTTTCCTCCTTGCCGTTCAGCTTGAATGTTGCGTGAAGCTCTCCGCCGTCCTTGCGGGTCGTTTCTTTTCCGGAAAGGAGAATTACAAGGTAGTTGCCGCTTTTGATTTTGCAGCCGGACGGGAAAGACCATTTTTCTTTGTCAGCCGCATCGTCGGAAAGGAACAGACCGGAAAGGTCTGCTTCGCTTTTACCGCCGTTGTAAAGCTCGACCCAGCTTACAAAATCACCGCCGGAATCAAGGAGCGTTTGGGTATTCGTTGTTGAGTATTCGTTGATACGCAGTCCGTTCAAGTTGCTTTCCGGCTCTTGCTCAGATGTTTCCGTACTGCTTTGGAAAGGCGTGGCGTCTTGTCCGTTCGGCTTTCCCGGAGTAGGCTTTTTGAAAACGGTCTGAGAGTTGTTTCGGTCAATGCCGAACGAGGTGTCCGCTTCAAGCTGCGGAAGGTTCAGCAGGGAAACGAGCACATTTTCCCTGTTATAAAGGCGGATACCCTCACCGTTTGTGCTGCTTATCTTAAACGGCGCATGGAAAATGCGGTTTTGAACGTCGCATTTGTAATTGCCGTCTGCAAAGACAACAAGACATTCGCCGCTTTTCAGGGTGACCGACGGAAAAATAAATTTGTCAGCCTTCATTCCGTTGTCGGTCAAGGAATAACCGTCAAGATCAATGTCGCTTACGGTCGGATTGTAAAGCTCAACCCAATCACCGAACTCTCCGTTTTCGTCGGCAAGGACGGAAACGTTGTTGCTCATTGCCTCGGAAATGCAGATATCCGTGTATTCACTTTTTGAACAACCGCACAGCAGGGCAGTGATCATAAGAAACAAGGCAATAAAAGAAGCGGAGAACTTTTTCATTGTAAACTATCCTTTGCGTTGTTTGATATCATAGGGTAATGCTTTCGGTTTTGGCGTTGGTAACCTTAATAAGGTCGAGCGGGGAGAGGAAAATCTGCGTTCCGAGCGCGCCGCCGCTGATGATGATCTCGTCAAAATTCAGCGCTGAGGAGTCAATAACCGTCATAAACTGCTTTTTCATTCCGACAGATGTGCAGCCGCCGCGAATATACCCGGTAACTGCGCGTATATCCTTGACGTGCAGCATTTCAACACTTTTTTCGCCAACGGCTTTTGCAGCAGCCTTGAGCGAAAGCTCCTTGCTAATCGGTATTACAAAAACAAAATGTTCACCGCTTTTGCCTTTTGTAACAAGGGTCTTGAACGTTGAGTCAAGCGGCTGAGAAAGCATATTTGCAATATGAACGCCGTCAATAAATTCCTCGCACTCATAATAATTGACTTTGTAAGGAATTTTATTTTTATCAAGTATACGCATAGCGTTTGTCTTTTGGTTTTTTTCTTTGGACATTGTTAACACCCGAAGCACCGAAAACAGGCGCTTTTTTCCTTTTGGTCTGGTATTTTGTTTGTTTTTAAGTTATAATACCATAATAATGAAATCATTTCAAGATTAAGATAAAGCGGTAAAAATATAAAACAAGGTGATAAAGAATGGATAACGGGCATATTCTCTGCTGTCCGGTGTGCAAAAAGGAGCTTGCCGACAGCGGAAAAACATATATCTGCGAAAGCGGACATAATTTTGACAAGGCAAAAGAGGGCTATGTAAATCTGCTTTCCGGCTTGCATAAGCAGGGCGAGCTAATCGGCGATAACAAGAGCATGGCGCTTTCGCGCCGGAGCTTTTTGAACAAGGGATATTTTTCATCTCTTGCCGGGGCGGTGTGTTCGCTGTTAGAAGCCGAGGGCAAGGACTGTCCTGCAGTGCTTGACATCTGCTGCGGCGAGGGGTATTACTCGCAATACGTTGCCGAGCGTGTCAAGTGCCGTCTTTTAGGCTTTGACATTTCAAAAAATATGGTGCGCCTTGCGGCAAAAAGGAAGCTTGACGCAGTCTTTTTTGTTGCCAACCTTTCGCATATACCTGTTTTTGACGGGTCAACGGATTTTGCCTTTCATCTTTTTGCACCGTTTCATTCTTTGGAGTTTTCACGCATACTGAAAAAGGGCGGCGCCCTTGTGACGGCGGTTCCGGGCAAAAAGCATTTGTGGGAACTTAAAGAAGCGATATATGACACACCGTATGAAAACAACGAAGCGCTCCCGTTGGCGGAAGAACTTACCCTTGAAAGAACGGTAAAGGTCTGTGCTGAAATAAAGCTTGATAATAATGAAGACATACTTAGCCTTTTCAAAATGACTCCGTATTACTACAGAACCTCAAAAGAGGGGATAGAAAGGGCGGCTGCGCTCGGTACGCTTGAAACAAGGCTTGAATTTGTTCTTGGCGTGTACAGGAAGGAATGAGGACTGAAGGAAAGAGGATACAATCCGGCTAAAAAATTTTAAAAAAACACTTGACATTTGTGCGTTCTCTTATTATAATATCCAAGTGATTCAGACACATGGGGGTATAGCTCAGCTGGGAGAGCGCTTGAATGGCATTCAAGAGGTCAGCGGTTCGATCCCGCTTATCTCCACCATATACGGAATTAGCTATGAGCTCCGTCTCGGTTACCTCGCCGTGTAAAAATCAGAGGTATTTTTTTTACACACGGCGTCAGCCGGTGCAGAACAACTTAATATTCACGCGGAGGTGGCGGAATTGGCAGCATTGAGGCCGAGTGCTGCCGGTGGCAGAAGAAGCGAGGGCGAAATGGCGCAGCGGTCAAAATACAAAGGCTTTTGAAAAAAGCCGCATGGATTTTGGGAACCGCAAGAGTCACGCGGAGCGCGGATGCCGTTTCCGCGCAAACAAACAAACAACTTAATATTCACGCGGAGGTGGCGGAATTGGCAGACGCGCTGGATTCAGGTTCCAGTGGTAGCAATACTGTGTGGGTTCAAGTCCCATCCCCCGCACCATAACCGGACACCAGTTTTGATACAATGCGTATCAAAGCGGGTGTCCGGTTTCTTTTTGCAAAAGCCCCTGTTTACAAGGATTTTCCTATACCATTTAACGAAAGCAGGTTCTACGGTGATTCTGAAATGGTCACCGTGGAGCCTTTTTCGTTTTACACCTCTATACCATTTAACGAAAGGTCTGTATGGTGTGCATTTTTAGCCAAGGGGTGTGCATCGAAGAATCAATTTTTTGCCAAAGTACCCATTTGTCTCATCCTTTTTCTTTTTTCTGATTCATTCTAAGTTAGTCCAAACTACTCTTTAGACTTGCTTAGACCTGATGAGATTATTTTAGACCGGTTTGGTCTTATTGGGTAGCCGAGGGGTTATTTGGTGGTTACAAAGAACCTTTTAAATTAAGGCTCTATAATAAAAGTTGGGGTAACCCAAATAGAGCCTACGAAAAAATATAAAA
>JAEDIH010000048.1 GCA_016292575.1 Clostridiaceae bacterium | reverse complement strand
ACGCAATGCCCTGTGAAATGAAAAAGCAGCTTTTCAATCATCTCGGAGGCTGCTCGTATTATGAGGGAAAAATCTATGTTGCGGTTGAAGATCTTTTCAGAAAGCACCCGGCCGTTGCTGTTTTTGACGCGCAGACGCTTGAATTTACGGGTCAATACAAAATCCTCGGGGAGGACATTCAGCCGAAGGGCAACCTTTCCTGGTGTGCCGCGGATCGCGAAAAGGGCGTGCTGTATACGGGCATTTCAAGGGGAGGAGACTTTGTCAACGTTCTCGATATTGAAACGCTTGAGCCTGTCGGACGCATAATGCTTGAAACCTCCTTCCACCGCGTTCAGGGCGCCGAGGTCTATGACGGTCTGCTTTATATTTCCTGTAACGATACCGACAAGAAAAAGCACGTTTACGCGGCAGACCTTGAAACGGGAAAGGTTACAACCGTTCTTGAGCGTGCGTCCGCAGCCCTTCCGACCGAGGCCGAGGGATTGACGGTTTATCCGACCGAGGACGGAGCGTTCTTTCATGTTGTTGATGTTGTTGCAATGTCTGTCGGTGCAATAAGGCATTACAGCAAGTAAAGCCGTATTATGAGAAATCGGGGCTGTTCCGTGTTTTCGGAACAGCTCTTTTTTGCTGCGGAAAATCTTTGCTGTTTGCAAAATACGACAGTATATGATAAAATATTCAACAGAGATTTTTTGCGGAGGAAACAGAATGAAACGCTTTATTTCGTCTTTTTTGTGCGTCACTTTGCTTTTGACCGCTTTTCCGCTTTTCGCTTCGGCTTCAAAAGAAAAAACGACTGAAAAGCTTCTGCTTGAGCTTTGCAGCCGCTTTCCGCACGGAATGTACTGGAACCATGTTGGCTCAAGCAAAAACGACCCTGACTGCGTTACGGATACGCCCTGTACCAATCACGCAAACATCAGCTGGGATTCACCCGAAAAAACCTGCAACAGCTTTGACAATGCCATTCAGTGCATGGGCTTTGCGCACAAAATCGGCTTTGAAATAGTCGGCACAAGTCCGCGCACCTGGGAAAAAAGCGAAAAGCTTGTTGCCTCAAAGCTGCGCGTCGGAGACATCATACGCTACCGCGACAACCGCCATTCGCTGACCGTGACCGCCGTAAAGGGGAACACAATTTCCTTTGTTGACGCCAACTGGTATTACGGCTGCGGCATCAGGTGGGCAAAAATGGACCTTTCCGATATGCCGGGCTTTTCCTATGTTCTGCACGATAAGAGCAACAACAGGAAGAACACGAACGTTGATTTTTATCTTACTGCGGTTGAAAAGGGCGAGCAGGCCTTTGCAAAGCTTGAAAAAACAACCGAACGCTGGCGCGCTCCCGGAAAGAGCGCACTCAAGGTCTACTCCTCATTTTCCGACCCGAAAAGCAAGCTCGGCGAAATTCCCATTGAAGCGTATTTCAGAGCAAGCGACAAAAAAATCGTCGGCAAAAAAGTTTGGGGAAAGGTGAAGTACGGCGCGCTGAGCGGCTGGGCGGTGCTCAATCAATGCGAATTTATCAGCGGCAATGTGAACGCCGCAAAGGTGATAAGAACAAGCAGCCTCTATCCGTCTGCCGAAAGCTTTGACGTTTCATGGAGCGCGGTTCCGGGCGCGGCGGTCTACAGGGTGGACGTTGCCGCCGAATACGGCTCCTACAGCGCCTCGCTTCAGACAAAAACAAACAGCGCAAGCCTTGTTTTTCCGCAAAACGGGCGCTATTACGTCACCGTGACCGCGCTCAATTCCCGTCTCCCGTCGTGGTCTGTTGAAAGCGAGCCTTATGCCTTTTCTGCCGTTAACAAAAGCGAGATAAAGCTAAGCTCGGTAAAGCTTTCAAAAAGCACGGCGACTCTTTTGGAAAAAGGCAGTCTGACTCTTTTTGCCGAGGTTTCTCCGTCGTTTGCCGGCAACAAAAGGCTCACCTGGAAAAGCAGTAACGAGCTTGTTGTTTCGGTCAGCCAAAGCGGAAAGCTGACTGCGCTTTCACCGGGAAAGGCAACCGTTTCCTGCACCTCCTCGGACGGCTCGCAGCGCAGTGCTTTCTGCGCGGTAACAGTGCTGCCGTCCGCCGTTTCGGGTGTATATCAGAAGCCCGGCGCAACCAAAGCAAAAAGGCTCACCGTATATTGGGAAAAGGTGAACGGCGCCGATGGCTATGAACTTTTCCGCTATGACGCAAAGGCGAAGAAGTATGTTCTGCTTTGCGAAACAAAGAAGACCCGCGCCGTTTGCAAAGGTCTTGAACCGGGAAATAAATATGTCTTTGCCGTGAGGGCGTTCAAAACGTGCGGCAACGAAAGGCTTTACGGCGCACTGAGTAAGGGCAAAACGCTTTTGACAAATCCTGCCGCGCCGTCAGTCTCGACAAAAATTTCCGGAAAAAAGACGGTTATTTCCTGGAACAGCGTTCCGGGCGCAACGGGCTATGAGATATACACATTAAAGGGCAAGGAGTTTGTGCTTGCAAAGGTTCTTTCCGCGTCAAGAACCTCCTATTCCAAAAAATACGCCAAAAAAGGGCAGTGCTTTGTTCTTGCAAGAACAAGGGCTGATAAGGATATTTACCGTTCGGCAAAATCAAGAATAGTGAAGGGCTGAAAAGGCAAAAACATAAAATTATTTTCATTTTCTTGTGGAATTCTTATCTTGTCTATGGTATTATAATATGAATGGTTTTAACTTATATTATATGTTCTGCAATATAGTGTTTATAAGGAGGACTGGTACATCATGAAAAAAGTGTTGTGCGTTTTGCTGTGCCTTTTGCTTGTTCTGCCGCTTGCGGCGTGCAAAAAGGGCGGCGACCCCAAATCTGTCTTTGTCAGCACCGAATCAACGTCCGATAGCGGAAACGATATCAAGGATACCGTTAAGGTGAGCTTTCCGCTATCCGTGATTGAGGAAGAGTACCGCGATGACCTTGACGCTTACTGCGAAAAGTACGGCTACAAGAGCGCAAAGGTCAATTCCGACGGAACCGTAACGATTAAAATGAGCGCCTTTTCGTATGAACTGCTTCTGACCCAGAGGGGAATGGAAGCGGTCAAGGCGATATACAATGTTGCCGAGGGCGGAGAATATCCGTTCGTCAAGGGAATCAAGAGCTATGACGATAAGAACTTCGGCGCAGTTTCCGTTCTTGTTGACAGGGTGAAGTATCAGTCCGCAGGCAACGCGGCTCAGATGCTTCTTGCGTTGGCAGAAGCCTGCTATTCTTATCAGGTCTTAACAGGCAACGCTTTTGACTGCACCGTAACCGTTATTGACAGCAAGACTCAAAAAACCGTTGACACAAAGGATTTTACCGATACGGACATTCAAAGCAGCTGATGATTATTCAGAAGCTGAAACTTTTATGAAAGGAATGGAAAATTATATGCAAATGACCTTCCGCTGGTTCGGAAAAACAAAGGACACCGTTACGCTTGAACAGATTCGCCAGATACCGGGCGTTACCGGTGTTGTTCCGGCGCTGCACACTTTGCCCTGCGGCGAAAAGTGGCCGCTTGACATGATTTTTGAAATGAAAAAGCAGATTGAGGACGCAGGACTTACAATGGAGTGCATTGAGTCCGTGAACGTCCATGAAGATATTAAGCTCGGTCTGCCCACCCGTGAAAAGTATATCGAAAACTATATTGAAAGCATCAAAAACCTTGCAAAGGCCGGCGTAAAGGTCATCTGCTATAATTTCATGCCCGTTTTTGACTGGACAAGAACCGATCTTGCAATGGATATGGGCAACGGAGCCACCTGCCTTTGCTATAACGGCGAACAGATTGAGGGCAAAAGCCCCGAGGATATGTTCCGTGAGATTGACGAAAACTCCAACGGCTACGCTATGCCCGGCTGGGAAAGTGAGCGCATGGGCGAGATTAAGGAGCTTTTCCAAAAATATAAGGGCGTGAGCGCCGAAGATCTCTGGACAAACCTTGAATATTTTCTCAAAAAAATCATTCCCGTCTGCGAGGAATGCGATGTAAAAATGGCGATTCACCCCGATGATCCGCCGTGGGACATTTTCGGTCTGCCGAGGATTATTAAGGACATCGACTCAATAAAGCGCTTTTTAAAGCTGGTGGATTCGCCGTGCAACGGTCTGACCTTCTGCACGGGTTCGCTCGGCGCAAGCGCAGGAAACGACCTGCCCGCAATGATAAGGGAAGTGGGAGACAGAATTTACTTTGCCCACATCAGGAACATCAAAAGGACCGGTAATCATTTCCATGAAACGGCGCACCTTTCCTCTGAGGGCAGCCTTGATATTTATGAAATTGTAAAAGCACTTCAGGACGTCGGCTTTGACGGATATATCCGCCCCGACCACGGAAGAATGCTCTGGGGCGAAAAAGCGCGCCCCGGCTACGGTCTTTATGACCGTGCGCTCGGCGCGGCTTATCTCAACGGCATTTGGGAAGCCGCCAAAAAAAGCAGGGGCTGAATTTTCACAGCGGGAGTTGGAGAAGAATGGCAAAGCTGTATTTCCGTTACGGCGCAATGAATTCAAGCAAGACCGCAAACGCGCTCATGGTCAAGTATAATTATGAAGAGCAGGGGCAGTCGGTAATCATCACAAAGCCGGCTATTGACACAAGAAACGGCGAACACAGAATTTATTCGCGCTGCGGACTTGAAAGCGAGTGTGTGCTTTTCAACGAGCTGCGCGAGGAGGACATCAAAAAGGTTGATTGCCTTATCGTTGACGAGGCGCAGTTCCTCTCCAAGGAGGAGTGCGAGTTCCTCGTTCACGTTGTGGACGATTTGGACGTTCCCGTAATCTGCTACGGACTGCGTGCGGACTTCAAGGGCGATCTTTTTCCCGGCAGTCACTGGCTGCTTGCGTGGGCGGACACCATTGAGGAGGTCAAGACCATCTGCTGGTGCGGCAAAAAAGCCACCTTTAACGCAAGATTTGACGAAAACGGAATTATTAAACACGGAAAGCAGGTCGTCCTCGGGGCGAACGAAAAATATACGAGCCTTTGCCGCAAGCATTGGCGCGAGGGAAATTTGGGAGATAAAAAATGAGCTTCATTGAATTTGAATCCGTTTACAAAAGATATCAGACAGGCGAGATAATTATTCCCGCCGCCGACGGCGTGAATTTTGCGATTGAAAAGGGCGAATTCTGCCTTATTGTCGGCGCAAGCGGCGCCGGAAAGTCCACCGTGCTTAATCTTCTGGGCGGAATGGATACCGTTGACGACGGAAAAATCCGCGTTGCCGGAAAGCCCATCACCAAGCTCACACCGGAGCAGCTCATTGACTACCGCCGCTTTGAGGTCGGCTTTGTTTTCCAGTTCTATAACCTCGTTCCAAACCTGACCGCGCTCGAAAACGTGGAGCTTGCCTCGCAGATTGCAAAAAAGCCGCTTTCGCCGGAGACCCTGCTCAAAAAAGTCGGCCTCGGGGAAAGAATGGATAACTTCCCGTCGCAGCTTTCCGGCGGCGAGCAGCAGCGCGTTTCAATCGCCCGCGCCCTTGCAAAGAACCCAAAGCTTTTGCTTTGCGACGAGCCCACCGGCGCTCTTGATTACAAAACCGGCAAGCAGATCCTGAAGCTTCTTCACCGCACCTGCCGGGAAACGGGAACAACGGTTGTTGTCATCACCCATAACTCGGCGCTTGCGGACATGGCGGACAGGATAATCACCATGCGCAGCGGACGTGTGATTCAGATTGCTGTCAACGACAGACCGGTTCCCGTTGATCTGCTTGAATGGTGATGCTTTTGAGGTGAATGTTTAAAATGACTAAAGCTTTGTTAAAAGATACCTTGCGCACAATAGAGCGCACGCGCTCAAGGTTTTTTTCAATCGTTGCAATTGTTGCGCTCGGCATCAGCTTTTTTGCCGGAATGAACGCAACGGCTCCCGATATGCTTGATACCGCCGGGCAGTATCTTCGCGATACCAATGCAATGGATATTAACCTGACCTCAACGGTCGGACTTTCAAACGATGACCTTGCAACGCTTTCAACAATCAGCGGCGTTGAGTCGGTTGTGGGCGAAAAGTTTTTTGACGGTATCCTCAAAATTAACGGGCAGAATGCTGTTGATATCGACGGCTCGCAGCTTACCGTCCGCGCACTTGCGCTTGATCTTGACAAGGTTGCCGCCTTTTCGCAGGGTCAGAACGACCCGTCATTTCTCAACAGACCCCAGCTTATTGAGGGAACATGGCCCACGGAGCCCGACCAGTGCGTTGTTGACCGCAGCGTGCTTTCAACGCCGGACGGCTTTGAAATCGGCAATGTAATTTCCGTTGAGGGCGAGGGTGCGGATGCCTCCGCGTCTCTTCAGAACACTCAGTTCACAATAACGGGCATTATCCGTTCTCCGCGCTATATCTCATATGAGCGCGGCTATACGAACATAGGGGCAGGAAAGCTCGGAACGTTTATATATATCTCTTCAGAAAACTTCACGTCTGATTATTTCAACAGCTTTTCAATCAAGCTTGCAGGCTCCGATAATTACGACCCGTTTTCAAGCGAGTATAAAAGCTTTGTTGCTCCGTTTGTTTCATACCTCACCTCCATTGCACAGGAGAGGATTGACATCAGAGTCGGTGCGATAAAGGAAAAGTATTCGGCAGAGGTTAACGAGCAGGAGAAAAAATATGCCGAAGCAAAAGCCGAGGCGGAAACCAAGCTTTCCGAGGGCGAAGCCAAGGTTAAGGAAATTCTTGACCTTGCCCAAAACGGCGATAAAAAGCTTGCGCAGTATAAAGAGGAATATAACAAAAAGGCTACCGAGGCTTCCGAAAGAATTGACCAGAGCAAGCTCCAGCATTCAACCCAGTATCAGAAGTGGGAGGAAAAGCGCGATAAGTATAACGAGGTCAAGGCTGTTGTCGATAAATATGCAAACGCCGAGACCGACTATAAAAACGCCCAGTCGCAGTATAATGTTGCAAACACGCAAGTGAACAGCCTGCTGACATCGGTTTCCTATCTTGAAAATCTTGTTGCAACAACGCGTTCGGCAATGAATCAGTTCAACGCTCAGCAGGACAACGGAGTTGACGCAATGATTGAGCGCTTCAAGCAGTCCGGTCTTGTCGGCGTGGAAGTTGATAAAATCATGAGCACAATCAACAGCCTGACCGCCGTCGGTACCGCAGAGGAGATGGCGGCATATATGGAGCCGCAGCTTCAGGAGCTTGAAGCAAAGCTTGCCGCCTCCAAAAAGGAGCTGAGCGACGCTAAAACTCAGCTTGCGGCAAAAAAGGCGGAGCTTGAAAAGGCAAAGCAGCTTGTTGAAAAGCTCAAGGAGGTTGAAGCGCAGCTCACCGTTGCCGAATCTGAGCTGAAGGAAGCGGAAAAGGAGCTTACAAGCGCAAACTATGACATTCAGTTCGGCGAGCTTGAAACGCTCAATCAGCTTTCCGATTCAAAAAATCAGATTACTAATTTTGAAACCAACCTCCAGCTTGCAAAGGAAAAGGCCAAGACCGTTGAGGCCGATTTTGCGGCGCAAAAGGAGGAAATCAATAAAAAGCTTGAATCGGCCAAGGCTCAGCTTGACGAGGCAAAAAGCTTCCTTTTGAACCTTGACAGCGGAAAGTGGTATGTTCAGAACCGCGATGACGCACTTCTCGGCTTTGAGGAGCTTGAGCAGACTGCCGCGCGTACCGCAGCGCTTTCAAAGGTTTTTCCGTGGATATTCTTCCTTGTTGCCGCTCTGGTCTGCCTTAACACAATGACCCGTATGGTTGAGGACGACCGCACCCAGCTCGGAACGCTCAAGGCGCTCGGCTTCCACAGCGGCGAGATTGTCGGAAAGTACCTTATCTATTCCCTTGCCGCAAGTGCAGTCGGCTCCTTTGCCGGAACAATGCTCGGCTTTGCCGTTTTCCCGTATGCCATTTCAAAGGCGTACTCAATCCTTTTTGCGCTCCCTGCGGTCGAGATAAAGTACCGCTTCGGCTATGCGGTGCCGGCAATGATAATTTCGATAGGCGCAACCGTCCTTTCGTCCTATCTTGCCTGCTACAGAAGCCTTCAAACAAGTGCGTCCACTCTTATGAGACCGAAAGCGCCCAAAGGCGGAAAAAGAATTTTACTTGAAAAACTCCCGGCTCTCTGGAAAAGGCTCAGCTTCACCACAAAGGTTACGTTCCGCAACGTTTTCAGGAACAAAAAGCGCTTTATCATGGCAGTTTTCGGCGTAATGGGCTGCACGGCGCTCATGGTTTCCGCTTTCGGTTTGCAGAACTCAATCAATACCATGCTTTCAAAGCAGTTTACTGACAACGACAGCATAGTTTCCTATGATATGCAGGTGATTCTGAATGGCTCATATGACACTAATGTTGCGGTACCCGATGCATTGAACACCGTTTCCGCGCGGTCGGAGGTTGCCGTTTCAACCCTCAATTATATGAAAGCCACGAATACCGGCAGCACAAACTCCGGCAAGCGCCTTGAAACCTACGTCATGGTTCCCGAGAACGCCGATATGTTACCGAACTATCTCAGACTCAGGGACGCCGACACGGGCAAGGCTCTCTCCCTGCCGCAGAACGGCGCGGTAATCACAAAAAAGCTTGCAAAGTCGCTCGGTCTTTCCATCGGAGACAGTATCAATGTTTTCATCTCCGATTCATACGTTGTCCGGGTGCCGGTTGCCGCCGTTGCGGAAAACTATATATTCCACTATGTTTTTATGACAAAGGAAGTTTATACGGCTCTCTTCGGCGCCAATCCCTGTTATAACTACATTATGGCAAACTTCAAATCGCCCCTTTCCGGAACGCAAAAGGAGCAGCTTTCAAAGGAACTCATGAGCGAATACGACATTACGGGCGTTTCTTATTCCGAGGAGATTCAGCGAAGCTTTGAGCATATTCTTGATTCTCTCGGCTACGTTGTCATTATCCTCGTCATTTCGGCCGGGCTGCTTTCATTCATCGTTCTGTATAACCTTTCCTCCATCAATATCAACGAGCGCATCAAGGAGATTGCAACAATCAAAGTCCTCGGCTTCAGAAAGCGCGAGGTAACCGCGTATATCTTCAGGGAAAACCTGATGCTCAGCATTTTCGGAACGGCGCTCGGTCTGCTCCTCGGAGTTGCGCTGCACCGCATGATAATCGCCGTCGGCGAGGTTGATATCCTCATGTTTGCAAGGAACGCCGGCTTTTTGAGCTTCCTTTATTCGGCAGTGCTTTCAATGGTCTTTTCACTCTGCGTGAATATTGTGCTCAGGCGCAACCTTGAGCGTGTTGATATTGTTGAAGCGCTTAAATCAATTGAATAAGGTGATTTTATGAACATTAAAAAGGACACTTCCTTTGACCTTGTGTCTCTCGGCGAGGTTATGCTGCGCTTTGATCCCGGCGAAGAGCGGGTGAAAAACGCGCGCTCCTTCACCGTCTGGGAGGGCGGCGGCGAATATAACGTTGCAAGAGCGCTTTCAAAGTGCTTCAGAATGAAAACGGCCGTTGCCACTGCGCTTTGCAAGAATGATGTAGGCCTTCTTATCGAAGACCTCATTATGCAGGGCGGCGTTGACACCTCACTGATTCAGTGGAAGCCGTTTGACAAAATCGGCAAAGACTGCCGCAACGGACTGAACTTTGTTGAGCGCGGCTTCGGTCTCAGGGGTGCAAAAAGCACTTCGGACAGGGGACACACCGCCGTTTCGCAGATAAAAGAGGGCGATTTTGACTGGGACGCCGTTTTTTCAAGGGGCGTGCGCGTTTTCCATACGGGAGGAATTTTCTGCGCCCTTTCCGGCAGTACGGCAAAGGCGGCACTTGAAGCGGTCAGGAAAGCCGGGGAGTACGGCACGCTCGTCTCGTTCGATTTCAACTACCGTCCGTCGCTCTGGGCGTGTCTTGAAAACGCGGACGAGGTCAAAAAAACTATCGGAGAAATTCTCAAATATACGGACATCGTTTTCGGCAATGAGTTTGATTTTGTCAACGTGCTCGGCTTTGAGGGCGAAAAAGGCTCTGACCTTGACGTCCATGACGATGAGCGCTATCTGCGCTTCATGAACAAAGTTACTGAAAAGTTTCCGAACATAAAGCTTATTGCAACAACCGTGAGGACGGTTCACAGCGCGTCCTGCAACAGTCTGCGCGCGGTCTGCGTCAAGGATAAAAAGCTCATCTTGTCCGATTGCTATGAAAAGCTCGATGTGCTTGACCGCATCGGAAGCGGCGACAGCTTTGCCTCGGGTTTTTTGTTCTCCCTGCTTTCCGGAAAGAATGAGGAAGACGCGCTTTCCTTTGCGCTTGCGCACGCAGCGTTTGCAATGACAACGCCGGGCGATACCTCAATGGCAACAAGGGAGGACATTGAAAACATTGTAAACAAAAAAACCGCAAAGGTAGTGAGATAAAAATGCTTGTTAATATGAAAGACCTGCTTTCCGACGCACAAAAGCGCAATTACGCAGTCGGCTCATTCAGTGTTGCAAACATGGAAATGGTTCTCGGCGTGATAAAGGCGGCAGAGGAAACGCGCTCGCCGATAATTCTTCAGATTGCCGAGGTGCGGCTGAATCATTCGCCCCTTGCGCTCATCGGACCGCTTATGGTTGCGGCGGCAGAGGCGGCGGACGTTCCCGTTGCCGTTCACCTTGACCACGGAAAAACGCTCTGCTGTATTGAACAGGCGCTCGATATCGGCTTCACTTCCGTAATGTTTGACGGCTCCCATCTGCCCGTTGAGGAAAACATTGCGGTCACAAAGGACGTTGCCCTGCTTGCCCGGGAATACGGCGCGGCTGTTGAAGCGGAGATAGGCTGCGTAGGGGGAAGCGAGGACGGAAGCGAGGATATTGCAATCAACTGCACTTCACCCGAGCAGGCAAAGCGCTTTGCCGCGGAAACAAAGGTTGACGCGCTCGCAATAGCGATAGGCAACGCCCACGGAAACTATAAGGAGGAGCCTCATCTTCGCTTTGATATCCTTGAAAAGGTTCATGAGCTTGTTTCTGTTCCGCTTGTGCTTCACGGAGGAACGGGTATCAGCGAAAAGGACTTTATCCGCTGCCATCAGAGCGGAATCAAAAAAATCAACATTGCAACCGCAACCTTTGACAGCGTTGAACGTTCGGTGCGCGAAAGCTATGAAGGCGGAAGGATTCACGGCTATTATGATCTTCATCAGGCGGAGATCGATGGAGCATACAAAAACGCAAAAAGACATATGGGAGTTTTTTATTCGGTACAAAAATCCGATGATATAAATTTATTTTAAAGGAGAACGCACTTATGAAATACGTCGAATTTGACCAAAGCCGTCCCTTGGACGTTATCCCGATCGGAAGAATTGCCATTGACTTCAATCCCACGGATATGAACCGTCCGCTTTCGGAAAGCTGCAACTTCAACAAATACGTCGGCGGTTCGCCGGCAAACATTGCAGTAGGTCTTGCAAGACTCGGAAAAAAGGTCGGCTTCATCGGCAAGGTTTCCGATGATCAGCACGGCGACTATGTTATCAATTACTTTAAAAACGACGGTATTGACACATCGAACGTTGTAAGAGCAAAGAACGGCGAAAAAATAGGTCTGACCTTCACCGAGATCAAAAGCCCTACTGAAAGCAGCATCCTTATGTACCGCGATGGCGTTGCTGACCTTATGCTTGAGCCGGGCGAGGTGAGCGAGGACTACATAAAAAGCGCAAAGGCCATTGTGATTTCGGGAACAGCGCTTTCGCAGTCGCCCTCAAGGGAAGCCGTTCTCAAGGCTATGATGCTTGCAAAGAAGAACGGCACCGTAGTGATTTTTGATATCGACTACCGTCCGTACACATGGAAGAACAAGGACGAGATTTCCGTTTACTATTCAATGGTTGCCGAAAACAGCGACATTATTCTCGGCTCGCGTGAGGAATATGACCTTACGGAGGCTATTATGGGTGTTTGCAAGACCGATGAGGAGAGCGCAAAGCGCTGGCACTCCCACGGCTGCAAGATTGTCATCATCAAGCACGGCAAGGACGGTTCCACCGCCTATACCAACGACGGCAAGAGCTATTCGATAAAGCCGTTCCCGGTCAAAGCGATGAAAGGCTTCGGCGGCGGCGACGGCTATGCGTCCGCATTTATCCGCTGCCTGCTTGAGGGCTGGGACATTATCGACGCGCTTGAGTTTGGAACAGCCTCCGCTTCAATGCTCATTTCCGCCCACAGCTGCTCGGCGGCAATGCCCACGGTTGAAGCGGTTGAAAAGTT
>JAEDIH010000211.1 GCA_016292575.1 Clostridiaceae bacterium | reverse complement strand
GATCAATGAGGGTAAGCCCCGTTACGCAGACGCTTGAGGTTGCAGTAAAGACCGCCTTCATGAAGGAAAGACCCTTTCCGTCGCGCGTCATGCACGGAAGCATAAAAAGCACAGTGCCGGCGATTATCACCGACAGCACACTCAGGGCAATTATCCGCATCGGATGAACGGGACGGGAGTTATTCTTTGCATTTTCGTTTTTCAAGGAGACTTCCCCTCTTTCGGGCAAAAAAATTATCAGTTTATCTGCTGTGGGTGACCCATATAATCCGGATTATACAGCTCAGCCTTTTTATTATATCATCAACTTATATATAAGTCAAAGATTTTTTCCGTTCACGGTTGACTCAAAGAGTCGTATAATGCTATAATTTACTAAAATAAGATCGACGGTTTTGTCGATTATATATGAAAGGGAGAGTGCCAATGTTTCAAGATTTCAAATCCGACGGCTTCATGTTTATGCTCGCTGTCGGAATCGTGGTCTTTGTTATTGCTCAGTCGCTGTTCTTTATGATCAGAGCTGTGAAAAGAGGAAAGGAGCTGGGCATTACAAAAGAGCAGATTAAAAACACCATTACGTCAAGCGCGGTCTTTTCAATCGCACCGGCTATAAGTATCGCCATCACCGTTATTGTTCTCTCGGTTGCCCTCGGATATGTTCTCCCGTGGATCCGCCTTTCGGTCATCGGAGCAATCCAATATGAGGTTCCGGCTGCAGAGGCCGCTATTGAAGCGGCAGGTCTTTCCGGCGGTATCGGAAGCCCCGTTACCGACCCGAAGGTTTTTGTTGCAATCGCCTGGGTCATGACCCTCGGCTGCCTTTTGCCGCTGTTTCTCATTCCTATTATTCTTAAAAAGGTTCAGAAAAGCGTTTCGGGCGCAGTCAACAAAAATGCAAAATGGGCAGACCTTATGTCCGCCGCCGCTTTCATCGGACTTATTGCCGCTTTCCTTTCAAGAGGTATTGCCGGCATCGGTGAAGTCGGCGTTAACGAAGCAGGAGAAAAGGTCAATGTTGTCCTCGGCGACGGCGCCGGCGTGCTTTCAATTTCCGCCATCGTTTCTTCCATCATCTTCATGCTTATTCTGACTTTCATCAACAAAAAGCTCAAAGCAAAGTGGCTCGAAGCGCTGGCAATGCCACTTAGCATGATTCTTGCAATGGGAGTTGTTGTTCTCATCTCGTCCTTTGCACCCGACCTTGCAGCTATTGAATGGAGGTATTAAAAATGAAAAAAAGAACTTACATAGACTCCGTTCATTTTTACGGCAGAATCTGGTGCGTCCTTGCAATCATCGCGCTGCTTGCCGTTCCTGTTTTAATGTGTCTTCACCTTAAGGTATGGCCGGATTGGGGCGTTGTTGCAAGCGGCTTTGCCTCGGTTGCAATCCTCTTTTATCCCACGGGCGTTATTGAAGTTATCGCCTATGCTCCGCTTCTCGGTTCGGGCGGAACCTATCTTTCGTTCCTCACCGGAAACATTGCGAACCTCAAGCTCCCCTGCGCGCTCAACTCAATGGAAAACGCAAAGGTTCGCGCAAACTCCGAGGAGGGCGAGATCATTTCAACCATCTCCATTGCCGCCTCGGCAATAGTCACAACGCTCATCATTGCCGTTTTTGTTCTGATCTTTGCGGTCAATCCGGCGTTTACAAAAGTTATGAGTGAGGGAGCGCTCGCCCCGGCATTCAAGCAGGTTACATATGCAATCTTCGGTTCTCTTGCCGCAACATACTTTGTCAAGCATTGGAGAATTTCTATCTTCCCTATAGCCGTGCTTTCGCTTATTCTTGTTTTTGCCGGCAGCATCCAGATAGGCGTTCTCATCTTTGCCGGCGTTGCAATTTCAATGCTCGGCGCCCACATTATGTATAAGCTCAAGTGGGTATAAACAAAAATTGCGGGAGTTGCTGTTTTTCGGCGACTCCCGATTTTAAAGAGAAGAGGTCCTTATTATGACGTTTCTGATAATACTGCTCATCGCTTTGGTCGTTTTCATTGCAGTTATCAACAGCAATGCTCTGAGAATCAAAACGCCAAAGCTCAACACGAGCATAAAAAACAAAAGCATTGAGGTCAACACCGACCTTGCCGCTGAAAATCTTTCAAAAATGATTCGGTGCAAAACCGTTTCAAACAAAGACGAAGCAAAGGTCGACCGGAGCGAATTTGAAAAATTCCGTTCCCTGCTGGAGGAGCTTTATCCCTCTGTTTACGCCAAAAGCGAAAAAGAGGATATTGCCGGAGGTCTGCTGTTTCGCATCAAAGGCAAAAGCAGCTCCTCGCCGTCAGTGCTTATGGCACACTTTGACGTTGTTCCGGTAGACGCGGAAAAATGGAGCGCCGACCCGTTCGGCGGAGAAAAAAGGGACGGTTTCCTTTGGGGACGCGGAACGCTTGACACAAAGTGCAGCCTGTTCGGCATCATGG
>JAEDIH010000210.1 GCA_016292575.1 Clostridiaceae bacterium | reverse complement strand
ATCTGACGAAAAATCTGACGGCGTAATCTGTACATCAGATTTATTCAGAGCTTCCTTAAATTTTTTTTAAAAAACACTTGACTTTTGTTAGCAGAGGTTGTATATTAATGACAGTGATTAGCACTCGCATATAAAGAGTGCTAAATCAAAGCTAAGGAGGCGAAGACATGGAGCTTGGAAAAAGGAAGGAAATGATCCTTTCCGCAATAGTTGAGCATTATATCCGGACGGGCGAACCGGTCGGTTCAAAGTTCTTGATGAGCGCGCTTCCGATCTCCGTTTCTTCCGCAACTATCAGAAACGAAATGAGCGAGCTTGCGGAAATGGGGCTGCTTGATCAGCCGCATACCTCCGCCGGACGAATCCCGTCGCAAGCCGGATACCGCTATTACATCGACCACCTTATGAAGTGCAGCGAGCTTTCGCAGGAGGAGCGCGAAAGCCTCCGGACGCAGCTTGAGCGCGTTGCCGGAAATCCGGAAAAGCTGCTCGGAAAGGCGAGCGAGCTTCTTGCAAAAATGACCGACTGCGCCTCGATTGCAACAACGCCTACCGATGAGGGCGCAATAGTCAAAAAAATTGAGCTTATTCCCGTCGGAACACGTCTTGCAATGATTGTCCTCATCACCTCGTCCGGCATCATCAAAAACGGCATCTGCCGCACCGATACCGAGCTTACACAGGAAATGGTTGCAAACTTTTACCGCATTGTTGAGGAAACCTTTATCGGAAGACCCGTCAGCGATATCGGAACGGTGATGATTCAGACCCTTGTTGCGTCGCTCGGCGCGGGTGCGCTTGCAATGAGTCCGCTGTTTTCCCATCTTGCGGACATCGCTTCAAAGGCGGTTCAGGCTGAAATTCACCTTGAAGGTGAACAAAACCTTCTCCACCACCGCGAGCTTGGCGACAATGTTTTTGAAATGATGCAGTTCTTTGACGAGGACGAAAAGCTTGAACGCGCCGTTTCGGCCAATAAAGGCTCGCTTTCCGTAACTATCGGCAAGGAGAATATGTTCCGCCAGCTTGAAAACACCAGCATGATAATTTCGCGGTATAATATCCGCGGTCATGAGACAGGAGCTATCGGAATCATAGGCCCGACAAGGCTTGATTACGCAAAGCTGATTCCCGGTATTGAATATTTGACCGAGCTTGTGAGCAAAATTCTCACGGATACATTTGACGACGGCCCGGAGCCGGTAAAGGAGGATGGCAATGGCTAAGACAAAAAAAGAGGAAGCCCCCGCAAAGGAGCAGACCGAAGCCGAAGAGCAAAAAGAGCAGACGGAAAAGACCGAAAAGGCCAATTCCGAAGAAAAAAAGACCGAAAACAAAAAGAGCGAGAAAAAGAGCGAATCCAAAACCGAAAAGCTTGAAAAGGAGCTTGCCGCGGCAAAGGAGGCTCATATCCGCACACTTGCGGAATATGATAATTACAGAAAGCGTTCCACGCGTGAAAAGGAGGCCGCCTACGGCGATTCAAAGGCTGACTGCCTCAAGGAGCTTCTCGGTGTACTCGATAACTTTGAGCGCGCAATAAGCGCAGGCGAAACAGACCTTGAAAGCTATAAAAAGGGTGTTGAAATGATCTACACAAGCTTTTGTGAAACGCTCAAAAAGCTTGGTGTTGAAGCTTTCGGCGAAAAGGGAGAGCCCTTTGACCCGAACATTCATAACGGTGTCATGCACACCGAGGACGAGTCTTTGGGCGAAAATGTGATTGCACAGGTTTTTTCAAAGGGCTATCGCCTCGGCGACAGAATACTCAGACCTGCAATGGTTCAGGTTGCAAACTGATTTTCAGAAAGAAAAATCTTGAGTATGGCTCAAGGCTTTTCATATAAATTATTTTCAGAAATTACATCAAATTGGAGGAATAAATTATGGCAAAGATTATAGGTATTGACCTTGGTACAACAAACTCATGTGTAGCGGTTATCGAGGGCGGCGAACCCGTTGTTATCGCTAACGCCGAAGGCGCAAGAACAACCCCGTCCGTTGTTGCGTTCTCAAAAACTGGCGAAAGACTTGTCGGTCAGGTTGCAAAAAGGCAGGCAATCACTAACCCCGAAAGAACAATCTCCTCAATCAAGCGTCAGATGGGTTCAAACTATCATGTTACCATTGACGGAAAAAATTACACTCCGCAGGAAATTTCCGCAATGATTCTTCAGAAGCTGAAAGCGGACGCGGAAGCTTACCTCGGTGAAAAGGTTACCGAAGCCGTTATCACCGTTCCGGCATACTTCACCGACGCTCAACGTCAGGCAACAAAGGACGCAGGCAAAATTGCCGGTCTTGATGTCAAGAGAATCATCAACGAACCGACAGCCGCAGCTCTTGCTTACGGTATTGATAAGGAAGAGGATCAGAAAGTTATGGTTTACGACCTCGGCGGCGGCACCTTCGATGTTTCCATCATCGAAATGGGCG
>JAEDIH010000209.1 GCA_016292575.1 Clostridiaceae bacterium | reverse complement strand
TGATTGATGAGCTTGAAGAAATTCTTCAAAAGTTTTATATTTACGATATCCGCACTATTCGTCCCGACGCGATAGAATTTGCCGAAAAGCTTGTGACCGCGTGCGAGCTTATCAGCAGTACAATGACTGAGTTCAAAAGCTTTAAGAAATCAAAAAAGATAAGCAGTCTGATTATTGAGCTGAACAATGTTGAAGAGGAGTGCGACAGGCTTTACCTCACTTCAATGCGCGCGCTGACAAGTGATACGACCGATGTGCTTGAAAACGTTTCATGGAGAAAGATATATGACTGTTTTGAATCGTGCGCCGATGCGTGCGAGCACGTTGTCGAATGTATCGGCTCGGTTATAATGAAAAACACCTGACTTTGGCAGGGGAGTTGACGTTTTTGCGTAACTGTTAAGAAATAAACGCCGTGTGACGTGGATTGACAATCCCTGAAACGAATGATAAAATATCAATGCCGTCTTTTCAAAATCAGCCAAAGCGCTGACGTGGTCTGATGGAGCGGCAAAAATTTGTTGAGGGTAAGGCTGACTTGTGCAGTCGGTTAAAAATGAGTGCCATGAATCAATCAAGAGATAAAATTATCAATGCCGCCGCTGAGCTTATGAAAGAAAAAAACTACCGGAAAATCAGCGTTGCGGAAATCTGCGAAAAGGCAGGAATAAACCGCTCAACCTTTTACAGAAACTTTGAAGATGTCTATGATATGGTGGAAAAACTGCCGCAGGAACTGCTCCGGAAGCTTGAGGAGTTAGGGATTGACTGTCTGAGCATAAATTACAACGCTTCTGCGGAAGAAAGGTTTTCATTCCTGTTCGGTGCTGTTTCAATAAAAGATTTATTTTTTACCTTTGTTGACAAAAACGGCAATTATGAATTTATACCGGTTTTAATCAATATTCTGATTGAAAAAGGAAAGACGCTGTTTGATCCGGACGGGAAGAAAGACTTTAGTTTTATTGATGTCTTAGGTTATACCGCGATGATCTATTTCTTTTATAATTATATCAACAACGGAAAATTACTGTCAGATGAATTTATACTGCCTCTTATCGGCTATTCCGATCAAATCTTTAAGCATTATGGAATCGAGTGGAAAAAAATGACGGCGAATAATAAGAATAAAAGCATTGTGAAAACCGACAAGGCTTTGCGAAAAGCTTTTTGTGAGTTCCTCAGCGAGGACGGTTATTATGTGCCAACCGTTCAGCAGTTAGTTGACAGAGCTGAAATCTCAAAGCCGACCTTTTACAGAAGATATGAGAACATTGAGGATTTTATCGAAAGCGAAATCAGCTTTGCCGTAGGCAGCGTCTGTTAAAGTGTTCAGCTCTTTGAAAAAGCGTTGAAAGAGCAAACGGTATCGGCAAAAAAGATCGCTGCTAATCTTGACAAAAACGCTTCAACCGTTCAGCTCATACAGGCTTTGATTCACAGTCAGTATTTCTATGATTACAGCAAACGGCTGATGCTGGAAATCAATCGGATATATAGTGAAATGACGCATTTGCTTCCTCACACGGTCTGAATCTTGATATGATTCTCGCTCTCGACTTCTCAGATGTTGAAAGCATGATCGTCTGCGGACTTGAAGTTGTCCTTGACCTGATTGACGATGAAACCCCCGGCATTATCAACGACATTCATGAGGCAATTGAAGGACTTGAGACGCTCGATGCTGTTGCAGTTGCAGTAGCAAACTATGCAGCACCCAAGGCTCTTGAAAAAGTCAACACAGCTCTCGGCACAAACTTTGCATGGACAGAAACAGACGCTGCTACCGTAGCAGACGGCGCAGCAAAAGATATCCTTATGACAAACCTTGCCGACTTGGCTTATGCAGCTTCCGAATTTGTCGTAGCAAAGCTTAATGAAGTGCTCAACAACGCTATCGGCGAAATCAACGCAGAAACAGGTCTTGCCGTTTCCAACGCAAACTTTGAACTCGGTGTCACCAAGGGCGCAACATGGGAAGAAACCCTTGCAAACCTTACGAACAGAGTATATGAGCTTGCAGACGGAATCATCATCGCCTGTGAAAATGAATACACCGATACCTTTGATTGAGTTCGGCGCAAGTCCTTTGTTCTGCATTGATACAATCATCATTTTTAAGTCCGTGGCTGTCATTTCTGCTATCTCTTGGTTAATGTCAAGATGCTTCGATATTGCATGGAAATGTTGCTTGTATGTTTCGATCGTTCTTGGTTTTACGCCGTCAGCGCGCTTGGTTAGTAAAAACAGTTCAAAGACCTCAGCGGCTGTTTCCTTAGATTTCATGCGGATTGTAGGCTTTTTTCTCATGTTTTTCTTTCCCTCTTGGTTCGTTAGATTTTTACTAAAAAACCAAGCGCGAACAAGACATATAAAAAAATGCCTGAAACCTTGCAGTTTCAAGCATTTTTCGGAAAATGGTCGGAGTGACGGGACTTGAACCCATGGCCTCTTGGTCCCGAACCAAGC
>JAEDIH010000208.1 GCA_016292575.1 Clostridiaceae bacterium | reverse complement strand
CTGAATGAACGCTATGGAGGAAAAATTCAGTTTACCGATAAAAACCGTATGCGCGTCATGACCGGCGAATGGAATACATGGGACGGTATTGTTGAGGCATGCCAGATGGCCGTTACCGGCAAAAAGGACGTCCACGTTGTTAATAATATCAGATTTACCGGCGCAAAGATTCCCGAAATGCGCCTGCCCTCGCTTTCGGATAACGCCCTTGACGGCAAAACACCGGATGTACTAATCATAGGCGGCGGAATTTCGGGCGTTTCAATTGCACGCGAGCTGTCCAAATGGAAGCTTGATATCCTTCTTGTTGAAAAGGAGTGCGACCTGGCTCTCGGAGCCTCCGGTCGTAACGACGGAGAAGTTCACCCCGGAGTTGACCTTTCAAAAGGCAGTCTAAAGCAGCATTATGTTCTTTGGGGTAATAAGGTCTACGGAGATATCTGCCGCGATCTCGGCGTTCCTTTTTCGCGCTGCGGTCAGTATGTCGGCTTTACCAAAAAAGAGCTTAAACCCTTTGTTGAAGCTTATGCCGCAAAGCGCAGGCTTGTTGACGGCGTTACGGACACAAAGGTGATATCCAAGGAGGAACTTTTTGCCGCCGAACCGAATCTCAACAAAAATTTTGAGTTTGCGCTCTATAATCCGTCCGCCGGCTGTGTCTGCCCTTATTCGCTTACGATAGCTTATGCGGAAAACGCGGTTCAGAACGGCGCAAAAATCTGCCTGAATACCGCTGTTCTTTCAATGGAAACGAAAAACGGAGAGATTGTTTCCGTCAAAACAAACCGCGGAACAATCAGACCGAAGATAGTTATCAACGCGGCCGGTGTGTTTGCCGATGATGTTGCCGAAATGGCAGGCGACCGCTTTTACTCTATTCATCCGAGGCGCGGTACGAACAGTATTCTTGACACCAAGGCAGGCGCATTCATTCATTCGGTAGTGACAATTAAAACGCTGCAAAAAAGCGCGGGGCACACCAAGGGCGGCGGAATCCTCCACACCGTTCACCACAATCTCCTTGTTGGACCTGACGCGGTTGAAACCTTTGAAAAGGAGAACACCGCCACCAATCCCGAAAGCATTACCAACGTCTTTAACAAACAGCAGGACGCTACCGATAAGCTCAGACGCTCCGACATCATAACTTATTTTACGGGTGTACGCGCTCCCTCGTTTGAGGAAGATTTTATTATTGAACGAGGACGCGAAGCCCACAACCTCATTCACTGCGCAGCAATTCAGTCTCCGGGACTCACAACTGCGCCCGTTGTTGCGCTGGACGTTGAAAAAATGACATTGCAGGCACTTTACTGCTACGGCATAAAGCCCGAACGCAACAACAGCTTCAATCCGCACAGGAACCCGATTCCGCACCTGCGCGACATGAACGCAAAGGAAAGAGCCGCGCTTATCAAAAAGAATCCCGATTACGGCGAGATAGTCTGCCGCTGCGAGGAAATAAGCCGCGGCGAAATTCTGGACGCACTGCGTTCACCGATTTGTGTTCCGACCGTTGACGGAGTCAAAAAACGCGTCCGCGCCGGAATGGGCAGGTGTCAGGGCGGCTTCTGCTCTCCGGTTGTTATGAAAATCATTGCCGAATTTTTGGGTGTTCCCCTTTCCGAGGTACGCAAAAGCAACAGCGAATCCGTAATTGTATTCGGCGAAACAAAGGAGGGCAAGTGAGATGAAAACTCTTTATGATGTTGTTATCATCGGTGCGGGCCCGGCAGGACTTGCGGCAGCCGTGAGATGCGACGAAAAAGGAAAAAGCGTTCTTCTTGTTGAACGCGAGGCAAGGCTCGGCGGAATACTCAAGCAGTGCATCCACGACGGGTTCGGTCTTATCCGTTTTTCGGAAAAGCTATCCGGTCCGGAATACGCCGAAAGATATATTGATATGCTGAAAAAGACAAAGTGCGACGTTACAACGCTGACCTTTGTCACTGATATTGAAAAGAAGGACGAGCTTTTTACCCTTACGCTCGTGAGCCGCGAGGGCGTTTTCACCGTTCAGTCAAAAACGCTCATTCTTGCAACGGGCTGCCGCGAAAGAACCGCAAAGCAGGTCAATATCCACGGAACAAGACCGGCAGGTGTTTTCACCGCAGGAACGGCGCAGAACCTTACGAATCTCCTCGGTCAGCTGCCGACGAAGAAGTGCGTCATTTTAGGCTCGGGCGATATCGGTCTTATTATGGCGCGCAGGCTTACCCTTGAGGGCGCACAGGTGCTTGGAGTTTATGAAGCAAAAAGCACTCCCTCGGGACTTACAAGGAACATTCATCAGTGCCTTCATGATTACAGCATTCCGCTCTATCTCTCCCATACGGTGACAAGGGTTTTCGGCGAGGATAGACTCACCGGTGTTGAAATTTCAAAGGTTGACGAAAAAATGCGCCCGATTAAGGGTACGGAAAGCTTTGTTCAATGCGACGGACTCATTCTTTCCGTAGGACTCATTCCGGAAAACGA
>JAEDIH010000207.1 GCA_016292575.1 Clostridiaceae bacterium | reverse complement strand
GCTTCCTGATGAATTTTCCCACCTTGGTTATTCTGTCATCGTCATCGCCGGCAAGGCGGGCAACACCGTCCTTTTCCGCATCAACACGCATACTTCTGAACTTTATAATTTCAAAAACCTTTCCGTTTGCGGTGAGTCTTTTTTGCTTATAGAACACCGGGCCGCCGTCATCAATTTTGATTGCGAGCGCAACCAAAAGAAAAGCCGGAGAAAGAACAATGATTCCGATGAGCGACAGCACAACGTCAAAAATCCTTTTAACAAGGAGATAGACCAAATTTCCGTCGCTGCGCTTGCAGCGGTAAACCGGAATGTTCATGAGCTGAATTGTTTTTCCGCCACGAATGATGGTATCGGAAATTTTCGGCTTGATATATGCAACCTTGCCCTCGGCAATGCAGTATTTTACAACCTCGTTGCGGTAATCGGACGGAACGCCGCAGAGGAAAACCGCGTCGGCGTTTTCAAGAATTTCAAAAAGCTCCTCAAGCGAGGTTTTTTCCGAATTGAGCGTGCGCACAACGGAAAAGCGCCTTTCAAGCTTTCTGATACCCTTGAGCGAAATATAGGAATCAACATTATTGAAAACAACAACCGTCCTTTTGATTGCGTGGATTTTGTAATAGACAAAATCCGCCGCAAAAACCCAAATGACCGAAAAAACGGAAAATGCAAGGAACATCACAATGAACGGCAAAAGAGAAACGAGCCGGTAGCTCAAAAGCGAAAAAACAATGTAGCTCATCGCCTGCAAAAACGCAATGGCAATAATCTGGGAAAAAATCAGATCCGACCTTGTTGCCGTTCCAACCTGAAAGCCGCCGAAAACCTTAACAAACGTGATGTAAATGAAAACAATGAGCACGGCAAGGAAATAGTTACCGAGCTTGAAAAACGGCGTGGGAATTTTTGGGTTGAAAAAATAAACCCAGCAATGATACATTGAACCCGCATAAACGGCGGTTATAAGAATTTTAAACAGATAAAGCGCAAGCTTTTCTTTAACATATTTTTTATTGTGCATTGTTTTCTCCGATTCCGTTGACCGTGATTTATCTGACCATCAATGCCGTTGCGGCAAGGACGTCCGCCTTCCACTTCAGAACGGCGGCCTCGTCATATTCCTGAGGAATTTCCCTGTATACCTTTTTAGCCGCGCCACCCTTGGAGAGCGCACCGGCGGTTCTGAAAAGAACGGGAAGATTGCCTATTCCCTTGAAGGCCTTTGACGCCATTTCCGAAACGGTCATGCTTCCTCCCTGACCCTTACCGAATTTCATATCGCTTTCGGAAATAATCTGCTTGTCAAAGAGGAAGTTTATTCCCTCGGTCTCCATACAGATAATGATATTTTTAAGAATATCTATAGCCGCAAAGTTCAGACCGAAATGGAGAATATATCTTTTGTTATACTCCCAAAGAGTTTTTGCGGAAAATTCGTTGTTCTTATCATTTGAAACAACGTCCGCAAGAATCATTCCGGCGCGCATTGACGCGCAAATTCCGGAGCCTGTCATCGGAAGGGTCATATATGCGCTGTCACCAACGGCGGCATATCCGTCGCAGACCATTACGGAAAGCGGACGGCGAACCGGTATCTGTCCGATCTGACCGCCGCGCAGCACCTTGCGACCTATCTGCGGACTGTATTCTCTCATTTTTTCAAGCTCAACTTCAAGCTCCCGCTTTGAATGCGGCTGCATTTTTCCGATAAGAACGTCAACCTCATTATCCCATGTAATGACCCAGGAAATGCCTCTTTCTCCGCCGGGCTTGAGGAAAACCTCATACGGTACGTCCGGCTCCGGCGCGGGAAGCTTGTCAAAATATGCCCTGTAAGCATAAAAGCACTCGCCGTAATCGTAGTCACGGTCAATATTGCAGCAAACGGGAAGATTCCGTCTGACCGGCGAATTGATGCCGGCTGCGTCAATAACAAGATCGCCGAATACATCTCCGTCGGTCGTTCTGATTCCAACAACGCGCAGACCGTCCATTATAGGAGAGAGAATTTCTGCATTAAAAACAAAACGAACGCCCTTTTCTTCGGCATTTTCAAGCAGCATTTTATAAAGATACTTTCTTTCAATCATTACGTTGCCTTCGCCGGAGGGATTGACGGTTATCGAGGATCTGAGATTCGGGTTATAGAACTTCATGCTCTGACCGGGTCTGCATGCGCTTTCGTCCGGCTCCGGGAGCGAGCACTCGCGAAAAATCTTCTTTTCAACGGAATCCTCCCAGTCATAACCGAGGTCGTCTCTGATATTTCTTTCGTAAACGGTAACGTCATAGCCTTTTTCGGCAAGCAGTGCGCCTGCGATAAGACCACCGTGTCCTGCTCCTGCAATAATTATTTTTCTGCTCATTATATTTTTCCCCTTTCAGGCGAATTATGCTTTTACAAAGCAGACGTCAAATTGCCTGCTGATTTTGTATATTTTACCACAAAGCGGCAAAAATGTAAAGACTCGCACA
>JAEDIH010000206.1 GCA_016292575.1 Clostridiaceae bacterium | reverse complement strand
AACATAAAAAAACCGCACAACAATATATTTTATATTGACAAAGCGTCTTTGGGTATTGTAAAATATTTATAAAGACAAATTTTGCAATTTTGAGGAGAAATTACATATGATTAAAAAAATCTTTTCTTTCTTTATGGCGATTTTTACGTTTTTCGCCTCCCTTTTCGGTTTCGGCGGAAACAAAAACAGCAAATGCTATATTTATTCAGACCTGAAATACGGAACCGAGGAACGCCAGACGCTTGACCTCTATGTTCCAAAAAGTGCAGGAGGCAAAAGCTGCGGTCTTGCCCTTTTCATTCACGGCGGCGCCTGGATCAGCGGTGACAAGTCCTCCTACGGCAAGGATACCCTCAAAAAAATCTGCGAGGACATGGGCGTTGCTGCGGCAGCAATGAACTACCGCTATATCAGCGATTCCGTCAGCGTTCTTGATATCATGGACGATATTGACAGCGCACTTAAAGCAATCAGGGTAATCGGAAACGAAAATGACATCAGCATCAACCGCGTTATGCTTTCGGGCTATTCCGCCGGCGCTCACCTTTCCCTGCTTTACGGCTATTCGCACATCACAAGCTCCCCGATGAAAATTGCCTGCATTGTTTCCAACTGCGGACCGACAGACCTTGCAGATTTGCAGTTCTATTCAGCCAATTCGTCCCTCGGCAATCAGGATTTAATTTATGATCTCATGTCCAAAGCCTGCGGATACAAGTTCGACAAAAGCACCTTCGGAAAAGCGTCTGCCGCCCTTGCAAAGGCTTCGCCGCTGACCTACGTTAACTCCTCCTGTCCACCGACTATCATCACGCACGGCAAGAACGATACAACAGTTCCCTATTCAAACGCCGTTGCCCTTGACGCAGCGCTTTCCGCAGTCGGCGTTAAGCACGATTTTATCACTTATCCCAACTCTGACCACAGCCTTGCAAACGATCCCGACTGCCAGAAAAAAACAGACGAGCTCATCTACAATTATGCGCTCGCCTACCTTGTAAAATAATTTTTGTTCCAAAATATAAGAGATTGTCGCATTCAGCGTAGAACAAAAAACATTCCACCAAAAAACAAAAAGCTATAATTTTCAGAAAGCCAAAACAAAATGCTTTTTGAATTTTATAGCTTTTTTCTGTTGAATCGGTGCAAACTGGAGTGTTATCATAAAAGTAGAGTCGACAAACGCACCAAGAGATGATAGAATAAATGACAAGGAAAGGTGAGTTCAAATGACGTATGAGAAGAGTTTTAAAATTGAAGCAGTCAAGCTGTCCGATGAAATAGGGATCAAGAAAGCGGCAGAGCAATTGGGAATCCCGTACTACACGCTGGCAGACTGGAGGCACCGGCAAAACGTGATGGGCGAAGATCGGGCATATGTCGGCAGCGGGCACAAACGAGCCAAGGCTGATCCGAAAGAACAACGGATCTATGAACTGGAGAAAGAAAATGCAGAATTACGGCGGACAAATGAGATTCTGCAGGATGCCCTGGGTTTTTTCGCCGCGAACCGAAAGAAGTAAAAGCACATCTGAGATATGCCTATATCCAAGATCATAAAGGCTGTTGGAGCGTAAAAGAACAGTGTAAAGCTTTGCATGTGAGTGAATCCGGCTATTACAGGTATTTGCATCAACTCGGACAGCCGACAAAAGATGCGCTTCTTTCGGAAATGATGGAAAGAATCCGAACACAGTCAGAACACAATGACAATTATGGAGTTGAACGAATGCAGTTGGCATTGAACCAGCAAGGTATAAAGGTAGGCAAGCGCAAAATCACAAGAATTATGCGGGAAAAGGGCTGGCTGCATCGGCGCAGAAGACCGAGAGGGCTAACAAAAGTTGATCCTGAAGCCATGTTTTCCGAGAACCTTCTGCATCAGGATTTCAGTGCAGAACAGCCGTTTTCCAAAGTTTTGACGGATATTACGCAGGTACAATGTGCAGACGGAAAGCTGTATATATCGCCGCTGTTTGACTGCTTTAACGGAGAAATCCTGTCTCTTTGTATGAGAAACAACATGAAGAAGGAGCTCGTGACTGACACCGTGAATGCAGCGGTGAAACGCTATCCGCAGTTGAAGGGCGCAATTCTGCACAGTGATCGTGGCAGTCAGTATACAAGCGAAGCCTTTCGTTCGATGTTAAAAGCCAACGGCATTCAACAAAGCTTGAGCGGCGTAGATCATTGCTATGACAATGCCCGTATGGAAAGCTTCTTTGCAACGTTGAAGAAAGAACTGCTATATCGGATCCCGACATATCGCATGTCGATGGAGCAGGTAAAAACCCTTGTTTTCCGTTATGTGTTTGTTTATTACAATAACATTAGGGTCTACACAGCAAATCCGGAAGGATTTCCGCCGGTTGTGTATCGCAACCTAGCGATGCGTGCGGCCGCCTGACGCCGCCGCGCGACCATGTTTTTGGCTCTTCTTCTCATTTTGTGTAAACTCGTGAAATGGCATAAAATCAAAAG
>JAEDIH010000205.1 GCA_016292575.1 Clostridiaceae bacterium | reverse complement strand
ACGGTAGGCGGTTGCCCTCCTTTTAGGGTTAAATCCTTTTTCGGAGGGAACAATTTTATTACTTTTTTCCTCCAGACTAATAAGGAGGGTGGTGTTGCCAATGGAATATTTGGTAATACTTGTTTTGCTTCTTATTGTAGCCACAGGTTACATAGAAGCAACGAAAAAATAAAAGCAATAAAAAATAACCGCCCTCATGCCCAAATGATGCGGTTATTTTTTAACTAAACTTCTGGGCAACCGCTTATCGCAGAGCCTTTCTACATCTATATTATACTCATCTGCCGCTCATTTGTCAAGCGGCTTTTTTTGCTATGAATAATAATGCTAATTCTGATTTTATTTCACCTCACCGTCTCATAAATGAGCGGTGTTTTTTTCGGCTCGGCGCTTGAAAATTCATACGCCGAAAGCAGGAGCTTTTCGCTCTCGTCAAAAAGGCTTTCGTTGTTCGAGAAAAGCTCGGCAAGCACCTCGCCCTTTTGAACCTTGTCGCCGGTCTTTTTTTTGAGGATAATGCCGGCCGCGTGGTCAATTTTGTCCTCCTTTGTTTTTCTTCCCGCGCCGAGAATGACCGAGGACGAGCCGATTTTTTCCGCGTCGGTAAAGCTGACAAAGCCGTCTGACGGGGAGAGCACCCTGCGGCAGAATTTTGCCTTTGGCAAAAGATCTGTGTTTTCAAGCTGACTGACATTTCCGCCCTGGAGCCTTACCATTTCGCAAAGCTTTAAAAACGCGCTGCCGTCGGAGAGCGCAAGGGCGACCTTTTCCTCTGCTTTTTCAAGCGGTATATTCAGAGAAAGGCTTACGATGTTCGCCGCAAGGGCAACGCAGACCTCCCGAAGATCCTGCGGACCCTTTCCGTTCAGAACCTCAACGGCTTCAATAACCTCAAGAGAGTTTCCGATGTTGTTTCCGAGCGGCGTATTCATGTCGGTAATGAGCGCGGCAACCTTCCTTTGGCACTTTTTTCCAATGTCTACCATCTTTCTTGAAAGCTCTTGTGCGTCCCGGGCGGTTTTCATGAACGCGCCGCTGCCCGTTTTAACGTCAAGCACAATGCACTCGGCGCCTGCGGCAAGCTTCTTGCTCATGATTGAGGACGCGATAAGAGGAATGCAGCCCACGGTTGCCGTTTCGTCGCGCAGGGCATAAAGCTTTTTGTCGGCAGGTGCAAGCAGACCGCTCTGACCGACAACGCAAACGCCGGTTTTTTTAACCTGCTCTATGAATTCTTCGCCGGAAAGCTCCGTGCGAAAGCCCTCGATTGACTCAAGCTTGTCAACGGTGCCGCCCGTGTGACCAAGACCGCGACCGCTCATTTTTGCAACCTTAACGCCAAGGGAGGCAACAACGGGAGCCACAACAAGCGTTGTTTTGTCGCCAACTCCGCCGGTGCTGTGTTTGTCCGCCGTAACAGAGCCGACGGCGGAAAGGTCAAGCATATCGCCCGAATGTGCCATTTCGTTTGTCAGGCAGACGGTTTCCCTGTCCGTCATGCCGTTCAGATAAACAGCCATAAGCAACGCCGCCGCCTGACTGTCCTTGATTTCGCCGTTAGTGTAGCCGCGGACAAAAAACGCAATTTCTCCGTCCGTCAGCTCAAAGCCGTCGCGCTTTTTTGCAATAATGTCATAGATGCGCATGGTTTTCCTCCTATGAAATATCTATTATCTATTATGTATTATCTCTTATCTATTATCTTAATCGGAATGGAAAACGTTCGCCGGGCAGCAACTGTTGCCCGGCAATTGCATATTGCTTCTGCTTTACCGATTTAAACAGACAACAGACAGAGAAAGAATAATGGATTTTCAATGCAGCAGTTGTTTCACAATCAAATATTTATTCCCAAAACTCAGAATCCAAAATCTCACAAAAACTGTAAAGCATTAGACAAAGGACGCAAGATAATAGATAATGGATAAGAGATATTAGATAATAGATACCTAATCGGTTTTATCTGCTGCCCTTGTCGTAGGGAATACCCTCCGCTTTAGGCGCTCTTGATTTCTTAGACGTCAGGGCAAGAACAAGCAGTGAAATGATATAAGGCATCATGTTGTATATCGTGCTCGGAATGTTGAGCGCGGAAAGCAGGTCGATTCCGGAATAGACGTTTGAAAGCGCCCTGAAAAGACCGAAAAGCAAGCCTGCAAGTGCAATTCTCGTCGGTTTCCATTGACCGAAAATCATAACCGCAAGGGCAAGGAAGCCGAAGCCGGCAACGCCGTATTCAAACTTCCATTCGCTGACGCCGCAGGTGACATAGATAATGCCGCCGAGACCGCCGAGCGCGCCGGAGATGAGTACGCCTGCATAGCGCATTTTGTAAACGTTGATGCCGACGCTGTCCGCCGCCTGCGGATGCTCGCCGCAGGCCATGAGCCGCAGACCGAAGCGCGTTTTGTAAAGCGTGATATATGAGCAGGCAAGCAAAACGGCGGCAATGAGCATGAACCAGTTGAACTCAAAGCCTTTGATGTTCA
>JAEDIH010000047.1 GCA_016292575.1 Clostridiaceae bacterium | reverse complement strand
TTTGCTTTATTCCTCCTGCTTTCCGATAAACAGACTTTCGTTGCCCAGAAGCAGCAGTGCCTTTGTAAGTGAAAGCAGCAGCGGAAGCTGACCGTCCGGTGAATCTGAGTCAATTTCAAAATCGTCGCGCAGCTTTTTAATGCGGTACTGAACGGTGTTCCTGTGGGTAAAAAGGCGAGCGCTCGTTTCCGCAAGCGAGTGTCGGCAGATTAGATAGGTATAAAGCGTGAGGCAAAGCTCGCCGTTGTTTTCCCTGTCGTGGTCAAAAACCGCCTTAACTTTCTCGTTTATAAAGCCGAAGCTTTCGCCGCTCTTTTTCAAAAGCATCAGAAGCGTATAGTCCCTGCTCCTTTCAAGGAACGGGGCCTTTTTGCTTTTGAGGTATTCGAGAACATCGTTTACCGCGTCATACTCCTTTTTGAGCGAAAAAAGTTTTTCAAGCCTTTCCGATATCACCGCGCGCAGATTGTATTCGCTGATAAGCGAGCTAAGAAAGCGTATGTCGTGGTCTTCATGAAGAAACAGCAGCACTTTGCCGCCGTAAAAAATCGGGTGCGAGGCATGAAAACTCTGCTCAAGCGAGCGGGCAATGTGCTCGTTTTTCAGCCTGTCCGCAGAGTCATGGGAAAGGGAGATGAGAGCAAAGCGCTCCGGATTGAACGCGGAAAGGAAGGTTCCGGCCGCTTTCATTTTAAAGACCTCCTCGCTTGAAAATTTTCCGTCAAGCAGTTCAATAATAATCTCCTCGGCACTGTCAAGGGCAAAGCCGTTTGTGCGTCTGTCGGTATAAAACTGCTTTGCTATGAGACTCTCGCAGAACAGGCAGTCTGCGTCTGCCGGCGGTTCGGATTGGAACAGAATGTATATTATGTATCCGAGGGCAAGAGAGCCGCTTTTCAGCTCGCTCACCGCAAGCGTTTTTCCGTTCACCTGAGCCAGGACTCTTTCCCCTCTTTTTTCCTCCGTGGCCTTTGCAATCGCACTGCAGGCGGAAAGCGGAAGCTCGCTGTGCGCAACCGCCTTGCGGTAGGCGTCATCTTCAAAGCCCTTTGCGGCAAAGGAGGAAACAATGTGGAAGGCGTTGTCCGTAACTATCACGGTGCAGCCGAGCTGAACGCTGACCGCCTCAAGAAGCATATCGAGCGAGTTGTTCTGCAAAAAGGTGTTTAAAACGGTAGTCTTGTTCAAAATCACACACTCCTTTGTGCTGACAGCACAATCAAATATCCTTAAATTATATCATCAAATCATTGAACAATCAAGCCTTTGTGCTATAATATACGCGTAAATAAGGAGAGCGGCTATACCGAAAGGAAGCCGCGAAAAAGCTCCTTAAAAATTTTGGAGATGATACCAATGTGTAATGTTTATAACGCGACCGCCTGAAAGGCAAAGCAAAAACAGCCGGAGCAAAGCGGACCGGCAAATCGAAAGCCGCTTTAAACTTTAAATAATTTATGAAAGAGGTATGCTTTATGTTTGAACTTAGACCGTATTCAAGAAAAAATAATTCCCTTTACAACCCGTTCCGTGAAATAGACGAGTTTGAAAACCGCTTTTTTGCAAATCCGTTCACTTTCTTCGATAACGCCACGCTTGATGAATTCAAGACCGATATCAAAGATGAGGGCGATCATTACGAGCTTGAGGCCGATCTCCCCGGCTTTGACAAAAAGGATATCCACCTTGATATAAACAACGATATCCTGACCGTCAGTGCCGAACGTCATTCTCAGCACGAGGAAAAGGACAAGAAGGGCAAATATGTCCGCTGCGAACGCTCCTACGGTTCCTACAGCCGTCAGTTTGATATTTCGGGCGTTAAGTCCGATGAAATAAACGCAAAATATGAAAACGGCGTTCTTAAGCTTACAATGCCCAAGAAGGCGCCGGACGAGCCCAAGACGCGCAGCCTTGAAATTGAATAATTCTTTCCGGTCCGGCTTTTTCGTAATATAATAAGCCTCCGCCCGTTTGAGAGCAAAAAATCAAGCGGGCGGAGATTTTGTGTTTTTCATCAAAAAAATCAGGGCGCGTTTTGTTCGTTTTGACGGTAATTGTTAAATATGTGTTATATCCTTGACGAATTAATTAAGGTAGTATAGAATATATACGACTATAAAAGGTACTTTTGTTGCCTGAAAGGAGTAAATTTTATGTTCACATTCGACGCACTTGTTCAGCTTTATAACACCATCATCAAAATCCTTGTAAAGCTCGGCTGGATTAAAGATCCGAACACCGAAACTACCGCTTCGGACGAATAATCAGACCGAACATGAGTCTCGCGGGTCGGGCGATCCGCACAAAAGAAAGGGAGTTTAAACCGCAAAATGCTTACCGTTAAATTGTTCAGAAAAATTTTTGCCGCCTTTGTTGCAATTTTCATTTCGCTCGGCTGGCTGACAGGTCCTTCAACATCGGAGCCTATCAAATTCAGTAACAGCGATAAAGTCAAGCTTTCGTTCGCTTTGGTCAGCGATACGCATGTTCTCGGCGAATCCGTTACCGAATTCAGATTTGAAAGCCTCTTCAAGGATCTTTCAAATTCCGGGGAAAGGTTCAACGCCGTTGTCATTGCCGGCGACCTTACCGAATTGGGCGTTGACTGCGAATATGAAAACTTCTTCAAGGTTCTTGACAATCAGACCGTTACCAAAAACCTCATTATTGCAACGGGTAATCACGATGTCCGCTACGCCTACAAAAAGAACAAGCCCCTTATCATGAACAAGGTTGAGGAGTACCTCGGCATTGACACAAAGGGCGAAAGCTTTTATTCCTATGACGTCAACGGCTATACGTTCATCGTAATGGGTACCGAAAAGCAGGTCTTTGAAAGGGCGTATATTTCAGACAAGCAGCTTGCCTTTGTTGACAGCGAGCTTCAAAGAGCAACCGCCGAGGGCAGACCAGCCTTTGTTATCTGCCATCAGCCGCTTGCAAATACGCACGGACTTCCCGAAGTATGGAAGACCGGCGATCTCGGCGATCAGTCACAGGAGCTTCGTGATATCCTTGTGAAGTATAAGAACGTTTTCTTCCTCAACGGACATCTTCACGACGGAATGTATGAACGCTCGTTTGAAAAGCTTGCAGACGGCGTTTACAGCATCAATCTGCCGACCTACGGAAAATCGAACGATTTCGGCGTTACGGAAAAGGGTACGGGATATTACGTTGAAGTTTATGACAATCAGGTAATATTCACCGGAAGAAACTTCCTTAAAGGACATAATGTTGATAAGGTTGAAGTTTTCGACCTCATCTGACAGAAACACAAGCAAAAACCGCCCGGCCGGGCGGTTTTTTTGCTGTGCTTTGTGCGGTTATTTGTTCAGTTTTTCTGCGTTTTCAATCTCAGAAAGGACGCGCTGCGGCGCCGGTCCGCCCTTGACGTTTCTGCCCTTAACGCAGTTGTCAAGGTCGATTGCTGCATAAACATCATCTGCAAAAAGCTCGCAGACGCGCCTGTATTCCTCAAGCGGCAGCGTCTCAAGCGTATAGCCGTTTTCAATGCAGAACGCAACAAGCTCGCCCACCGCCTTGTAAGCGTCGCGGAACGGCAGACCCTTTTTAACAAGATAGTCCGCGCAGTCGGTGGCATTGATGAAGCCCTTTGCGGCTGCGGCGCGCATATTCGCTTTCAGCACCTTTGCGCTGTCAAGCATTGCGGCAAAGGTGTCAATACAGATGAGTACGGTGTCAACGGCGTCAAAAACAGCCTGCTTGTCCTCCTGCATATCCTTGTTGTATGCAAGAGGAAGCCCTTTCATTACAGTCAGAAGCGTTACAAGCGAGCCGAAAACGCGACCGGATTTTCCGCGGACAAGCTCTGCAATGTCGGGATTCTTTTTTTGCGGCATAATGCTGCTTCCGGTTGAAAACGCGTCGTCAAGCTCAATGAACCTAAACTCCCAGGAGCACCACATCACCGTTTCCTCCGCAAAGCGCGAAAGATGAACCATCACAAGCGAAAGGCAGGAGAGCAGCTCAATAACGTAATCGCGGTCGGAAACGCCGTCAAGGCTGTTTGCGCAAACGCCGGAAAGACCGAGCAGCTCTGCGGCGTATTCCCTGTCGAGCGGATAGGTTGTGCCGGCAAGCGCACCCGAGCCGAGCGGAGAAACAGCCGTCCTCTTTTTGCAGTCGGCAAGGCGTTCCCTGTCGCGCAGGAGCATTGCGGCATAGGCCATGAGATGATGACCGAACGTAATGGGCTGCGCGCGCTGAAGGTGGGTATAGCCGGGCATTACCGCATCATAGTTTTCCTTTGCCTTTTTGAGAATTACGTCAATAAATTCCTTGAGCGCAAGGTCAATTTTTTCAATTTCATCAAGCAGATACAGCCGCAAATCAAGCGCAACCTGGTCGTTGCGGCTGCGTGCGGTGTGGAGGCGTTTTCCGGTGCTGCCGAGCCTTTTTGTAAGCTCTCCCTCAACAAAGGTATGTATATCCTCTGCGTTCATGTCAATCTCAAGCCTTCCGCTTTCAAGGTCGTCAGCGATATCCTTGAGAGAGGCAACGATCTTTTCGCTTTCGCTTTTATCAATAATGTTCTGCTTGCCGAGCATTGTTGCGTGAGCTATTGAGCCTTTAATGTCCTGAGAAGCCATGCGGCAGTCAAAGGAGATTGAGGAATTGAAATCGTTGGTTTTTTTGTCAAGCTGTTTTTTGAATCTTCCTGTCCAGAGCGGCATTGTTCTTTCCTCCGTTTCATATTACTGAACAATTATACGCAAAACATGCAAAATGTCAAGGTCAGCTTGAATTTATATGCAAAAAGGGACTTTCTGCTTCAAAATGCGAAAATCCCTTTTTTACCGTAAGACGGCGGAAAATTTATGCCTTGGGAACCCTATAATCCGTAAGTGCTTTGAAAACATAGCCGTCGCTTCTTGCTTTGTCAATTATTTCGCCAAGGGCAGCGGCATTATCCTTTGAAACCGAATGAAGCAGAATAACCGCGCCGGGGTGAAGCCGCTCGCAGACCGTTTTAACGGCATAGTCCTTGCCTTTAATCTGCTTTACGTTCCAATCGTTATAGGCGACCGACCAGAAAACGCTCACATAACCGAGGGAGGAAACAAGGTCAAGAGCGTTTTCGTTGTATTCCCCGGCGGGGAAGCGGAAAAATTTTGCGCAGTAGCCGAAGCTTTCGCGCAGATAGTTTTCCGTCTGCTCAATCTCGTCCTTCATTTTTGTGCGGCTTATTGAGGAAAAGCTCGGGTGGGTGGTTGAATGGTTGCCCACAATGTGACCCTCTTTTATCATTCTCACTATCAGTTCCGGCTGCTTTTTAATGTGGTCAAGAGTGCAGAAAAACGCCGCAGGAACGCCCTTTTCTTTCAGAACGTCCAGCACCTTTGCGGTGAGGTTTTCATATTCCCAGCCGCAGTCGAACGTGAGGTAGAGCACCTTTTCCTGCGCCTTTGTGTCAAGGGTCAGCGCCCCGTATTTATCAAACGTTTTTTGGAATTCAACAACCGTGTGGTGCGCCTTGCCGCCGGAGGCCGGACCGTGGGAATGACCGATTTTTTTGACCGAAAGACCTTTTGTGTTTTCCGGGTCGGAAACGGAGTAGGTAACCCTTTCAAGCGGCGCAAAGCCGGTTTGGGTATCAGCACCGGCCGCGCCGGTAAGAACAAGGGGCGCATCCTGCTGTGCTTTCGGTGCGCTTTCGTCGGTCAGGCTGACCTCGGTGGGCTTATTCATCGGCTCGGTACGCTCGATTCTTGTGCTTTGGGTTTCGGATTGCCGGCGTTCCTTTACGGTTTCGGAAAACTGCGTAATGCCGTCCTCGTTCACACAGCCGGAAAACGAGAACGCAAGGCAAATAATAAGTATCAGACAGAAAAGCTTTTTCATGTTCATTTCCTTTCGTAAGCGGATAATGTTTTGCACCGCTTATGTAGCCGCCGCAAGTTTTACTAAGCGGCGGAGAACGAAGGCTTATTTGAACATATACTGCATATCGTCAAACATATTTTCCATAACCTTGAGAGCCTTTGCGGCTTTCTTTTTATACATCTTCTTGGTTGAGGGATTGCCCATTGCGCCGGTGACGAGACCTGCCGCGCCGCCGACGGCCATTCCGATGCCGATACCTGTCATAACACTTTTCATTTTCATAGCTTGTCAACTCCTTTGATTACGGCAAAACGCCGCCTGATGTTTTTATTTTCCGCAGTCAAGGTCAAATAATCACAGGAAAATTTTTCTCATAACTTGATTGAAACAGATTTATGATATATAATAAGTAAACAAGATTTTAAGCTGATATATTGGAAAGATGTGACAAAAATGGCTTCTCTTAATATTGTCCTTGTTGAGCCGCAGATTCCCCAGAACACCGGAAACATTGCGCGCACCTGCGCCGCAACGGGCGCAAGGCTCCACCTTGTTGAGCCGATGGGCTTTCACGTTGACGACAAAAAGCTGAAACGCGCAGGGCTTGATTACTGGCATCTGTTGGACATTACCTATTATGAAGATCTTGACGATTTTTTTGAAAAAAACAGGGACGGGAGCTTTTTTTACTTTTCCACCAAGGCCCGTCATGTCCATTCGGACATGACCTATCCCGACAACAGCTATCTTGTTTTCGGTCGGGAGGACGCCGGACTGCCCGAGGAGCTGCTCAAAAACAATGAGCAAAGCTGCGTCAGGCTTCCGATGCGTGAAGAGGCGCGCAGTCTCAACCTTTCAAACACCGTTGCCGTCGGCGTTTTTGAGGTGCTGCGGCAGTGGGGCTATCCCGAGCTTAAAAATCACGGACAGCTTACAAGATACACATGGTAGTATCGGCAGTGAAAAATCTCATCATCGTTAAAAATTGAAAAAGGAGCAATAAAATGAGTAAAAAACCAAAAGACCCGAACAAAAGAAAAAAATGCGTAAAGGTTCTCCTCATAATCCTCGGTGTTCTTGTTGCCTTTGTCATAACGGCATACACTGCCACCAATATATGCAACAGAGTCAACACAAAAAAAGCCCTGTCCTTTGAGCAGGTCAAAAAGGATGACGTCCCCGTTTTGCAAACGGACGAGGACGGAAACCGGACTTTTACCTCCGACAGAGACTTCAAAATTCTTCAGCTCACTGACATTCACATCGGCGCCGGCTTTATGAGTTTTAAAAAGGACGCAATGGCGCTCAATGCCGTTGCCGCAATGGTTTCGGCGGAAAAGCCCGACCTTGTTATTGTCACGGGAGACATAGCGTATCCCGTTCCGTTCCAGGCGGGAACCTTCAACAACAAAGCCGGTGCAAAGCTTTTTGCCACACTCATGGAGCAGCTCGGCGTTTACTGGACGGTTGCCTTCGGCAACCACGATTCGGAAGTATACAGCTACTATTCACGGGAGGAAATTGCTGATTTTTATGAAAACAGCGGCTTTGAACACTGCATTTTCAAAAGCGGACCGGAGGATGTTGACGGCTTCTGCAACCAGCTCATCAACATCAAAAACACCAAAGGCGAAATTACGCAGTCGCTTTATATTTTTGACAGCCACGCTTATACGGACGGCGACTACCTCGGCATACTCTGGAAATATGACAACATTCACGAAAACCAGATTGAATGGTACAAAGAAAATGTCCTTGCCGTTAATGCAAAGAATGACGAGTTTTATGAGAAAGAGGGAATCAAAAAGAAAGCTGATGTAAAATCGCTCGCTTTCTTCCATATTCCGCTTGTTGAACAGCGTGACGCATGGTATGAATACGCAAACAACGGCTACAAGGATACTGAAAATGTTCAGCTCATTTACGGCGTTGCAGGCGCACCGGACAAGGTTGTTTACTGCGGAGTGTACGATAACAATCTTTTTGAAACAATGCAGGAGCTTGGTTCAACAAAGGGCGTTTTTGTCGGTCATGACCACAAGAACAACTTCTCACTGCTATATAAGGGCATCAGGCTGACTTACGGCATGAGCATTGACTACATTGCTTTTCCGGGAATGAGCAAAATCGGTGCTCAGCGCGGCTGCACAGTCATCGAGGTTTCCCCGGACGGAACCTTTGACTGCCATGCGGAAAACTATTATCAGGACAAATACGTTTCGCTTTATGAAAAAGAAACGGTTGAAATGCAAGAGGTGACATATGCAGAAACGAAATATGAGCAATGAGCAGCTTGAAAAAAGATATAAGACCGACATAAAATCAGCCCAGGGCGTTATAGCAATGGTTACCGTTATAACGCTTATCTATATTGTCCGCTGGCTTTATACAGGGGAATTTGATTTTTATTTCTGCACAGCCTTCACCGAGTTTCTGCTGAAGGCGGCTGAATTTTCGCCCGAATACCGCACAGCAATTCCGAATGCGGCGGCAATCGCCGGCGTTGTGTGCTATATTGCAGTGTATGCGGCGGCCGTTATCCTTGCGCAGAAGAAACCGCAAATGCTGTGGCTTTCGCTTTCGCTCTATGCGTTTGACACGGTCTTTCTCCTTGTTATCGACCTTACGGGCTATTTCGGCAAATTCACGAGTGAATACTTTATAGACATCATTTTCCATGCGTTCATACTGGTGTTCCTCATTGTCGGAATGGTTGCAAACAAAAAGCTCAAAAAGCTTAAAGAACTCAAAAGCTGAAAAACCGAAAAATACTATAGAACGCCGCCTGCATTTTTCTGCCGGCGGTGTTATTATTGCAGTAAAACACAGAAAATGTCAAAATATGGCGCTTAAATTTACAAATTAGCCTATTCAAACAGATAAGTTATGTTATAATGTGCGTAATTGACTGCCATCAGCCACAATTTTAATAACAGAGAAAAGATCACATTCAAACGAGAGGAGTTTCAGTTTTGAGCAGATTATCAATTCCAACCCCGATAAGTGCTCAGGGTGTTATCGACGAGATCTACGGCGATCTTGTCCGCCGTTTGCAGGCTAACCCCGTAAGCGTTTGTCCCGTTGACATGGCTGCCGCCTTTGTTAACGTCTGCCACAGCCAGTCGTGCGGAAAATGCACGCCCTGCCGCGTCGGTCTCGGTCAGCTTCACAAGCTTATCGAAACCGTCCTTGACGGCGACGCAACGGAAAGCACGCTTGACCTTATTGAAAAAACCGCCCGGGTAATCAACGCCACCGCCGACTGCGCAATAGGCTATGAAGCCGCGCAAATGGTTCTGCGCGGTCTGAACGGCTTCAGGGAGGACTATGAGGCCCACCTTAAAGGAACCTGCCTTTGCCGCTTTGACAAGGCTGTTCCCTGCGTTTCGCTCTGCCCGGCGAACGTTGACATTCCGGGCTATGTTGCCCTTGTCAAGGCCGGCAGATATCAGGACGCCGTCCGACTCATCAGGAAGGACAACCCCTTCCCCTCCGCCTGCGCCCTTGTTTGCGAGCATCCGTGCGAGTCGCACTGCCGCAGACGTCTTGTTGACGCGGCGGTCAATATCAGAGGACTTAAAAGAATGGCCGTGGACAACGCGGGCGAGGTACCCGTTCCGGACTGCGCGCCCGCAACGGGAAAAAAGGTTGCCGTTATCGGAGGCGGTCCGTCCGGTCTCACGGCGGCATACTTCCTTTCCCTTATGGGACACAAGGTCACGGTTTATGAAAAGAGGAAATATCTCGGCGGAATGCTTCGCTACGGTATCCCCAGCTACCGCCTCCCGAGAGAAATTCTTGACAAAGAGATTGAATCAATCCTTTCAACCGGCATTGAGGCAAAAACTGGCATTGATATCGGAACGGACGTCACCTTTGAGGAAATCAGGGAAAAATTTGACGCAACATACATCGCAATCGGCGCCCACACGGACAACAAGCTCGGAATTGAGGGCGAGGACGGCAACGGCGTTATCTCCGCCGTTGAAATGCTGCGCTGCATAGGCGACGGCGAAATGCCCGATTACACAGGCAAGAGAGTTGTTGTCATCGGCGGCGGCAATGTTGCAATGGACTGCACAAGAAGCTCCATGCGTCTGGGCGCAAAGAGCGTTACCTGCGTTTACCGCCGCCGCAGGGAGGACATGACCGCCATGCCGGAGGAGGTTGAGGGCGCAATGGCCGAGGACTGCGACATTGTTGAGCTTATGACTCCGGAAAAGATTGAGCTTGACGAAAACGGAAACGTCAGGGCGCTCTGGGTTGCTCCGCAGATGATCAGCAACATCAAGCGCGGAAGACCGGCTCCGATTCGTGCCGAAGCACCGCTTCGCAGAATTGAATGTGATATTATTGTTGTTGCCATAGGTCAGGCGATTGAATCGCGTCACTTTGCAAGCAGCGGAATCCAGACCAAGTGGGGCAGAATCATGGCGGACATGAAGACCATTGTCAGCGACCACGACGGTTTGTTCTCCGGCGGAGACTGCGTGACCGGACCGGCAAGCGCCATTATGGCAATAGCGGCCGGAAAAACCGCCGCGGCAAACATTGACCATTATCTCGGCTTTGACTCAAAAATCAGCGTTGACGTTGAAATTCCCGAAGCTCCGATTGCTCCGCAGCCGCCCTGCGGAAGAATCAACCTCACCGAAAGGTGCGCCGAGGAAAGAAAGCACGACTTCCTCCTCATGGAAAATTCAATGACGCTTCAGCAGGCATATCAGGAGGCCTCGCGCTGCCTGAGGTGCGATAAATTCGGCTACGGCGCACTGAAAGGAGGAAGAATATTCCAATGGTAAAACTTACAATAGATAATATTGCCGTTGAGATTGAGGACGGCGCAACAATTCTTGACGCGGCAAAAAAAGCCAATATACATATTCCGACCCTTTGCTATTTCAAAAAGCTCAACGAAATAGGCGCTTGCCGCATCTGCGTTGTTGAGGTCAAGGACAACGAGCGCCTTGTTGCCGCCTGCAACACCAAGGCAGAGGACGGCATGGTTGTTTTCACAAACAGTCCGCGCGTGCGCGAGGCAAGGAATGTTAACATTCAGCTCATACTCAGCGAGCACGACTGCTACTGCACAACCTGCGTGCGCAGCGGCACCTGCCAGCTTCAAAAGGTTGCAAACGACCTTAATATTTTCAGAAATGTTTATGAAACGCGCATTGAACGCAACAAGCCCCACGGCGATTTTCCGCTTGTCAGGGACGCAGGCCGCTGCATTAAGTGTATGTGCTGTGTTCAGGTCTGCGATAAGATTCAGGCTCTGAACGTCTGGGAGGTTCAGAACACAGGCTCAAGGACAACCGTTGCCGTTAAGGAGCACAAAAAGCTTTGGGAAACGGACTGCTCGCTCTGCGGCCAGTGCATCACCCACTGCCCGACCGGCGCACTCAGGGAAAGGGACGACACCCAGAAAGTTTATGACGCCCTTGCAGACGAAAACAAAATCACCGTTGTTCAGTTTGCTCCGGCCGTCCGCACCGCATGGGCGGAAGCGCTCGGACTTGACAAGGACTTTGCAACCGAAAAGCGCATGGTTGCCGCCGCAAAGGCTCTTGGCTTCAATTATGTTTTTGACACCGATTTTTCCGCCGACCTCACCATCATGGAGGAGGGCAGCGAACTGCTTGACAGACTTCAGAACAAAGGAACTCTTCCGCTCATGACGTCCTGCTGTCCCGGTTGGGTGCGCTTCCTCAAAGGGCAGTACCCGGAATTTACCGACAACCTTTCAACCGCAAAGTCTCCTCAGCAGATGTTCGGCGCGGTTGCAAAGAGCTATTTTGCAAAGAAGATCGGCGTCAGACCGGAAAACATTTTCTGTGTTTCCGTAATGCCCTGCACGGCGAAAAAGCACGAATGTGCCATTCCCGTGATGAACGACGCCTGCGGCGACCCCGACGTTGACGTTTCGATAACAACAAGAGAGTTTGCAAGAATGCTGCGTGCAGACCATGTCGGAGTGGCTGACCTTCCGGAGTGTGAATTTGACAATCCGCTCGGCATTGCAACCGGAGCCGGCGTAATTTTCGGCGCAACCGGCGGCGTAATGGAGGCGGCACTCAGGAGTGCGTATTACCTTGTTACCGGCGAGAATCCGGACGCAGACGCTTTTTCTCTCGTCCGCGGTCTTGACGGCTGGAAAGAGGCTGTCTATGACATCAAGGGCACTAAGGTAAAGGTTGCCGTTGCCAGCGGTCTTGCAAACACGCGCAAGCTGATGGAGGCGCTAAAGAACGGCGAGGTCAGCTATGACTTCATTGAGGTCATGGCGTGTCCGGGCGGCTGCGCAGGCGGCGGCGGACAGCCTATTCACGAGGGCGAGGAGCTTGCCGGCGAGCGCGGAGCAATGCTTTATTCGCTCGACAAGAAGAACGCATTGCGCTTTTCGCACGAGAACCCGGAAATTCAGGCTCTTTACAGAGACTTCCTTGAAAAGCCGCTTTCCCACACGGCGCATCATCTGCTGCACACCGACCACCACGCGTGGGAAATGAGCAAATGACAGAGTGCCTGAAGACGGTTTGAAAGCCATGAATAAAAACCGAACCGCACGTTTACCGATTATGGCAAACGTGCGGATGTTTTTGCAATTTAGACATTAGATATTAGATGTTAGATGTTAGATTTTATCTTTTTGCAGAAAGCCGCGACTTGAAAAGTAGTTGCTATATGTT
>JAEDIH010000204.1 GCA_016292575.1 Clostridiaceae bacterium | reverse complement strand
CTCGGCGGCGGTTTACGGAGCTTTCAACTTTCCGAGGATTAAAAATCTTGCCCTGTCCGCCGCTTCAAGGATTGCCGCATTTCAGATAACGCAAAAAAGATACTCCGATGAGGATAATGACCCCTCCTCCGCCCCGGCAGAGGATGGACAGGTCGCCGCAAATGCCGGAGCAAGCAGTGAGCAGTCCTCCTGCGAGCCTGCCGGCAGCTTTGACCTTTGCAGCGCGCAAATTAAGGAGCTCTGCGTTGCCGGTGCGGACGGAAACACCATTTCCGTGCGCGGTCTGATTACGGCAAAAAAGCAGCAGCTAAAAGATATTACGCAGGCGCAGTTCAAAAGCTTTTGCCTGCAAAAAATAACACGAAGCCGCTATCTGTGGCTGACTATCAGGTTTGAGGACGGCACGGGGCTTGTCTTTTTCGGGAACAACGCCACGTCGGTCGTCTACTGCAAGCTTGACGAAAACGACAGAATCAAGGAAATTCTCGGCAACATTCTGCTTTCGGACGGCGGCAACTATGTTTATGTTGACAACCGGTAGCTTTTCAAAAGCGACACCGCACACTGTTTTTCGGCAGTGCGCGGTGTTTTGCTTTTTGTGTTAATTTTCAGAAAGTGAGCTTTTCGTTCATTTCTCTCACTGTGTCCTCGTCAAGCTTCACAAGCTCGCGGTCATAAGTCAGCATTCCGTTGACCTCGAACTCAACGTCGGAAACCTGCGTATAAACGGTTGCGGAAAGTCCCTTTTTCATTGCAGGAATGACCTGATTTTCATGCAGCCTTCTGTATGCGGCGGTGAGGCTTTCCTTGCTGTTATACATCTGATAGCCGAAAGATTTGCCCTTGTTCCAGACATGACCGTCAAGAATCTGGCTGTAGCCGCCGTATTCACTGAGAACAAACGGTCTGCCGTCATATTTCGGCGCGGTGACGGGAAGAATGTAGCGGTGGATACTTCTCAGGTCGCAGCCCTTCTGATCATACCAGCCGCTTGCGTGGTCAACAATCCTTGAGGGATCCTTTTTCTTAACGGCGTCGCCGATTCGCTTTGCGTCAAACTGACCCCAGCCCTCGTTGAACGGTACCCAGCAGCCGATGGAAGTGTGGTTATAAAGAGAGTCTATCATTTCAAAAAGCTCATCTTCAAACTGCGTTCTCCACTCGATCCTGTCACGGTTAAAGACCGAATATTTGTTGTCTTTGAGGCTTGAATAAATCACGGGGCTGATGAAGCCCTGAATGTTCGGAAGCACGCCGGCGTGGAAAGTGTTAAGTGCCTTTCCGCCGCTGACCATGTCCTGCCAGACAATCATTCCGAGCCTGTCGCAGTGGTAATACCAACGGTCAGGCTCAACCTTGATGTGCTTTCTGAGCATATTGAAGCCAAGGCGCTTCATTGTTTCAATATCGTAGACCATTGCCTCGTCGCACGGTGCGGTAAGACCGCCGTCGCTCCAATAGCCCTGGTCAAGGAGTCCCTTTTGGAAATACGGCTTGTTGTTGAGGAACAGTCTTGCGTAGCCGTCATGCTGACCGATACTGAACTTTCTCATGCCGAAATAGCCCTTAACGGTATCAGCAGAATCGCCGTTTTTGAGCGTGAGCAAAAAGTCATACAGGAACGGCTCCTCCGGCGACCAAAGCTTGGCGTTTTTGATTTCAACGCTGTCGCTTTTGTCGATTTCCTTTTCCGCAACAACGGTGTCACCGTCAAGAACAGTGATTGAAAGCTCTCCGTTTCCGGCAACGGTTGTTTCAATGTTCAGCACGCCGTTGTCAATATCGGGTGTGAGCTTATATTTTACAATGTAATTTTCCGGCACGGCCTCAAGCCAGACCGTCTGCCAGATTCCTGAGGTTGAGGTGTACCAAAAGCCGTGGGAGTGGCTCGCCTGCTTGCCGCGGTTCTGCCAGCCCTCATCGGTCGGGTCATAGACCCAGACAACAAGCTCGTTTTCGCCGTCCGTGAGCGCGTCCGTAATGTCCGCAGAAAAGGGGCAATATCCACCGATATGGGAGGCAACAAGCTTTTTGTTGATATAAACCCTGCTTTCCCAGTCGATTGCGCCGAAATGAAGGAGCACCCTTTTGCCGCTGAAAGACTCGGGAAGAGTAAAGACCTTTTTATACCAAAGGCGCTGATTTTTGTTTATCCTTTTGCAAACGCCGGAAAGGCAGCTTTCAATGGCAAACGGAACGCGGATTTTGCCGTCAAAGCTGTTGCACCATTCGGCGTTTTCATCAGTTATGGCGTAATCGAACATTCCGTTGAGGTTCAGCCAGTTTTCCCTCACCATTTGCGGGCGCGGATATTCCGGAAGCGGATTTTCGCACATTGCGCTCTCTGTCCAGCGGGTTTTTAATGTTATCATCAGTATTACTCCTTTGTTTATCTCTGATAAGTCCGAAATTACTTAATATAAGCTGCGGCTACCCAGCCGGAAACTCCGCGTGTGATATCGGTAACATATACCCAGCCGGGGTTCTTGCTGCTTTCGCCCTTGAC
>JAEDIH010000203.1 GCA_016292575.1 Clostridiaceae bacterium | reverse complement strand
CCGATGTTTCAATACACATGGACTGGTTTTACAGTCCGCGTCCGCGTCCGAGGACAGCAAGGCAGCTTGAAAAAATCTACTTTCGCACCGTTGGCGGAAATGCACTGCTCCTGCTCAATGTTCCGCCCTCGAAAAACGGAATCATTGAGCCTGACGATGTAAAGCTGCTTGAAGCCTTTAAGAACCGCGTTGACAGAGCCTTTTGCAAAAGGCTCGCGTTTTTCGCCGCAACCGAAAGAGCCGAAATGGCGCCGGGCTTTGAAAACTGCAAACTCCAACAGGGCGATGGCGCGCTGATTTTCTCCCTTCCAAAAAAACAGAGAGTGCGCACCCTCGTTATCCGCGAGGACACCTCCTTCGGTCAGCGTATTGAAAAGTTCGAGATTTACTTCAAAGCTACCCTCGGCTTCAGGAAAGTATATGCCGGAACAACGGTCGGAAGCAAAAGAATTGTTCGCTTTCCCCCGTGCGCCGGAACCGATGAAATCAGATTCGTTATCACTCAGTCAAGAAGCAACCCCGTAATACGCGACGCCGCGCTTTACGGCGGCTGAAAAAACCGGGCGGTATTGTTAACACAAAACGGAGATACAATATAATGAAGTTTAAAAAAATCTGTTTATTCTTTGCAGCTGCGCTTTTTTCTCTAATAATTCTTTCTTCTGCGGCAGTTGCTTTTGCAAGGGGAAGCGCTTCTCAGTCCTTTCCTTATCCTGACGGAAACTACGACGGTCCCTCCCCTTCGGTTGAATCGCTCGCTTTCAGCGCAAGCATGGGCCCGTCTTCCGAAAAATGGAAGAATGTTGACAAAACCTCGCTGCCCGCGCTCGAAAATTTCCGTGCGGAATATTTTGCCGCAAAAGGAAAGCTTTCCGACAGGGCGGCAGCTTCTCTCAACGACGGTTCTTTTACGGCAGAGCTTAACGCTCTCATAGCCGAAAGAAGAAAGTCCTTTCCCAAAAGCTTCAGGGTACTTTCAATCGGCAACAGCTTCAGCAAGGACGCCGTAAAGTTTCTTTATCAGGTTGCAAAAAATGCCGGTGCAAAGAATATTGTTGTTGCAAGCATGCAAATTATAGGCTGCGACCTTAAAACCCACAGAGCCAATGCCGAGGGCGATCTACCCGTTTATAAATACAGCAAAAACAAAAGCGGAAAAATAAAGGTATACAGCGATGTCAGCCTCCTTTCCGCGCTGAGGGACGAAAACTGGGACTATATCACTCTTCAGCAGTCAAGCCCCTTAAGCGGTGTTGAAAAAAGCTATAACCGTGATCTGGATTTCATGGTTAACTACATTCTGAAAAACCGACCTTGCCCCACCACAAAGCTTTGCTGGCACATGACCTGGGCTTTTTCAAAAAAATACAACAAGGAAAGCTTTTCGATCTATAATTTTGAGCAGACCTTTATGTATGATTCCATCTGCCGCGCTGTCAGAGACAAAATTGTTCCGGACAAAAGCTTCACCGTGCTCATTCCCGTTGGAACAGCCGTTCAGAATCTAAGGACGAGCTATATCGGCGACCGGCTCAACCGCGACGGACGCCACCTCAACGCACTCGGTCAGTATACGGCTGCAATGACCTTTGTCCGCTCGCTCGGCTACAGCATTGACGGCATCAAATGGATTCCTAAGTCTAAAAAAGTTTCAAGAAGCTATCTTCCGGCGATAAAGACCGCCGTTAACAATTCGCTTTCGGTTCCCCTTTCCGTCACCGATGAAAGCCGCGTCTGCAACCACAAAGAGGCAAAGAACGGCACACTTAACACCGTTGTTACAAAGCCCGGTCGTCCCGCAACCTGCAAATCAAGCGGTCTTACAGACGGCACTTACTGCAAGGTATGCAGTAAGACTTTGAAAAAGCAGCGCGTCATACCTAAGCTTACGCAGCACAAATATGTGTTCAAGGTAAAAACGCCGGCAACGATGAAGACGAACGGCGAAGCAGTCGTAACCTGCAAGGTCTGCGGACATACCGAAAAGCGTTTGATCCACAAAATCAAAAGCGTTTCGCTTTCAAAAACATCGTTCACCTACAGCAAAAAGGTTGTAACCCCGACCGTCACCGTAAAGGACAGCGCCGGAAACGACCTCAGGGAAAACATTGACTACACCCTCGCTTTTTCAGGCGGTCGCAAGGAGATAGGAGAATACTCAGTCAGGGTGGTTTTCAAAAACAAATACAAGGGAAAAACTGAGCTTGAGTTCAGCATTGTTCCGCACAAAACATCAATCAAATCGGCAAAGCCGCTTTAAAAAGCTTTAGGGGTTGTTACTGAATTTGGCAGCCCCTTTTTTTGTGTACGGAATCAACAAGCGTGACCTGCGCTTTTTTGTCAAAAAGCTTCTACAGTGAGTCGCTGCTCAAATTTCATTCCGTTACTCCAACATAATGTCAGTTTTTGTTTATAAGCCGTCAAATTTAAATAAATTATTCATAATTTGTTTATATTTTATCTTAAAAACCCGTTGATTAAAATTGTAACACGATGTATACTTTTAGCATGAATCA
>JAEDIH010000202.1 GCA_016292575.1 Clostridiaceae bacterium | reverse complement strand
CAGCTGGAGGAAATGATATGAAAAACACATTCGGAAATTCGTTTTGCGTCACCCTTTTCGGCGAAAGCCACGGACAGGCTATCGGTGCCGTGCTTGACGGACTGAAGCCCGGCGAGGAAATTGACCTTCAAAAAATTTCAGCTCTTTTGAAAATGAGAAAGGGCGCCGCCGCTTTTTCAACAAAGCGGAACGAAAAGGACGAATTTAAAATTGTCAGCGGATTTTTTGAGGGTAAAACAACAGGAACTCCGCTTTGCATACTCATTGAAAACAACGACACAAAAAGCGCGGACTATTCAGAAATGAAGTCTGTTGCCCGTCCGTCCCATGCGGATTACACAGCGTTTCTGAAGTATCACGGCTATAATGACTACAGGGGCGGCGGTCATTTTTCGGGGCGTATTACGGCGGCGCTGACTGCCGCCGGAGCGATTGCGTTGCAGATTCTTGAAAGGCGCGGAGTAAAAATTGGCACGCATATCCTTTCCTGCGACGATGTGAGCGACAGACATTTTGAAAACTGCGAAAAGGATTTTGAAAAGCTTTTTTCCCTTTCGTTTCCCGTTCTTGATGACGCGGCAAGGGAAAGGATTGAAGAAAAAATCACCGCCGCACGCAAGGACGGCGATTCCGTCGGCGGTGTGCTTGAAACGGTGGTAACCGGCTTTCCGGCTTCGGTCGGCGAACCGTGGTTTGATACAGTTGAAGGAGTACTTTCCCATATTCTTTTCAGCGTGCCTGCCGTTAAGGGCGTTTCGTTCGGTGCCGGCTTTGACTTTGGAAAAATGACAGGCTCCGAGGCTAACGATCCGTTTATAATCAGGGACGGAAAGGTCATTACACAAACGAACCGCAACGGCGGAATCAACGGCGGCATCACAAACTCAATGCCGATTGTCATCAACTGCGCCGTAAAGCCCACTCCGTCAATATATAAAACACAAAAGACGATAGATTTTGAAAAGAACGAACAGACCGAACTGCTCATAAAGGGCAGACACGACCCGGCTATTATTCACAAAGCCTCGGTTGTTGTCACGGCGGCTGCTGCCATTGCGCTGCTTGACCTTTTAAGCGGACGGTTCGGGACTGATCTGAACGGAATTTGAACTATGAAATACGGACTTTTAGGCAAAAAGCTTGCCCACAGCTATTCTAAAACAATTCACGAGGCGTTTGCACCGTATGAATATGAGCTTAAAGAGCTGACGGAGGAAGAGCTTGACTTTTTCATGAAAAGGAAAGAGTTTTCCGCCGTCAACGTCACCATTCCGTATAAGGAAACGGTGATGAAGTATCTGAGCTTCATTGACGGCGCCGCAAAGGAGATAGGCTCGGTCAACACCATTGTTAACAAAAACGGCGTCCTTTACGGCTATAACACCGACTTTTACGGTCTGCGCGCACTGCTCTTGAAAAACGGCTTTGAGCTTGGGAACAAAAAGGTTCTAGTTCTCGGCAGCGGCGGAACGAGCAAAACGGCTGTGACCGTTTGCCGCTCGCTCGGGGCAAAGGAGATTTATGTTGTTTCCCGAAGCGGAGAAGTTAACTATCAGAATGTCCTTTTGCTTCATAGCGATGCGCAGTATGTTATTAACACAACTCCCTGCGGAATGTTTCCGAACAACGGAAAAAGTGCAATGAGCCTTTCGGGTTTCGATTGCCTTGAGGGCGTTTGCGATGTCATCTATAATCCGCTTCGCACGTCCCTTTTGCTTGAGGCAAAGGAAAAAGGACTCAGATACTGCGGAGGACTGTATATGCTCGTCATGCAGGCGGTTAAGGCGAGCGAGCTTTTCCTCGGCACAAAGTACGCCGAAAGCACCGGCGATTCGGTCTATCGAAAGCTTGCAAAGGAAAAGGAAAACATTGTTCTTACGGGAATGCCCGGAAGCGGAAAGTCAACAATCGGTCTGCTCGTGGCAAAAATGCTCTCGCGTCCCTTTGCCGATACGGACAAGCTGATAATTGAAAAGGCAGGAATGGAAATTTCCGACATCTTTTCAAAGTACGGTGAGGAGCATTTCCGCACTCTTGAAAGCGAGGCTATTGCCGGGCTTTCCAAAAAAACCGGTCTTGTTATTGCAACGGGCGGCGGAGCGGTACTCAAAAAGGAAAACATCAGAAATCTTTCGCAGAACGGAAAAATCTTTTTCCTCGACCGTCCGCTTGAACAGCTTGTTCCAACCTCGGACAGACCGCTTTCAAGCGATGAGCTTTCTCTCAAAAAACGCTTTGAGGAACGGTACGATATTTATAAAAGCACCTGCGATGAAAGAATACCTGTTGACGGTATTCCCGAACACGCGGCAAAGCTTATCCTCGGAAAGGAATAATTGATATGAAAATTCTCGTCCTCAACGGACCTAACATAAATATGCTCGGAATCAGAGAACCGGAGCTTTACGGAACGGAAACCTATGCCACCCTGGTTGAAAAAATCAAAGCCTACTGCGAAAAAAAGGATATTGAATGTGAGTTCTTCCAGTCTAACCATGAGGGCGCTCTTGTTGATAAAAT
>JAEDIH010000046.1 GCA_016292575.1 Clostridiaceae bacterium | reverse complement strand
TTTTAAACACTCCTTTTGTTTTTCGTTCTGCGTGCTGTTCTGATTCGTTCTTCAATCGGAACGAAATAATCGGCAGCGGCGGCGCAAAGGCAGTAAACATCGTTTGCTCCCGCAGCAAAAAGAACATCGGAACATTCTTTAAGCGTGCTGCCCGTTGTTTTGATATCATCGCATAAAATTATGTTTTTTCCTGTGATGTCAAACTTTTCATCAGCGATAAAAGCCTTTTTGAGGTTGACAAGCCTTTCTTTTTGCGCAAGAGTATGCTGGCGCGACGTATTTCTTATCTTTAAAAGCAGCTCGACCTTTTGAACATCAAGAATTGCGGCAACATTTTCCGCAAGCAGACTGCTTTGATTGAACCCACGGTTCAAAAATTCTTCTTGAGTCATCGGAACGGGACAAACATAATCAATGGCGACCCCGGGGTAGACGGCTTCAAAGCGGTGGCTCATCTCTTGTGCCAAGAAAACCGCTTCGTCAAGCTTTGAGCCGAATTTAAAAGCCAGAAGCTTATCTTTTATATCGCCTGTATACAAAAACGGCGCGGTGATATGCGAAAGAAAAGCGGAGCTTGAAAAGCAGCAGCTGCAGGAGTTTTTTTCGGCGCCGCAGTGCTCGCAGAAGTTTTCGCTGATTCTGAAAACCCGGCTAAAGCCACAGGAGCACTTTTCCTGCGTGATGGGTATGATCTCTCCGCAGTTATTGCATTTCTCCGGAAAAAAGATCCTCTTGAGCGTTTTCCTGAACTTCAATTTTAACATCCTTTGTCAAAAAATACTTCAAAGCGGTGTATCTTTTGGTGCGTTTGTTGTTGTCCACCATTGAAAAAAGCTCAGCTTTGCTGCCGACAATAATCATAATGTTCTTTGCCCTTGTAACGGCGGTATAAAGCAGATTGCGGTATCGCAGCCGGTCAACAACACCGCAGACAGGCATGACCACAGCTTCAAATTCGCAGCCCTGACTTTTGTGGACCGTAACGGCATAAGCGTGCTCAAGCTCCTTTGCGTTTTCAAACGGATAGACGGCAACTCTGTCGTCAAATTCAATTTTCATAACTCGGCTGTTGTGGTTAACGGTCAGAACCGTGCCGATGTCTCCGTTGTAAATTCCGCTTGACGTTGTTTTGCCTTTGACCCAAACAATGTCGTAGTTGTTTTTAATTTGCATGACCTTGTCGCCCTCGCGGATAACCTTTCCGCCGGAAATCAGCTCATCCTTGTCCTTTGACGGCGGATTGAGCAGCTGCTGGAGGGCGCGGTTGAGCGCAACCGTTCCGAGTTCGCCCTTTCTTGAGGGGCAGATTATCTGAATATCGGTAAGGCTGTTGTAGCCGTAAGCCTTTGGCAGGCGGTCGATATAAAGATCAACAACGGTTGACGAGGCGGAAAGAAGATTTTCCCGGGAAAGGAAAAAGAAATCTCCGTCCTTGTTATCAAGCACCGGATACTCACCGTTAACGATTCTGTGCGCGTTTGTAACAATAAGGCTTTCCATTGCCTGGCGGAACACTCTTGTGAGCGAAACAACGGGCAAAAGACCGGAGTCAATAATGTCGTGCAGAACATTTCCGGCACCGACTGCCGGAAGCTGGTCGCTGTCGCCGACCATGATAAGACGGCAGCCGAGCGGAAGCGCGTCAAGCAGTCCCCAAAAAAGGTGAACGTCAACCATTGAAAGCTCGTCGATTATTACCGCGTCGCACTCAAGCGGATTTTCCATATTACGGGTAAAATGCTGCCGGTCGTTTTCACCCCATACAACTTCAAGCAGACGGTGGAGCGTTTTTGCTTCGCGGTGAGTGACCTCGCTCATTCTTTTTGCGGCTCTTCCGGTCGGAGCGGCAAGGAGAACCTTGAGTTTGCGCTTTTCATAAAGCGCAAGAATACCGTTGAGCGTTGTTGTTTTTCCGGTGCCGGGGCCGCCCGTCAGCACAAGAAGCCCCTTTTTGACCGCCGTCATGATGGCAAGGCGCTGCTTTTCTTCAAATTTAATATTCTGCTTTTCTTCAATCTCGTCAATGTCCTTTTCAACGGGCCTGCCCTGTACCGGCGGAAAACGCAGCATAACCTTAATTCTGTCTGCAATATTTTTTTCGGCAAGATACATTGACGGAATGAACAGGAATTTTTTCTTGTCAATTTCTTCTTCAACAAGCTCCTTGTCTTCAACAAGCTCGTCAATAACCTTTTGCACACTGTCCCTGTCGCAGCCGAGCAGGGCGCAGGACGGCTCAATGATCTTTTCACGCGGAAGGCAGGTGTGTCCGTTGGCAAGATTATGGCTGACAATGTGAACTATGCCGGCTCTTTCGCGGTAAACGGGATTCACACTGTTGAAAGAAGCGGCAATTTCATCGGCTCTTGAAAAGCCGATGCCGATTTTCTGCGAGCATAAAAGATATGGGTTCTCCGTAATGCGTTCAACGGCATTGGTTCCGAGCGCCTTGTATGCGCCGAGGCATTCCGACGGACTCATGCCGTATTTTTCAAGAGCAATCATGACCTCGCGGACTGAAAACTGCTTTTTAAAGCTTTCGCCGATGCTTTGCGCCTTTTCCGCGGAGATGCCGCTTATCTGCGCAAGCAGGTGAGGGGAGTTTTCAATAACGTCAAAAGTTTCATCCTTAAAGCGCTCAACAATTTTCAGCGCAGTTGCCGGACCGACGCCTTTAATAACGCCGGAGGAAAGATATCTGAGCATATCATCGGCGGTTTTCGGAATCTTCCTTTCGCAGGATTCAACCTTAAATTGCCGTCCGAACGTGGGGTGAACAGTCCAGGAGCCTTTCATTGCAAGCTCTTCGCCCGGCTCAACGCAGGAGAGCAGACCCACCGCCGTGATAAGCTTTCCCTCGGTGCTCACATCAAGAACACTGTAGCCGTTTTCGGCATTTCTGAACACTATGCCCTCAACGGTTCCGTTAATAACGGTGCTGTCTTTTTCTTCCACGTCAAAAGCTCTCCTTCTTTTCTGTTCTGTAAAACAGTATTATACTACTTTTTTTCGTGTCTTTCAACAAATAATTCGCCGATTTCCTTTTCATTGCAAAAAATGACCGTTGCAAGACCCTCAAGCATATCGCAGCAGGCTTTTTTCTCTTCGCCGCTCAGTCCGAAATCAAGAACAACAACCTCGTTCCTTTTTTCAAAAGTCAAAAGGTTAGAACGGATAAACGCCGAATACACCGTTGACGGAAGCTCCTCGTCCTCGTGAAATCCGGGCACAACGGAATAGTACGCTTTGCTTTTCTTCGGAGCCATCAGCTTATCAAAAAGGAGAAGACAAACAAAGAACATTCCGCAAAGTATAAAAACGAGTGCAAATGCGTAAATAATGCTTTCAAACACAAAAATCACCTCGTTTCATCATATGAAAAAGGTGATTTTTGTGATAAGATGATTTTCCTGCCGGCATAAAGCGGCATAGGGAAAAAGTGAGTAAATCTGTAAGCCGAGTTCTGTCTTTTAAGGCAATCATCTTTCTCGACGTACAGTTGCCTGCACGCTCAAGCCACCCGTTGAATATACGCCCAGCTGACGCGCAAAAAATTGCATTCGGTCGGTGTTGCTTCGGATAGGGTTTACATGGCCGTGCAGTCTCCTGCACGCCGGTGAGCTCTTACCTCGCCTTTCCATCCTTACCGCAAAAGCGGCGGTTTATTTCTGTTGCACTTTCCCTAAGGTCACCCTCGGCGGCCGTTAGCCGTTATCCTGCTGTTTGAAGCTCGGACTTTCCTCAGAGCAGTGTAAAACGCTCCGCGACTGCCCAATTTACTCACGGGATTTATTTTACCTTAAATGTCCGTAAAAGTCAATTTTGTTTCATTATTTTTTTAATGAGCTTTCCGAGCCTTTCAAGCAGAAGGAAAATAAATATCAGGTGAACGACGGCATAGCCGAGGCTTTGCGACCAGCGCACCGCAAGCAGAGAAAGATACGGCGAACCGGAGATGAACGAAATCCAATAGGAATTGAGCAGGAACGAGCAGCCGCACTGAACAAGCAAGACGGCGCTCACAGCTTTCAGCGGTCGAACCTTTCCCTTGAGCAAAAACCCCCAGATAACGCCCGTTAAAGCGGCCGTGAGTGTAAAGCCGGGAAAATATGCTCCCGTTGGGAAAAGTAGTGCTCCGATAAGATCGCCTGCCGAATAGACTGCCGCCGCGCCGAGCGGACCGTAAAGATAGGCGGCAAGCATTACCGGCACGAACGAGAAGCCGAACTTCATGTTCCAGAGCTGGATTGAAAGAAACCTTGACAAAACGACCTGCAGCGCAGTGAGAACGGCAAGGCAGGCGAGAGCTTCAAGGGTGCTGATACTTCTTTTTTTCAAGAAAAAAAACCTCCTTTTTCCTCTCGCTGTTAAGGAATAAAGGAAGCTGGAGCCGTTTTAATGCGGCTCATTCCGATATTGCAACAGCGGGATGCGGTCGTTTTACCGCAGGATGAACCATTTCGTTTTTGAGACAACTCCCCGTTCTCAAAACACTGAAACGCAAAACGACCTACTCTGTTAATTTGTTACATCACAATAGCACAAGCAAGAGAATCTGTCAACCGTGCGCGGAAATATTATTGAAAAAACCGTGAATTCCCACACTAAATTCCACTTCAAACTCCACTGTGGAATTTACTTTGGGAATTCACTAACGTCTTCTTTTGCTGAAAAACCCAAAAATAATGCTTGACAAACAGCCGGAAGTTTAGTATAATAGCGAAGCTGTAAAGGAGAATGTCTTTACACTCTCGGCGGGAGGGAAGTTTAATGGCAAAAAATCTTGACGTTACGCTGCTTTTTGACATTTACGGCGAAATGCTGACCGAAAAGCAACGGGATTTTATTGTTTATTATTATGAAGATGACCTTTCGCTTTCCGAAATCGCCCAGAACGAGGGGATTACGCGTCAGGGCGTCAGGGATGCAATTAAAAGGGCGGAAACGCAGCTTTTCCTTTTTGAGGAAAAGCTCGGTCTTAAAAGGCGCTTTGACGAGCTTAAAAGCGGTCTTGATGAGATAAACCGCATGACTGAAATAATCAATGAGGTCAACATGAAAACAATTCTTTCCCGTGAGATCAACGACGCAACAACGCGCATCGGCGTTATTGTCAAAATGATTTCCGAATAATAGTAAAAGGACTGATACAATGGCATTTGAAGGTCTTTCCGAACGACTTGAAGCCGCGTTCAAGCGGCTTAAAAGCAAGGGCTCGCTCACCGAAAGCGACGTTAAAGACGCCATGAGGGAAGTTCGCCTTGCTTTGCTTGAGGCGGACGTTAACTATAAAGTTGCAAGAGATTTTACAAAGACCGTTACCGAACGCGCCATCGGCGCAAAGGTTATGGAAAGTCTCACGCCTTCGCAGATGGTCATTAAGATTGTTAACGAAGAGCTGACGAACCTTATGGGCGGAACAAAGGCTCGCCTCAATACCGCGAACCATCCGCCGACAATCGTAATGATGTGCGGTCTTCAGGGCTCCGGTAAAACCACTCACAGCGCAAAGCTTGCGCTCATGCTCAAAAATCAGGGTCACAGACCGCTGCTTGTTGCCTGCGACGTTTACCGTCCGGCGGCAATCAAACAGCTTCAGGTTGTCGGCGAAAAGGCAGGCGTTCCCGTCTTTGAAATGGGGCAGGGCAATCCTGTTGAAATTGCCAAAAATGCCGTTGTTCTTGCAAAGGATCACGGCTATGATTATGTTTTTCTTGATACGGCAGGTCGTCTTCACGTTGACGAGGAGCTTATGAACGAGCTTAAAAACATCAAAAGCGAGGTCAAGCCCCATGAAATTCTTCTGGTTGTCGATTCAATGACAGGTCAGGACGCCGTGAATGTTGCAACGTCCTTTAATGAGGCGCTCGGTATCGACGGTCTTATCCTTACAAAGCTTGACGGCGACACAAGGGGCGGCGCGGCGCTCTCCGCAAGGGCGGTAACCGGCAAGCCGATTAAATTTGTCGGAACGGGCGAAAAGCTCGGCGACCTTGACGTTTTCCATCCGGACAGAATGGCTTCAAGAATCCTCGGTATGGGCGATATGCTTTCGCTGATTGAAAAAGCCGAACAGGAGCTTGACGAAAAAAAGGCAAGGGAGCTTGAACAGAAGCTTCGCAAGAACAAATTTGACCTTAACGATCTGCTTGATCAGCTTCAGCAGATGAGGAAGATGGGCTCAATCAAGGATCTTCTCAAAATGATACCCGGCGTGGGAAGAAAAATTGACGACTTTGAAGTTGACGAGCGTCAGTTTGACCGTATGCAGGCAATTATCCTTTCAATGACTCCGGGCGAAAGAACAAAGCCCGATATCATCAATCCCTCAAGAAAGCGCAGAATAGCGGCCGGCTGCGGAATGCAGGTTGAGGATGTTAACCGTCTGCTTTCCCAATACCGCCAGATGCAGAAAATGTTCAAACAGTTCAACGGCAAAACAAGCAAAAAGATGCGCCGCAGAATGATGAATATGCCCGGCATGAACGGCTACGGCGGTCCCGGTGGTCCTGCCGGTTTCCCGATGTAAGGGCAAAGCATATTTTCAGTAAACAACACGCCTTAAAAACCAAATATAATGCGTGTTCAATAAATTATTATTTTATATATTTTTTGGAGGTAACAAAAATGGCAGTTAAAATCAGACTTCGCCGCATGGGTGCAAAGAAGGCACCTTTCTATCGTGTTGTTGTTGCGGATTCAAGATATCCCCGCGACGGACGTTTCATTGAGGAAATCGGTTATTACAACCCCATGAAGGAGCCGGCAGAAATTAAGATTGACGGCGAAAAAGCACAGAAGTGGATTGCGAACGGCGCTCAGCCTACCGATACCGTTAAGGCTCTTCTTAAAAAGTGCGACATCATTAAATAAGTTTGGAGGTACTCGCCTTGAAAGAGTTACTCATTACAATCGCGGCCGGTCTTGTTGACGAGCCGGAAAAGGTAACTGTTGATGTTGACGATATCAACGATGAAGGCGTCATTGTTTATCACCTTCATGTTGCTGCCGACGATATGGGCAGAGTTATCGGAAAGCAGGGCAGAATCGCAAAGGCTATCCGGACTGTTATGCGTGCAACCGCCAACAGGAGTGATCAGAAGATCATGGTTGAAATTGATTGACGGAATACGGGAAATTGCGTTTTGCAGTTTCCCTTTTCTCTTTTTCGACAAATTGTTGCTATTGACATATCTTTATGATGAGTGTTAAAATAATCGTTGAAGTAAACATGGTGGAGGTTTTTTTATGAATGATATAAATGCTCTGTATTCACTTTGGTGCCAAAAGGCTGCCATAGATCCCGATCTAAAAAAGGAACTTTCCTCAATAGACGGAAAAGCAGAGGAGATTAATGACAGATTTTACAGAAACCTTGAGTTCGGCACCGCCGGACTTCGCGGTGTTATCGGCGCCGGAACGAACAGAATGAATGTTTACACCGTAAATCAGGCAACGCAGGGTCTTGCTTCGTATCTTCTCAGTGAATATGATGCGCCGTCGGTTGCCATTGCATATGATTCAAGAATCAAGTCAGCCGATTTTGCAAAAAGCGCCGCAGGCGTGCTTGCCGGCAACGGAATCAAGGTTTATATCTATCCCGAGCTTGTGCCTACCCCGATGCTGTCCTTCGCTGTCAGGGAGCTTAAATGCAAGGGAGGAATAATCATTACCGCGAGTCATAATCCCGCAGAATACAACGGCTATAAGTGCTATGACCCCGAGGGATATCAGATGACGGACGAGGCGGCGTCAAAGACCTACGATTTCATTCAGAAAACCGATATGTTCTCCGGTGTTAAGTCAATGGATTTTGATAAAGCGGTTGAAAGCGGTCTTGTTGAATATATCGGCGACGACATTGTTCAGAAGTTTTATGACTGCGTTGAAAAATGCTGCCTTTCAAAGGACATTACGGCAAGAACGGATCTTCGCGTAATTTATACTCCGCTCAACGGAACAGGAAACAAGCATGTGCGTGCAATGCTCAAGCGTATCGGAATCAGAAATGTCAGTGTTGTTAAAGAGCAGGAAAACCCGGACGGAAACTTCCCGACCTGTCCTTATCCCAATCCCGAGATCAAGCAGGTTTTTGAATGTGCCGTCAAAATGACCGCTCAGGAAAAGGCCGATCTTCTGCTTGCGACCGATCCCGACTGTGACAGAGTCGGAATTGCTGTGCTCCATAACGGCGAATACAAGCTCATGACAGGCAATGAAGTGGGCGTACTCCTTGCCGAATATCTCCTTTCAAGGAGGCAGGAGCTTGGAACACTGCCGAAAAACGCGGTTGTTGTCAAGTCCTTTGTAACTACGGAGCTTGTTGACGTTGTTTGCAAAAAGTACGGCGCTTCGGTCAAAAAACTGCTCACAGGCTTCAAGTATATCGGCGAATACATCACTGAGCTTGAAGCAAAGGGCGAAGCTGACCGCTTTATTGTCGGAATGGAGGAAAGCTATGGCTATCTTTCCGGAATTCACGCAAGGGATAAGGACGCGGTTGTTGCTTCAACTCTTATCTGTGAAATGGCCGCTTACTACAAGGAAAAGGGCATAAGCCTTTATGAAAAGATGCAGGAAATCTATTCGGAGCACGGCTATTATCTCAATCGTGTTGAAAGCTTGGAATTCAAGGGCAAAACTGGCATGGAAAAAATGGCACAGATCATGGAAAAACTCAGGAACAACAGACCTTCCTCTGTTGCCGGCTATAAAGTTCTTGAGGCTTCGGACTATAAAAAGAGCGAAACGCTCTGCTGCAAAACCGGTTCTGTCACAAGGATTGACCTGCCGAAGTCAAATGTACTTTCCTTTGCGCTTGAAAAGGCCAACAAAGTTATTATCCGTCCGAGCGGAACCGAACCGAAAATCAAGGTATATTTCACTGCAAGAGGAAAGACAATGGACGAAGCGGAAAAAATCTTTGCTTCGCTTTCCGAGGACATGAAGCAGTATCTGAAATAAAAACAAAAGGAAGGTAAGCAATAATGTTTCCGAAAAAAATGGTTAAAGTAATCTGTCTTGTTCTTGCGGCGCTTATGCTCCTGAGCGGAGTTGCTGTCCTCATTCAGGTTTTTGCCGCCGATGCTGCGGCAATAAGCACAACCGTTACTCCTAATACAGGTGAAAACGATATGGACACAATCGTTCCCATTGCCCTGATTGCTGCGGCGGTGCTGGCGATTGCCGCGTGTCTTATTCTGCCGAAGATTAAAAAGAAGAAGTAACAGTCAACACAAATTATATAACTGCCGACCTTTTGTTAAAAATCGCCAAAAGGTCGGCATAAATTTTTTCGTATCATTTAATCGTTTTTCCTTGAAAATGCTTTTTGCCAATGTTAGAATTAAACGTCAGTATCAAGCGGCTCAGACCGCTTTTTTGGGAGGATTATCAATGAAAAGATTTATTTCGGCACTTCTTTGCTTTGTTTTGCTGCTTTCTTCGGTCTGTGTGGCGTCGGCAGGCTTTGACAAAAGCGAGTACAACGGCTATCCGGTCATTGTTGTTGCGGGCTATAGCTCCTCCGCTCAGTACCGTATTGATGAAAACGGAAACAAGGTTCATGTCTGGGGCGTTGATATGAACGAAATTATTGCCGCACTTTTCAAAAATATTGTTAAGGTCGGCATAGACATCGGAGCACTTGCCACCGGCAACGGAAAGGCTCTCGGAAAAACCGTTGGCAAGGAGTTTGTAAAGCTGTATTACGACATGGCGTGCAATCCTGACGGCTCAAGCGTCTATCCGCTTCAGAGATACTGTGTTACCGCCGAGGAAAGCAATCGCGCCGTAATGCTCGAAAAGTATGACGGCGACCTTATATATCAGCACGAAACCGAGATTATGGGAGAGTATGCCGAGTATATAGGCGATGAGAATATTTATAATTTCAACTGTGATTTCAGAATGGGTGCTGTGTTCTGTGCAAAGCAGCTTGATGAATTCATTCAGTCGGTCAAAGCGTATTCCGGAAAGGATAAGGTCAACATTTTTGCCGTTTCCCACGGCGGTCAGGTCACCGGTACATATCTCACTCTCTATGGCGAAAAGGGTGACGTCAACAATGCCGTAATGACCGTTCCGGCACTCGGAGGAGCAGGCATTGCTTACAATCTTCTTGCAGATAATATTGAATTTGACGAGGAATGTCTCATGCGCTTTGTTGAGCACGGAATGATGTTTGAAACAGACTTCAACTGGCTTCTCCGTGCAAACGAGCTCGGCTTTCTTGATGAGGTTCTAAACACCCTTGCTCCTTATGCGCGGCAGATCCTCGGCTATTGGGGCAGCATCTGGGATTTTTGCCCGACCGAGTTTTACGAGGAAATGAAAGCGAAGAACCTTGACCCCGCAGCAAGTGCCGAGCTTATCAAAAAAAGCGACTATATGCACTATGAGGTGATGCCGGACTTTGCAAACGGCTTCAGACGTGCTCAGGCTGCCGGTACCGATGTTTATATCGTTGCAGGCTATGACAACAGGATTGTTACAGGTCTCAACCAGAGCTCGGACGGAATAATCACCGTCAATTCTTCAACCGGAGCAACGGCGGCACCTTTGGGCAAGCGCTTTTCGGACGGATATATCCAGAAGGTTGACACAGGCTTTTATCAGGTTTCGCCGTCAATGACGGTTGACGCTTCAACATCGTATCTTCCTAATCATACATGGTTTGTTGAAAACTTTTTCCACGGTATGATTTATAAAGATCCGTATACCGCAGAGCTTCTTAAAACGCTGCTGCTTACCGAAAAAATCAAGGACGTTCATTCGTCGGCGGCTTATCCGCAGTTCCATGCTACAACAAACAAGTCTCATTCGGTTCATGCAATGTTCAACAACAGCACCGAGGGCTACGTTTGCTCAAAGGATACCGCGATAATCATCAAAAACCTTTCGGAAAAATACAAGATGAAGCTTGCTTCCGTTTCGGCGCGCGGAGTTGACCTCGGCTTTTCGGACTCGGTCTTTACAAAAGTTCTCAAGCCCGGAGAGAGCGTTGAGATTAAGTTCACAGGGAAAATTCCGGAGCTTTCGCTCGCAAATTTTGATCTTGTTGTTGACCATACGCTCATAGGCAGCGCAACGCCGCTTGGCGAAAGGCTCTTCAACTTTACCATAATGAACGGCGAAAAAGTGAAATATGACGCGGAAAATCCTTATGTTTCCGCAAACCTTGTCAGCGATTTTAATAAACTCCTTGACAAAAACAGTGATAATATTCTTACCAAAACAGGCAGCAAAACATTTTTTGAAATGCTCTATAATATCATCCAACCGTTCTTAAAATTCCTTGTGGAATTTATCGGAAAGATGAAATAACTGCCAAATAAACTGTTAAAAAATTAATATTTTTGTTACATTTTTTGTAGAATTCTCTTGTGAGATGTGTTATATTTTATTTAATAAGGCAGGCGGTTTCAATAATTTCCGTTCGGCATTATTGCGACTGTCCGGAATAGTCTTATAATAATAAATGGAGGCGTTTTACCAATGATTATCGGAATTCCAAAAGAAATTATGCATGAAGAAGACCGCGTTGCGGCAACTCCGGACACCGTCAAAGCGTACGTAGCTCTCGGCGCTGATGTTCTTGTTGAAAAAAATGCCGGCGCAGGCGCACATTTCACCGATGAGCAATATGCTGCCGCAGGAGCCAAGATAATTCCCGATGTAGCAGAGCTTTATGACCGGGCTGAAGTTATTCTTAAGGTTAAAGAGCCTCTGTTTAACGACGCAAAGGGCAAGCATGAAGTTGACATGATGCACGCAGGTCAGTATCTCATCACGTTCATTCATCCCGCTTCACCCGTGAATCATCAGATGGTTAAAAATCTTGCGGCAAAGGGCGTTATTTCGATAACTCTTGACGGTATTCCCCGTATTTCAAGGGCGCAGTCAATGGACGCACTCACCTCGATGAGTACCTGCGCCGGCTATAAGGGAATACTTATGGCTGCGGACAGACTTCCGTGGTTTATTCCGATGACCGCATGTGCGGTCGGAGTTATCAAGCCGGCAAAGATCCTTGTTCTCGGCGCGGGCGTTGCCGGAATGCAGGCTCTTGCAACCGGAAAACGTCTCGGCGGCGTTATCCATGCCGCTGATATCAGACCTATGGGTCAGGAAAACGCTCTTTCGCTCGGCGCAAAGATCATTGACCTTGGAATTGACCCGGCTCTTGCGGTCGGTGAGGGCGGCTATGCTCTTCGCCTTCCCGATGATGTTCTTGAGGGCGAAAGAGAAACCCTTGCAAAGGTACTTCCCGAAATGGACATCGTTTTCTGCTCGGCTCTTATTCCCGGAAAGCTTGCTCCTATCCTCATTACCGAGGAAATGGTCAAGAGCATGAAGCCCGGTTCGGTTATCGTTGATATCTCAATTGACCAGGGCGGTAACTGCGAAATTACTCCCAAGGGCGATATAGAAGTCAAGCACGGCGTTACCATTATCGGTTCGAAGAATATTCCCGGCATACTTCCCACAAGCTCAACCTGGATGTTCGCAAACAATATGCTTGAGCTTGTTAAGTTCATGACAAAGGACGGCAAGATCGTTCTTGATATGGATGATGCAATAATAAAATCTGCACTCACAACGATCGACGGAAAAATTGTTCACGCCGGTGCGCTTGAGGCTATGGGTCTTTAATCTGACC
>JAEDIH010000201.1 GCA_016292575.1 Clostridiaceae bacterium | reverse complement strand
TTATCTGCTTTGGTCGATATCACCAAAAACGAGGGCGCATTTTTCGGCAAAGCGCCGAAAAATTTTTGCAGAACGCCTGTTGCCTTTAAAAAGCAAAGAAAACCTGCTATAATGTATCCACTTAAAATAAGGGCATTTTGCCCGAAAAGTAAAAAGGAGAACAGCAAATGAAAAGCTTTAAAAAAGTTCTGGCAGTGTTCCTCGCTTTTGTGCTTGCAATGGGCGCAGTGTCGCTCGTTTCATACGCAAAGCCGGAGCACGGAAAAAAGACAGCGTCGCTTCCGCTTGCAACGGTGTCAGACATTCATTTTTATCCCGAAAGCCTCATGGGTTCGCGCGGCGAGGAATGGCTCGAATTCTGCCGCCTTGAATCGAAGATGTATAACGAGAGCGAAAGCATTCTGCGTACCGCACTTGAAACCCTCGGCGAAAGAGCAAAGGAAACGGGCGTCAAGTATGTTCTTGTCCCCGGCGACCTGACAAAGGACAGTGAATATGAAGCCCATGCTCAGCTTGCAAAAATTCTTGAAGAATACGAAGCAAGGTACGGTCTTCAGTTCCTTGTAATCAACGGCAACCACGATGTCAACACAACCAAGGCGATGACTTTTGAAAACGACAAAAAAGAGTCAACAAGAGCCATCACTGCCGACGAGTTCAGAGATGTTTATAAAAACCTCGGTTATGACCTTGCAATCGACACTTATGCCGAAAAGGGCGAAAAGGTTCAGGGCGCGCTTTCCTATGTTGCCGACCTTGATGAAAACTACCGTCTAATCGCTGTTGACAGCTGCCTTTATTCCTTTGACGAACCGGACAAGGACAAAACCTCCGGAATGGTTACTCCCGAGCTTATGCAGTGGATTAAAAAGTGGACTGATGACGCAAAGGAAAACGGAAAAACTCCGCTTTTGATGATTCACCATAATATGGCTCCCCATATGGAATGTGAGCCCTCGATTGCTTTTGCGTTCACCCTTGACAATTACCTTGAGGTCAGCGAGCAGCTTGCGGATTGGGGAATCAACTATTCTTTCTCCGGTCATCTTCACACGAACGATATCGCTTCGGTCACGAATGACAACGGCGAAACTCTCTATGATATCGAAACAAACTCCCTCACCGGCTATCCGAATATGTACCGCGAAATGACAATTTCAACCTATGAGGACGGCGAAAACGAAATTGAGGTTGAATCGATTGATTTTGACGCGGTCAAAAAGATGAGCTTTGACGGCGTTACATATGACAACGGAGAATACAAGAAAAAAGCTTTTGACATCTGCTTCGGCGGCGGACTTTCAGACGACGGAAAGGCAGATGTGACTTCCTTTGCTGTCGGACTTGTCAAAAACTATGCCGGCGGATATATTGACAAAATTAATGAAGCCGGCGGAATACTCCCGTTCCTCAAAACGATGAACATTGACCTGAGACAGATTCTTTCCGATTTCCTCAGTCCCTATATCAAGGACGGAATCAAAATCGGTTCATACAATGTTTTCACCGTTGACAACCTCATGTGGTTCATTGAGGATTTGTGTAACCAGATTTCAGAGCAGTATCTTGAAAATCCGCAGAAGCTCTATGACCTTCTTAATGATATTATTGACAAAGCAGTGAGCGTTGAAGTTGCGGACGTACCCTGCACAAAGTTCATTGACACCCTCGGCTTCGGCGATAAAAACAAGAACGGAACGCTCGGAGATGCAGTACTTACCGCCATTGCTTATTGGTTCGACGGGAACGAGGATATCTCCGATGATGAGTTCATGAAAGCAGTTATTGCAAACTTCGACCACGGAACGCTCTTCCATGACCTTTTCTATAGGCTGGTTAACCTGCTTATTACCGATGTTGTTGAAAACGGTCTGCTTGCAAAGCTTGAGATAAGAGTTGACAAGCTCCTTGCCGATGATGTTCTCCAGAAAAAGCTCGGAGAGGGACTCAACTTCCTGCTTGGACAGGTGCTTCGCGGCGACTATACCTATCTTAACCTTGTCAAAATTGTTTTCGGTCTCGGCGTTCTGCCGTATTCAAGCCTTTACGATGTCCTTGACGGACTTGTCATGAGCAAATACCTCACGGAAAGCCAGCTTGAGTCAATCGGTATTGTAATTGCGTGGGTACTGAGCGACCTTTCCACCGACAAAAATCCGATGGAAAAGGGAGACAGCGGCGTTTCATACTTCTCAACCCCGGTAACGCCCGAGGCAACAAGGGAAAACTACCGTCTGCCGACAATGGTAAGTCAGGTTATGGGCGAAGACTCGCAGACCGAAAGTATTATAAGCTGGTACACAAAGTATACGCTTGAAAGCTCCGATATTGAAATTTACAAGTCTGACTCTGAACCGCAATTCACCGGAAAAGCAAACTCACCCGAAGGCTTTAAGGTGGAAACAAAAAGCGAAACCGTTGAGCGCTCGTTCCCGGGCATTGACATCGGTATTTTCGGTCTGTTCCCGTATAAGTTCAGAATGGTGCGCCACACAGCTTTGCTCAGCGGACTTGAAAAGGGCGCAACCTATTATTACAGAGTCGGAAACGAAAAATACGGCTGGTGGAGCGAGAC
>JAEDIH010000045.1 GCA_016292575.1 Clostridiaceae bacterium | reverse complement strand
CTTTTTGGTTACTTTTGTGACGCATGACAAAAGTAACCCCCAGCGGAGCGGACGGGTGTAAATTTCTATTGCCATTTACCCACAAAGGAACAGCATAAAAGCAAAATTTTATATTCTTCCGGTAAAAAGTTGCGCATTTTACGCGACTTTTTTTGTTTTTGCCGGTATATATGGAGGGACTTTTTCAAGGTTAAGGAAACACGGCGAAAAATTCACCCGTTTCATACCCTGAAAACCCCTTTGAAAAAACTTTCAGAAAGGAAAAAACGATGAAAAACAGACTTTCCTCAAAGGAGGAGCTTTTCTGCACCTACTATCTGCTTGACCGCAACGGACGCGAGGCGGCCGCCAAAAGCGGATACCGTTCTCCGCAGAAAAGCGCAGCAAGACTGCTTCGCAAAAAGGAGATTGCTGCTTTCATTAAAGCGGCGGACGAAAAAACAAAAAGAAAGCAGCAGGACGTTGCCGCCGGCTATTACAGGCTGGCGTTCGGCTGCGTTGCAGACGCAGTCAAGCTGCTTTTTTGCGATGAGCTGACCGAGGACGAGCTTGAAAAAGCGGACCTTTTTTCCGTCTCGGAGATCAAAAGGCAGAAAGGAGGCGGCATCGAGGTAAAATTCTTTGACAGGCTCAAGGCTCTCGAAAAGCTTGAGGCACTTTGCCTTTCAGACTCGAACGCCTCTGTCAGAGCCTTTTATTCGGCGATTGAAAAGGGCGCGGACGCTTTGAAGGGGGAAGAGAATGAATAACAGCGGCTTCACCTCTTTCTCCAAAAAGCAGCTTGAAGTCCTTTCATGGTGGCACGAAAGCTCGACCTTAAACTCCTATGACGGCATAATCTGCGACGGCGCGGTGCGCAGCGGAAAAACCACCTGTATGTCGCTCTCCTTTGTTGCGTGGGCGTTCTACCGCTTTTCGGACTGCTCGTTTGCCCTCTGCGGAAAAACAATCACCTCTCTTCGCAGGAACGTTGTTTCTCCCCTTTTGCCCGTGCTTTCATCGCTCGGCTTCGACTGCCGCGAAAAGCAGTCGCAAAATTTCATCGACATCTCCCTTTCCGGAAGAAAAAACCGCTTTTATCTTTTCGGCGGCCGCGATGAATCCTCGGCTGCGCTCATTCAGGGCATGACGCTCTGCGGCGTGTTTTTTGACGAGGTGGCGCTTATGCCGCGCTCGTTTGTTGAACAGGCCGTTGCACGCTGCTCGCCGTCGGGCGCAAAGTTCTGGTTCAACTGCAACCCCGAAAATCCGCTCCACTGGTTCTATGAGGAGTGGATCAAAAAAGCAAAGGAAAAAAACTGTTTGCACCTGCATTTTCTGATGAAGGACAATCCCTCGCTCTCAAAGGAAGTGATAAAACGCTATGAAAGCCTTTACAGCGGAAGCTTCTACGAGCGCTTTGTGCTTGGAAAATGGGTGGCGGTTGACGGACTGGTTTACCCGGAGGCGGCAAACGGCGACTACACAAAAGCACCCCCACAGGAACGGGGACAAAAGTTTTATATTTCCTGCGACTACGGAACGATAAATCCGATGTCGATGGGGCTTTGGGGCTTGTTCGGCTCAAGCTGGTACCGAACCCGGGAATACTACTATTCCTCAAAAAAAGAGGGAAAGCAAAAGACGGACGAGGAGTATTACACTGAGCTTGAAAGGCTTGCCGGCTCTCTTCCTGTTGAGGCAGTCATTGTCGATCCCTCGGCGGCAAGCTTCATCGAGTGCATCAGAAGGCACGGAAAGTTCCGTGTGATACGAGCCAAAAACGATGTTGCCTACGGACTTCGCCGCGTTCACGAGGCCTTTAAGCAGGGAAAGATTTTCATCTCTCCCGAATGCAAGGCGGCGCTCAGAGAGTTTTCCCTCTACCGCTGGGAAGAAGGCAGCTCAAAGGATACCCCCAAAAAGGAAAATGACCACGCAATGGACGATATCAGATACTTTGTTTCGACAGCACTGGCAGAGAATGAAGACGACGGCTTCTTTGCCTTTGCGTCAGACAGAAAGGAGAGATAGCTTGGCGTTTGGAAAAAAGAAAAGACCCATAAACGAGGAAAACGCCGTTGCCGTTCCGCAAACAGGAAGAAGCAGCCATCCGTTTTTGCCTGTTTCCTCATACATTCCCGGCTGCACACAGGACATTCAGCTTTACCGCTCCCTGCGCGAGGCGGTGCCGATAATTGACGCGGCCATTGAAAAGCTTGTCCGCCTGCTCGGCACATTCAATGTCAGAGCCGGTTCTGCTGCAGCTCAGAAAAGCCTTGAACGCTTTCTTTGCGAGGTTGACGTGGGCGGAACACGCAGGGGCATCAGCGCCTTTGTTTCAACATTTTTCGGCGAGCTTCTTACCTGCGGAACGGCCGTGGGCGAGATTGTTGCCGACAGCACAAAAGTCAGAAGCCTTTATATTGCAGACCTGAAAGACGTTTCACTCAGTTCGGGTTCATCGCCGCTTGACGTCATAGTCAGCGCCCGCGACGAAAGGGGCTGCTTTTCACCCGTGAGATATCCCGGCCTTATACTCAAGTGCGTTCATGAGCCCGAGCCGGGAAAGCTTTACGGAACATCGCTGCTCAAGGGACTTCCGTTTGTGACGGATATTCTGCTTGAAATTTACAACACTATCCGCCTCAACTGGGAAAGAGTGGGCAACGTCCGCTTCGCCGTAACCTACAAGCCGCAGAACGATACGCTTGACAGAGCGTATGCAAAGGAGCGTGCGCAGCAGGTTGCAAGCGAATGGAGCAAGGCGATGGAAAAGAACGGACCTGTCAAGGATTTTGTTGCCGTTGGCGATGTTGAAATCAAGGCCATTGGCGCGGACAATCAGATTCTTGAAAGCGAAGTGCCCGTCAGACAGATGCTTGAGCAGATTGTTGCAAAGCTCGGTATTCCGCCGTTTCTGCTCGGTCTTTCATGGTCAACAACAGAGCGGATGTCCTCGCAGCAGGCGGATATCCTCACAAGCGAGATTGAAGCCTATCGGCGGGAGGTTGAGCCAATCATCAGGCAAATTTGCAAAACGCATCTGCTGCTTTCCGGTCTTGACTGCGGCTTTTCAATCGAATGGAACGATATTACGCTTCAGGACATTGCCGAAATTGCAAAGAGCGAATACTACAAAGCGCAAAGCAAAAAAATACTCACCGAAGCAGGAGGTGTGAAAGATGAAAACAAATAAGGAAGAAAAACCCGAGAGCCTGCTTTCCGAAAGCGAAAACGCGGAGCTTGCCCTCATCAACAGGTACACAAGAAAGCCGCTTGCTAAAGAGGACGTCTATGTTTTTTCGGTCAATCTTTGCGACAACGACGTTGACCGCGACTTTGAATGCTTCTCGCTTTCTGCTCTCAACGGGCTTGCCGTTCTGTTTGAGGGCAAAACGGGAATTTTTGACCACAACGCAAAAAGCACGCTCCAGACTGCGCGCATTTTCAAAGCGTGGGTTGAAACCGACAAAAGCCGCAAAACGCCGTTCGGCGAGTTCTACAGTGTTCTTAAAGCGCGCGCTTACATGGTCCGCACAAAGGAGAACGAAAGCCTGATTGAAGAAATTGAGGGCGGAATTAAAAAGGAGGTCAGCGTAAGCTGCTCGGTTGCAAAGGCGCTTTGCTCGGTCTGCGGCGCAGACATGAGACAGCACGAATGCGAACACACGAGGGGCAAGACCTATTCCGGTTCGCTTTGCTTTGCCGTGCTCAAGGAGCCTTATGACGCTTATGAATGGTCGTTCGTTGCCGTTCCGGCGCAGCGCGCGGCAGGCGTTACCAAAAACTTTGAAAAGGAGAGAGAAACAACGGATAATATCATTGAAATTATTAAAAGCGCAGATTCATCGCTGGAGCTTTCCGCTTTCCAGGTGGAAAAGCTCAAGGGTTACATTTCCTCGCTTGAACAAAGCGCACAGGACGCGAAGCTTTACCGCAAAAGCCTTTTGAATGAGATTGAAAGAAACGTTCACATCATTATGCCGAACGTGGACTCAAAAACCTTTGCAAAGGGCTGCGAAAGAATGAGCGTTTGTGAACTTCAGGCTTTTTCAAAGGGACTGAAAGGTCAGGTTGGAAAGCTTTTTCCGCCCGAGCCCCAGCTTAAAAGCGTAAACACCAAAAACACAGCGGACAACACCGCATACAAAATTTAAGGAGGAAAACAATATGGCAGTATATGAAAACATCAAACTTGAAAAGGGTCTTTATACCACCGGAAAGAGCTTTACCGAGGCACTCGAAGAGCTCGACCCGTCCGAAAACTATATCGGCACCGAGCTTGAAGGTCTTGACGCCTATCAGCGCCAGCTCAAGCGCTTTTCAATCAAGGTAAGCGGCAAGGGCAGCGACAGGGTTGAAAAGTTTTTCAAAACGTCCGACAGTGCTGCTCTCTTTCCCGAATATATCAGCAGAGCCGTAAGAGCAGGCATTGATGAAAACAACCTGCTTGATAAAATTGTTGCCACAACCACAAACGTTGAAGCACTCGATTACAGAACGATTGCCTCCGTTCCGTCCGAGGAGGAAAAGGCGCTCGCACTTGTGAACGAGGGCGAAGCTATCCCCGAAACACAGATCAAAACCCAGGAAAACCTTGTTAAGCTCCACAAGCGCGGCAGAATGCTTGTTGCGTCATATGAAGCAATCCGCTTTCAGCGTCTTGACCTTTTCACCGTGACACTGCGCCAGATTGGAGCCTACATTGCAAAAACGCAGCTCAAGGACGCGGTTGACGTACTCATGAACGGCGACGGAAACGACAACGCCATCACAACCTCAACCGTTGCAGCCGAGGGTACCCTCGCTTATGGCGACCTTGTGGATTTTTGGAACAGCTTTGATCCCTATACGCTCAACTGCATCATCGCCTCGCCCTCAATGGCCTCGCAAATTCTCAAGCTTTCCGAAATGCGCGACGCTGCCGCAGGTCTTAACTTCCATTCAACCGGAAACCTTGTTACCCCGTTCGGCGCAGAGCTTGTTAAAAGCTCGGCCGTTGCGGAAAACAAGCTCATCGGTCTTGACAGAACCTGCGCGCTTGAGCTTGTTACCGCCGGCGGCGTGATCACCGAATTCGACAAGCTTATTGACCGCCAGCTTGAACGCGCGGCAATCACAAGCATTGCAGGCTTTGCAAAAATCTATACTCCTGCTTCAAAGGCTCTTTCACTTTAATCAAAGGGAGGCGTTTCAATGCTTGAACCTACTGAGGTCTGCGCAATACTTAAAGAGCACGCCGACCTTGAGGATGTTCCGGTCACGCAGCTTCTGCCCATTTGCAAAAGAGCACTCTGCTTTGTTGAAAGTCTCCTGAAAGAGGACGTCGACAGCGATTCGCCGCGTATTGCGGCGCTCGCTGCCGCCGAGGCAAGAGTGCAGCTTTTTGTCCGAATGCTTTCCGCTCCGGACAGATTCAGAAGCTACAAGGCCGGCGATATGACAATTCAGCGCGACCTTGAAAAGGAGTTTGCCATTGAAAAGGCTCTGCGCGACGAGGCTTTTTTGAAAAGCGCCGATATTCTTAAGGACGGAGGGTTCTATTTTGCCGCGCACTCATAACACCGCTTCAAAATTCATTGAAAAATACGGTCAGCTGCTTTCGATTGAAAGGGAGAACGAAAAAATCTCGTTTCGCGCGTTTTTCCAGCCTCTGAGATACAAAAACAAAATGTATCTCAGCGTTATCCAGACAGAGCTTGGCTATGACGTGCTGACAAAGTTCCTTTTGATCTGCCCGGCATATGTTCCTCTTGAGGAGGTCAACGGGCTTAACGTTTTCCTGCGCTCGGGGAGCGAGGACTTCAATGTTGACCACTGCGAAAAAATCTATTTCCGGGACGATCCGCTCTACTACTGGGCAATCGTTCACCAGAACAAGGGGGAGATCATATAGTTACCGACACTCTTGTTTCAAATATCGTGACAAAAATAAACACCGAGATGACGGACATTGAAAACGTTGAGGCTGTGCTTTCCTATTCGGGCGACTGCGTGCGCGCTCCAATAAAAAAGATTTATCTTGCGTTCATGACCGGCGCAAACAATGTTTCCCATTACAACGACGAAACAACAAGAAAATGCTGCCGGGTGAACAAAATCAGCATTTCAATGAACTGTTATTCGCCCGCGAACCTCGCAGCCGAAACCGTTATTGCAAAAGCTGAGGCGGTGCTTGACCGGCTTTGCGACCACTTCAACGGCGAAATGATAGGCTACAGCCTTGAAAAGGCAAAGCTTGACGACGACTCAAAGGCGGTCAAGATTCCGTGCACGCTCTTTTTCAGGTATGAATCCTGCCCGGCCTATGACACGGCGGACAGCACCCTTTTGCCCTATGCGGAATTTTTGTGCAAAATTCACACGGCAAACGCAGACATTCACGTTACCGACAAGGAAAAGGCATTTTTGCAAAACCCCGTAGTAACCGGGCGTTACACAGGCTCCGGCGCGGAGGAGCGCGACGTTTTCCTCGGCTTTAAGCCGAAAATGCTCATAATCTATGAGCTTGGAAGCCAGCTTGTTTCCTACGACGCGGAAAACTCCGCAGCAATCTACCGCTTTGCTTTCTGCGGCTCAGGGGGAAACACAAGAGGACTCACCCTCACCGCAACAGGCTTCAGAATAAGCGAATCTATCGCCGTGAGAACGGGCGGAGCCATTTGCCAGCTCAATGAGCTGCTGATAAATTACGCTTATATCGCAGTTCAGTAAAAACAGCACACAACTCAAAAAGGTATCCGGCGGTCAGGTCGGATACCTTTTAAAATATTACAAATATTGCGCCCGCACCGCCCGTAAGCTCATAGAGTGCCGGCAAAGCTTTCCATATCCTTTGGCATGGGGGCTGTGCAGGTGATTTTTTCGCCCGTCACGGGCTGAATAAAGCTCACCCTTCCGCAGTGCAGCGCCTGATGTGTAATGTCGTTTCGCGCTTCTCCGTACATTCCGTCTCCGAGAAGCGGCGCACCGAGAAAGGCAAAGTGAACCCTTATCTGGTGCGTGCGCCCCGTTTCAAGGCGTATCTTCAAAAGGGAAAGGTTATCCCCCGTTTTGAGTGCCTCCCAGTGCGTTACGGCTCTGTCACCGCGGTCATCGGCGGTACGGCAGGTCTTCATCGGATCGGGTCTGTAAATTGGCTTATCAATCGTTCCGCTTCCCTCAAAGCGCCCCGTGGCAAGGGCAAAATAGGTCTTTTCAATCTTTCCGGAAAGCCTTGCGGCCGCGTGGCTGTTCAGCGCACAGACAACAAGTCCGCTTGTTCCCTTGTCCAGCCGTCCGACGGCGCGGAACGAGCAGCTTTTACCTTTTTTGGCAAGATAGCCGCAAACGCTGTTTGCAAGCGTGTCACCCTGATGGTTATGCGACTCGTGAATGGGCATATACGGCGGCTTGTTGACAACAAGAACATCGCTGTCCTCATAAACAACCTCCGGCATAACTGAGCCGGGAACAGCCGTTTTTTCGTCCTCGGGAATATTTACGGTCACACAGTCTCCCGTTTTAAGCAAATCTATTGTCCTTGCGTGCGCTCCGTTGACAAGCAGACCGTTTTCGGTGCGCTTCAGCGAACGGACAAGCTTGGTTGAAAGGTGTACGCTGCCCTTGAGGAAGCTGTATAGCTTTTTTCCGTCAAAATCCTCCCCCACGGAAAATTCAAGCGTCCTCATCAGCGATCCTTGACCGAGTATTCGTCAAGCAGCCTTTGTTTTTCCTCCCAGAGCTTCTGTGAAAGGTCGACATAGTATTTATGCGGATTTTCAAAACGCTTGACCTCGTCCCAAAGGGTGTCCACCTGCGCAGCGCAGTATTCCTTTATATCCTTGATATCGGGGCTGTTATAGATTTTTTTGCCGCCTTCAAAAATCTTGACATGAAGCTCCTTTGCCGTGAAGTTATCAAGCACCTTGCGCTTCCATGTGTAAACGGGGTCGAAAATTTCATACGGCTTGCCGGCTTCGATAACCTCGTCAAAAAGGGTAACAACATCTGCAAGCGCCTTGCCCGTATCGTTGTCATAGAGCCTGTATACCTTTTTGGCGCAGGGAGTAGTGATTTTTGAAACATTTTCGCTCAGCTTTATCCTCGGCTCGGGTACGCCGTTTTCCTCAACGGCGGAGATTTTGTAAACACCGCCGAAAACAGGTGCGGACGCTGCGGTAATAAGCCTTTCGCCAACGCCGAAGGAGTCAAGCTTTGCGCCCTGAATGAGCATATCACGGATTATATTTTCATCAAGCGAATTGCTTGCAACAATCTTGCAGTCGGGGAAGCCTGCGTCGTCAAGCATTTTCCGCGCTTTTTTTGAAAGATAGGTGATATCGCCGCTGTCAATGCGGATACCCTGCGGTCTGAAGCCGCGGGGAAGAACCTCCCTTTTGAACGCCTCAATAGCGTTCGGAACGCCGGACTTGAGCACATTATAGGTATCAACAAGGAGAGTGCAGCTGTCGGGATACTGGCGCGCATAGGCGCAAAAGGCCTCAAGCTCAGAATCAAAAAGCTGAACCCAGCTGTGAGCCATTGTGCCAACGGCAGGAACGCCGTAATCGCGCTCGTCAATGGTGCAGGCAGTGGCGTCGAAGCCTCCGATATAAGCGGCTCTTGCGCCGTATATTGCGCCGTCATAGCCCTGCGCCCTGCGCGAGCCGAACTCCATGACGCTGCGGCCTCCTGCGGCGCGCTTTATTCTGTTGGCCTTTGTTGCAATAAGACTCTGATGATTGATGGTAAGAAGCACCATTGTTTCAATAAGCTGAGCCTGAATCACGGGACCGCGGACGGTGACTATGGGCTCGCCGGGGAAAATTACCGTACCCTCCGGTATTGCCCAGATGTCGCAGCTGAATTTAAAATTCGCAAGATAGGAAAGGAAGTCCTCATTGAACCCTTTTTTGCGCAGCATTTCAATATCCTTCTGAGTGAAGCAGAGATTTTCAAGATAATCTATGAGCTGGCGCAGACCTGCCATGATTGCAAAGCCGCCGTCATCGGGTACCCGGCGGAAAAACATATCGAACCAGGTAATCTTATCGCCGATTCCGTTGCAGAAATAGCCGTTTGCCATTGAAAGCTCATAAAAATCAGTGAGCATTGTGAGGTTTCTTTCTTTCAGAGTATTGCCCATTATACTTCCCCCTGTGATGAAATAGTGTTAAGGAAGCTCTGATTAAATCTGATGTACAGATTACGCCGTCAGATTTTTCGTCAGATTGTGCAAAAGGCGTGCAGGAATCCTGTCGGATTTCAAGCGCCTTTTGTGCAATATGGCGGAAAAGATGCAAGTAAGATGTGCATCAAAGCGTATGCTGTGATTTATTCAGAGGTTCCTTAATAGCTTTGCCCGTGCAGAATGCTGCTTCGGCTACGGTTATAGCTCAGTATACTCCTATTTTGCACCGATTTAAAGCCCTTTGTGCAAAAAAGCGGCAAAAGGACTTTGAAATAACGCCGCAGCAAACAAAAGAACTGCGCTTTTTTGTTTTTGTTAACACTTTTTTAAAAATCGGTTTGTTTTGTCATAAACAATTTGTCGGTTTTGGTCGAAATATACAATTATTATTCTTTAAAATCGATATTATTTGATTTTCGATTTGAAAAAATATTCCACTTTTAATTGACAAAAAGTAAATGTTATGATAACATTAAGCATGATGATTGTTCAAGTTTGAATTATTCGTCAAATTTTTTAGGGGTGTGATTTTTAATGAGAATCAGAAAACAGGCACTTGGAACGCGCAACATGGTTGGCGCAAAGATCGAAGCCAAGAGAAAAGAACTTGGCATGAAGCAGATCGATCTTCTCACTCAGCTTCAGATCAAAGGCGTTGAGCTTACCGCATCGGGTCTTTCAAAGCTTGAAGGACAGATCAGAAGCGTAAACGACTATGAGCTTGTTGCTATCGCTGACGTTCTCGGCGTTTCAATCAACTGGCTTGTCGGAAAGGAATAAGATTTTATTTTCTTCGGCAAAAAACATTCAGGCGCGTCCGGGCGTGCTTATCGAAATGACCTTTTGTTTTGATAAGCATTTCCGGACGCGCTTTTTTATAAAGCTGCGGAAAAACACAGGCGGCACACGTTGGCTACTTCAAAAAACGTGCGCCGCCTTTATTCATTTGTTGTTACGGTTTTTATGTATATCACTGCTGCAAAAATTCGATAACGGGCGCAAGGTTTTCCTCTTTCACTGAGTCAAAGCCGTTTTCAAAAAGCTCAAGAGCACGCTTGTCGTCCGCGTCGCCACTCTCCTTGACCTTGCCCTTCATCACGCGCAGCATCATACTCATTATCATTTTATACATTCCGCGCAACTTTTTCAGGTTGAACGCTCCCGGCAGATAAAAGAACGGCTCGGTAACCGCATTCTTTTCGGCAGTCTCCTTTTTTGAGCTTTCGCTCGGCATCATTCCCACAGCTACCACCGCTTTGAGAGAACCGAACCTTTTGCGCGCCTCGGAAAGACCCTGTATATCACCTGCCATCACCCAGCCGAAATAGACAATCTCGGAGTTTTCAGGCACATCGCCGCCGGAAAGCTCGTAGACGGAGCAGCCCGTTGTTTCTCCGAGCATTTTTGCGTATCTTTCGGTTGAGCCGGAGTTTGTGGTGTAAACTATTGCTGTCATATCAGTTCCTCCGTAGAATCATTATTTTTACTTTTTTCCGGGACAAGGAACGAAAAAAACAAAAGCGCAAGACCCAGTATCAGCCAGCCTGTGCGGTCAGTCCCGGTAATGTTGAAAAAGAAAGGCGAGACAATGTTCTGCGCAATGCGAGTGAGTACCGACGGTATCAGCACAAGCAGAAACGACGTTACCGCAAGCGAACGCAGACTCTTTTTTGCCGAGGAGAAATGCGCTTCCTCCTTTTCCGCCCTTTTAAGAGCCAGAGCCGCTTTGAGAAAAAAGACGAAAAGCAGAAGCAGAGCCGAAAAGCGCGGCAGGACGGACAAAACAAGATCGCTCGATTTTATCGGGTTTTCTCCCTCCTTGATAACATCAATGAAAAAGCCGAGCAGACCGCCCGCTTCAACGGTCAGGTTCCCTTTGATAAAAAGCATGGGACCGAAGGTGACAAGCGCAGTCAGCATGAACAGTCCGCAGCACGCCGCGCAAACGGCCGCAAGTATTCTGAAAACCTTGAAAAGCTTTGTTCGTTTATTACTCATTTCCGGTACTCCTTTTTTCCGTTGATAAAAGGCAACTCCACCTGCGGCAAATCAGCGGCCGCTCAGAATTTCAGCTCCGCGTCGGAAATGTCGCCGTAGGAAAGGACAATGCTGTCGTTATAGCCGTCCGGGTCGATGAAGTTGAACAGCACTCCGTTCTGCGAAACGCACCACGCCGAGGAGCTGATGAGCTGACCGATATTTTCGGTATCCGAGGGTACTTCGCTGTCATCGCCGTTGCGGCTTTTAAAGTAAAGCTCAAAGAGCTTTTGCTGAATGGTGACATAGTCCTTGCCGAGGACGCTGTCCTTTTTAACAAATTCACCCGTTGAAACGTCAAGTGTATATGCGTCAAAGGAAGTGGTCGGGAAAAGCAGGGTCGGCTTTTCTCCGCCGGACGCGGTTTCGTCCGTCTGCTGCGCCGGTTCGGCTTGCTTTTCAATCGGGAGATACTCGTTCGTTTCATTAAGCAGCGAGATATAGCCGCTTTGGTTATAGACAACCTCTGAGGACACATAGGTATATGCCGGCAGCTTCTTTTTCTCTCCGCCGTTTTTGAGATATTTGCTGTATAGCGAGTCCGCCTTTTTTGCTTTTGTCTGATACTTTGAAATCATATCGTTATAAAGCGTATTGAGCGTTGCGGCGGCACTTTTTCCTTTTTCGTCGTCATCTGCGGCACTGAAAACGGGATATTCGATGATATAGTTTGCAAAAAGGACGCCTTTTTTGGTCTTTGCGGCAATGCTTTTGCGCTTAATTTCATAGCTCAGAGTTTCCTGCTTTTCGGCTGTTATTTTGACTCCGTCGCTTGAAAAAAGCGGCTTCAGGGAAAGCTCAAGCAGGCTCCATTTGTTGCCCTCATCGCTCTTTTCCATTGAAACAAGGCAGTACACTGTCTTTTTTTCGCCGTTTGTGCCTGTAAAGTCGCACTGAACGTAATAATTTCCGTCCTCAGTGCGCTTTGAGGAGGCAATGTCTACCGAATAGGAGGAACGGGTCTGCTTTTCCGTGCTCTCGGCGGCAAAATAGTAATAGCCGTTATAATAGTAATACTCCCTGCCGTTTGCGCAGTTCACCGTCTGCCGACCGAGATTCGACAGGATTTTTTCAACGTCCTCTTTTTTTATTTTACAATAGCTGTAGCCCTCGCCGCTTTTAAAGCGTTCTGCCGGATCCGCCTTGTCGGTAACAACGTCCGCAGGCTTGAAAAAGGCTGAGTAAAGCCCGTCCGCGCTTTGCGGCTGCATCATTTCAAGCAGCCTTTCCTGAGTCATTTCACCGAGGTTAAAGCCGCTTTTGAAAAACGCCGGAAAAAAGCCGGCGTAGCCCTCAAACGAGCCCTTTTCGCCGTGAGTGAAGCCGGAAAGCGCAACCGTTTTTATCGCGGCGGCGGAGGTTTTGAAAACGTCCGTATACTTACTGACAAAGGTCAGCGCAATCATTGCAGCCGCGCACAGCGAGCAGATTGAAAGCACAACAGCCCTCGCCTTTTTCTCTTTTTTTTCCGCGGCAAGGCTCACCTTTGCGGCGGAGACGGCGGGCTTTTTTGCCTCGGGCACCTTTGTTGGAGCCGCTGCTTTTTGCTGCGGCAAGGCTGAAGGCGCTTCGGGCTTTGCATTTTCCTGAAAAGGCTGCGGCTTTTCCGCATTTTGGGCGGCTTCTTTGTTCAACGCGGTCGTTTCGAAAACAGTCTGCGTTTTTTCCTCGCTTTGAACCTGCGGCTCGGTCTGCTCCTTTGCTGCGGCAGGCGCGGCTTCGTCCGGGCGCACGGGGAACTCCTCGTTCAATTTTTCTTCGGGTATGTTTATCTGAAATCGCTTTTGAGCGACTCTCTTTTTACAAAAGGGACAAACGCTTTCGCCGTCGGGTATTTGCGAAAAACAGTGGTTACAAATCACTTCAATTTCTCCTTTTCCGA
>JAEDIH010000200.1 GCA_016292575.1 Clostridiaceae bacterium | reverse complement strand
TGTGCGCCGTCAACATCGGCATCGGCCATGATGACGATTTTGTGATATCTGAGCTTCTCCTCGTTGAAGTCGTCCGCAATACCCGCGCCGAGCGCCATAACAACGGGGCTGAGCTTATCGTTTCCTATTACCTTGTCAAGTCTGCTCTTTTCAACATTGAGCATTTTTCCCCAAAGGGGAAGAATCGCCTGGATTCTTCTGTCTCTTCCCTCTTTGGCGGAGCCGCCTGCGGAGTCTCCCTCAACAATGAAAAGCTCTGTTACCGAGGGGTCTTTTTCCGTGCAGTCGGAAAGCTTTCCGGGCAGCGAGTTGCTTTCAAGCGGAGATTTTCTCCTTGCAGCTTCCCTTGCCTTTCGTGCGGCTTCCCTTGCACGGGACGCGTCAAGAGCCTTTGAAAAAATCATCTTTGCAACGGCGGGATTTTCCTCGAAATAATCGGTCAGCTTTGTATATACGGTTGAGGCAACAAGCTTTGTGATATCGGTGTTTCCGAGCTTGCCCTTGGTCTGACCCTCAAACTGAGCGTCCGTCAGCTTAACGCTGATTACAGCAACAAGACCCTCGCGGCAATCCTCACCGGAAAGCTTTTTGTCCGCGTCCTTGAGAATGTTATATTTTCTTCCGTACTCATTGAATACCTTTGTCAGTGCGGTTTTGAAGCCCGTTTCATGGGTGCCGCCGTCAACGGTATGAACATTGTTTGCGTAGGAAAGAATGGTTTCGTTATAGCCGTCGTTATACATGAGCGCAATTTCTGCGCTTCTGTCCGCACTGACTGCTGAAAAATGAATCGGCTTTTCGTGAACGGGAGTAAGACCGCGGCTTTCGTTAATATATTCAACAAACGAACCGATTCCTCCCTCATAGCAGAAATGATCCTGAACAACGTTTTCGGGGTCTCTGCTGTCGGTCAGCGTAATTGCAAGACCTGCGTTAAGGAAAGCGGACTCGCGAAGATGGCGCTGAAGCGTTTCATAGTCATAGACCGTTGTTTCCTGAAAAATCTCTGCGTCTGGCTTGAATTTGATGAAGGTTCCCGTTTCGTTTGTATCGCCGACTATATCGAGATCGCTTGCAATGTGACCTCTTGTAAAGCGTTGGCGGTAGACATGACCGTTTTGAGAAACCTCAACCTCAAACCACTCTGAAAGGGCGTTAACAACGGACGAGCCAACGCCGTGCAGACCGCCGGAAACCTTGTAGCCGCTGCCGCCGAACTTTCCGCCGGCGTGCAGTACGGTCAGAACAACGGTAACGGCAGGAAGACCCTGCTGCTCGTTGATGCCGACAGGTATACCGCGGCCGTTATCGCGGACGGTGATAACGTCGCCGGGGAGAATTTCAACCTCGATATGGGTGCAGAAGCCGGCGAGCGCCTCGTCGATTGAGTTATCGACTATCTCATAGACAAGGTGGTGCAGACCTCTCGGTCCCGTTGAACCGATGTACATTCCGGGGCGCTTTCTGACCGCTTCAAGACCCTCAAGCACCTGAATTGCGTCAGCGTTATACTCTTCGGTAACAACGGTATCCATGAGGTCAAGATCCTCCGGAAGATCTTCGCGCTCAATGTCGATATCCTCCGGATCCTGTTCTTTTTCACTCAGCTCTTCTTCAAGAAGTTCTTCGTTTTTCTTTTCGTTTTCATTCATATCCGAAATTACCTCCGATGAAAATTTGTATAAATATTACTATATGATATCTAAAAACTAAATTTATAGTTTGTTCCTTTATGGGTAAATGGCAATAGAAATTTACATCCGTCCGCTCCGCTGGGGGTTACTTTTGTCGGTTGTGACAAAAGTAACCAAAAACACGCTTTTCGGTACGGCGCAAGAGGAATCAAAATGACGGCTTTGCGGGGGAAAAGCCGCATTTCGCTTCCATTGCGCCTACAGTTAAGTTGTGCTGAACCCATTTTTCCTTCGGTCGCCGCTTTCATCTGCAAACAGCAACGGCGAGTGGGAATTAATTTACGTTGTAAAAACATATAGCAACTACTTTTCAAGTCGCGGCTTTCTGCAAAAAGATAAAATCTAAATTCGGTCGTCGCTTTCTGCAAAAAAATATCTATTATCTATTATCCATTATCTATTATCTATTATCTAAAGTCTCCGTGGAGTAAAGCGACAGCCTATAAGTTAATTTTCACTCCTCTTTGCAATCGTTGCCGGCGAAAGATGAGAGATGTATACTCTCCTGCCTTCGCAAACAATGAACGAGCGCGGAAAATCGGCGGAAACATAATAGACATTCTTTTTCTTTTCGTTTTTTGAAAGATAATCGCGCGTGATTTTTGAAACGGTGGTGTTTTCAACGTCAAAAATGCCGATTATCTCACTGTCACTTATAACCGTGTTTTCTCCAAGATGGATATACACCTTTTTCACCGCCCTTGTTTTGGTGTTTCAGACAAGGCAGCCGTTCTTCATTTCAAACGCCTTGCCGTATTTAAGGCTCTTGACGGAATTCGGGTCGCAGCAGGTGATGAAAACCTGCCAGTTTTTAATGTGGTTGAGAATATAATTCTGCCTTGAAAGGTCAAGCTCACTCATAACATCGTCAAGCAGCGCAACGGGCTGTTCCCCGGTGAAATCTTTAATAACCGCCGCCTCGGAAAGCTTCAGGGCAAGCG
>JAEDIH010000199.1 GCA_016292575.1 Clostridiaceae bacterium | reverse complement strand
GAAAACACATTTTCCCGGCTTATCACGGCTCCTGCCGCTTCGTCATACGCTCCGAAAACCAAGGTGGAAAGCCTTGCATTGGAAATTGCACCGGCACACATACTGCACGGTTCAAGCGTAACGTAAAGCTCGCAGCCGGAAAGCCGCCAATCACCGAGAGCTTTGGCCGCGCCGTGTATGGCTTCAATCTCCGCATGGGCAAGGGGCGTTTTTTCCTTTTCGCGGCGGTTTCTCCCCTCGCCTATTATTTCATTGTTCCTCACAACGACTGCGCCTACGGGGATTTCTCCGTCCTCAGCCGCCGTATGTGCAAGAGCCAAAGCCCTTTCCATGAATCTTTTTTCCAATGCCGTCACCCCGCAGGATTGACATACTGCGCCGTGAAATAAAGCATCAGCGCAATGGCAATGAGCATAGTCGGCGTTGTGAGATAGGTCAGCACCTTTGAGGTTGTTGAAAGCGCGGTGCGCGTTTTGAAAGACGGAATTGCGTTTGCCCTTTTGACGAACGCAATAAAACACAAAAATCCCGCAAAAATGAGCGCATATATCATCAGCGAGACGGTGTAATTGAGAAGCGTTTCCTCAACGCTGCCGCTCAGATACGACACAGCAAGCGAAATGCAGTTGTTGAGCGCATGGATAATGACCGCAGTCCAGAGCGTGCCTGTTTTAATGCTGAGATAACCCAGCGCAAAGCCCACGATGAGGGCAAACGGAGCCTGAATGAGATTGCAGTGCATCAAAGCAAAAACCAGCGCCGCCATTGCCACCCCGAAACCGTCGCCGAATTTTCTGAGATTCTGCATAATATAGCCGCGGAAGGCAACTTCCTCAACAAACGCCGCAACAACAACTATGCGGCAGAACGAAACGGCAACGCCGAACGCTCCGTCCGGCATTGCAAGATCGGGCGAGGAAAGCTCCACGCCGAACGCTGAAACAAACGATATGAGCACGTTTGTAATAATATTTGCAACCATGCAGAAGCCGAGACCCGCAACGATTGCAAGCGGCATCAGTCCCTTGGCTTTCGGCTTTTCAAACGGCAGACTGTTTATGAGTCCTGACTTTTTTTGAATAAGCTTTCCGAAAACCGAAAACGGCAACAGAATTGACAAAAGAATAATGATAATATCCGCGCCGGACTGGAAAAGCGGGTCGTTCAGATACTTTTCATAAAGTCCCGTGAGCACCATGAGCGAAACGGCAATGTTTTGAACAAGTACAAGCGAGAGCACGGCGCAGGAGGCAAAAATGCTCTGGAGCCGCAGCTCCTTTTTTTCTCTTTTTTTGCGTGCAAGAATCATCGGATCGGGCGCGCCGTAATAGTTCGGAGCCTGAGGCGGTGCATAATAACCGTTCTGTTCGTCCAAAGGAATCACACCTTTCTGTTTTTGCAAAAAGCGCAAACGATAAAATTCATCATCTGCTGTATATCATGCCAATAATGCGGTTGACCGTGCGCACGGGAAGCAGCTTTGAAAGCACGGCAAAAAGCTTGTAATTTGCGCCGGTTGTTGAAAGCGGCTTGGGATTCCTTTTCCGGGCAAGAGAATGAACGGCCCTTGCAATTTTTTCCGGGCTCATTCCGTTCTGCTCGTCCTTTTCCATCTGCGCAATGCTGTTGCCGATTACCTCGCCGTAAACCTCGGCTCCGGCCGTTTCCTTTTCGCGCTCGTTCGTGAACGCTGTTTTAACATCGCCCGGCATAAAAGCGCAAACGCTGATATTGAACGGGCGCAGCTCGTTTGCAAGCGCAAGGGTCAGCGAATTTACCGCACTTTTTGAGGCAGAGTAAAACGCCTGAAACGGAATGGAAAGCGGCGCCGCCATTGAGCTTATATTGATTATTCTTCCGCCGCCGTTTTTTCTCATATATCCGCAGACTGCCCGACAGCACAAGAAGCAACCGAAAAAGTTCACGTCAAGCTGCTTTTTCGCCTGAGCAAGCCCGGTGAACTCAACCGCTCCGGAAATTCCGAAGCCCGCATTATTAATGAGGACGTCAATCCTTCCCTCTTTTTCATATATCTCCTTGAACGCCGCGTTCACCTGCTGCTCGTCTGTCACATCGCAGGTGATGTGGAACACATCGTCAAACCTCTTGTGCCTGCTCAAAGAATAGACCGCAGAGCCGTCCGCGAGAAAAGCTTCGGCGCAGGCACGACCGATTCCGCTGCTTGCGCCTGTTATTACAACAACTTCTTTTTTATCCATATTATTTCACTTCTGAAAAAATTCAATCATCGTTTTTGTGTTCGCGTTCGGCCGTGCGGCTGTCCGCGCTAATGCCCTCGGTACTTGACGGAATGAACATGATTTTGAACGTCATAAGAATCAGCCTGAGATCCTCAAGCAAAGATTGGTTCGCAATATACATCAAATCCATCTGCAGCTTGTCATACGGCGGAGTATTGTACTTTCCGTAAACCTGCGCGTAACCGGTAAGACCCGCCTTTACCTGAAGTCTGAGAGCAAACTCAGGCGTATGCTTTTCATACTCGGCGGCAATTTCCGGTCTTTCCGGGCGCGGCCCGACTATTGACATTGAACCGGAAAGAATGTTGAAAATCTGCGGCAGCTCGTCAAGACGCAGCTTCCTGATGAATTTTCCCACCTTGGTTATTCTGTCATCGTCATCGCCGGCAAG
>JAEDIH010000044.1 GCA_016292575.1 Clostridiaceae bacterium | reverse complement strand
ACAAAAACAATTCGGTTATCGCCGGAAAGCAGGTGACAAACACGGCGGCAATACCTATTACGGCAGCCGAGCCTTTTATTAAATTTATACTTGAAGCAAAGGCTGAATATGCCTCGCTCATTGCGCTGCCGACAACGGGAATGAGTCCGCTCACAATAAATCGTATTCCGCGTGAGGTCGCACTGTCGGCAGCCGAAGACAAAATGCTTTTTAGAGTCAGAAACCCCGTGAAAAACGCGGCGGCAGAGCCGAGAACAAAATTGGTGCTTTTCCCCGCAGCCGAAAGAAAGCGGCTGCAGTTTATCTGTCCGTTCATTGAAAAAGCAATGGTAAGACACAGTATTACGCCCGTGAACGGAACAACCAGCTTTGCCGTCAGCAAGGAAACGCCCTCGGCAAAAAGCAGCGTCAGCGAATTATAAGCAGCAGCGCTTACGGGATTTCCTGAAACAGCAATTATGCCGGCATAGACAGGCACATATGAAACAAGAAGCTTGTTAACGGCGTCCGTCATCATTACGGCAATGTTAAGAACCGAAGCGGTTTTCTGCGCAACAAGCACGGAAAACACACAGACGCTGATAAGTCCGACAAGACTTGAGCGTTCGTTTTTTTCGCCGAGGGTGGCAATCAGACTTACAACCATCAGCACCGTCAACAGCTCAAAAAAGAATCTTAAGGCAGCGTTTGACTTTTCTTTCAGGTTTGTTTTAAAGTAATCGGATAGACTGTCCATTGAAAAATCAAAAGCACCGGCGTCATCAAGGCTTTCAATTCCGAAAAGCTCCATTGCCGACCTTGTTTCCCGGTCAAAGGAGGAAAACAGCTCGTTTTCAAAGTTTTTTCCGTAATCATCGCTTTCCGTTTTACCAAACGCCGTGAACGACAAAGAAAACAGCAAAGCGCATATTGCAATAAAGGTTAAGTATTTTTTCATCATTTTATATACATAAGTGCAGTTTCAACAACGGACTCTATAAGCGGAACGCAAAACAGGATTATCATGATTCTTCCGGTAAGCTCAACTGTATCGGCGAGGGCTTTGTTTCCGCTTTCGCGGCAGAGCGAGGCGCAGACAGTGCAGGCGGCGCTGACAACCGCGCCCTTGAGCAGGACTGAAATATATGACTTTTCAAGAATATCCGAAAAGGCGTTGTCAAAAAGGCCGCCGAGCCTTTTTGACGCGGCGCTTATCAAAAAGGAAACGATTATTACAACAAAGCAAAGCTGGAGCGGAAGAACATACTCCGGGCGGCTTTCACGCAGGAGCGAGGAAAAAACGGCGCACGCAACGGCAAGAACGGCAATTTTAAATATCAGGCTCAAAACTCGATCAGCTCTTTCACGCTTTCAAACAGTCCGCCTATCTCCGGAATGAGCATAAGCAGAACTATTATTATCCCCATCAATGTTGTAAGCGTTGCGTATTCGCTTTTTTCGGCTCTTGAAAGAATCTGATTAAGAATTGAGACAATTATGCCGATTGCCGCTATCTTAAAAATCAAGTCGATCTTCATTTTTTCCTCACTCTTAAATTAAAATTATAAATATTATTCCGCCGGCAAAAACACCGGAAAACATACACAGTCTTGCGTATTTATTCTTTGCGCATACCGCTTCGGACAAGGCAGACGAAAAACGTTCGCCGTAGTAGACAAGAATTTCTTCAACACCGTTTATATCGCAGGAACACGCGGTTCTTCCAAAGCTAAAAAGCAGCTTCAGCTCGTCTTTTCCGATGCACGGTGGTTTTTGCTCAAGACTTTTTTCCCAAGCCGATGGGAAATCTTCTCCGCTTTGCAGTTTTTGGGCGCACTCGGAGATGAAGCTGAGACTGTGTATTGATGAGTTGTCCGATATTTTTGCAATCGCTTCGGAAAAAGGCAGCAGATAGTGTGTTACTTCGAGCTTTATAAGGTGAAAAAAGGACAACAGCTCCTCAAGTGCTTTTTGCCGCTTTGAAAAGCGCTCAGCAAGCACCGTCCCGAAGACCGCCGCGGCAAGCCAGACCAAAACGCCTCCTGTATATTTCATCTTTGATCTCACCGACTTCATAAACATTTTCAATTTTTCCCGGCTCACTGCCGCCCTTGAGCATAACAACGGTTTCAAAGCAGCCGATATCAATGAGCCTTTCAACCTGCCTGCGCCTTATCAGCTCGTCAAAGCCGGACGCATGAACGGTAACAATGAAAGTAATTCCGCTGTTGGCGCCTTGAGCAATGGCTTCAAGCTCGCTTTCCGCCGCAACCTCATCACAGGCTATGACCTGCGGTGACATTGTTTTAACAGCCGTGAGTATGGCGCAGGATTTCGGATAGCCCGTAAGCACGTCGGTATTTATTCCGACATCGTTCTGAGCCACGCCGTTTTTCATTGCCGCAAGCTCGCCGCGCTCATCAATGGCACAGACTTTGAGACATTCCGGGCTTTCAAAGCCGGAAAGGCGGCGGATAAGATCGCGCAGCACCGTTGTTTTTCCGCTTGACGGCGGACCGGCAATGATTAATCCGCCGAAATAATTATTTATATGTAATCGCTTTATAATATCATCGGCGCAGCCTTTAATCTCGCGCGCAACCCTGACATTCAGCGAAGAAACATCGCGTATTGTTGTAACAGAGCCGTCCGCCGAGCAGACGGCGGTTCCGGTAAGTCCTACTCTGTGACCGCCGCGCGTTGTGATAAAGCCACTTGAAATGCTGCTCTGGAAAGAATACGCCGAAAACTCGCAAAGACGATTGAAGGAGTCCAGAAGTTCCTCTTTTTTGCAAATCAGAGCATTTTCGGGGTTTGCGGTCAATTTTGAATCTTCGGAAAGTATAATGCTTTTTCCGGAAACGGATAAAACCACCGCCTTTTCGCTCCTGAGACGTATCTCGGTCGTTCGCTCCTTTATCGCAGGGTCAACCGCAAGAAGCGCTTTTTTCAGCCTTTCCGAGATAAAGGCTGTTGCCGAATTAAACCGTTCCATTTTTTCACCCTCCTTTTCGGTTTGCTAATAGATATGTGTACAAGTCCTTTCTTAGAACGGACAAGACTGATTTTTAATAAACTTCTTGAACTATTGAAAAAAATATAGTATTATGTAAAAGATTCAAGGCAATTACCGGCCGGGATCTGCGCCCATCAACAAGCCGGCGATTGCTCAAATATTCGGAAAGAAGGCTAATAATGAGTAAGAAGAAAAACAATTTCTTTTTTGACAACCGTTATCTTTTTATCTCTTTCGGTGCGACCGCAGGACTGATGCTCATTGTTTACATCTGCACCCAGGTTTTCCCGTTCGGAGAAAATACGGTTCTGAGAATGGATCTCTATCATCAGTACGGTCCGCTGTTCAGCGAATTGTATGACAGAATTTTCAGCGGTTCTTCTCTTTCCTATTCATGGGTAAGCGGTTTGGGCAGCTGTTTTCTCGGAAACTACTTCAACTATCTTTCAAGCCCCATCGGCGCAATAGTTGTTTTCTTCGGACATTCTCATGTTCCGGAAGCTATTGCCGCCATGGTGCTGATTAAAGCCGCCCTGTCTTCGGCAACGTTTGCCTATTACATTAAAAAGTCACTGCACAATCAGTCGCCCGCAACTGTTGCGTTTGGAATTCTTTATTCTTTCTGCGCATACATGCTGGCGTACTACTGGAACATCATGTGGCTTGACGCAATGGTTCTTCTTCCGCTTATTCTGCTCGGCATTGAAAGAATACTTGACCACGGAAAAATCGGCTTGTATACTGGTGCGCTTGCGCTCTCCCTGTTTTCAAACTACTATATGTCATATATGCTTTGCCTTTTTTCCGTCATATACTTCTTTTATTACAGCTTTATCAACTCCACAAACAGCAAGGTTATAAGCGCCGAATACCAAAAGAAGCATTCCAAAGGACTTTACAGAAAGCTGCGCAACAGCCGTTTCTTCCACGGCGGCGTGCTTTTTGCCTGCGCATCGCTCCTTGCAGCCGGTCTAATGGCCTTTGCCCTTATTCCAACCTACAAAATTCTTCAAAACTGCTCGGCAACCTCAGGCTCATTCCCGAGCGAAATTAAGACCTACTTCACATTCTTTGACTTTTTTGCAAACCATTTCGGCAGTCTTACAACCACTATCAGAAGCAGCGGAGAGGATGTTCTGCCTAATGTCTATTGCGGAATTATTACAATAATCCTGGCAATTCTGTTTTTCTTTACCAAGTCAATTTCAAAGAAGGAAAAATTTGCAACAATCGGACTTCTGACGGTTTTCTTCATTTCTTTCAATTTCAATTTCCTTAACTTTGTCTGGCATGGAATGCATTTTCCGAACGATCTTCCCTACCGTTTCTCGTTCATGTATTCCTTTATCCTGCTTGTAATGGCATACAAAACCTTTTTGCGCCTTAATGAGATTTCGTCAAGGCAGATTGGTCTTGTCGGAGCACTGCTCGTGCTTTTTGTTGCCGTTGTTGAAAAAGTCAAGTCAAAGAATGTCGGCACGGGCGCTGTTTATATTACACTGATATTCATTGTTTTATATGTGTTGTTGCTGACGGTTTTAAAGGACAAGCGCTTTTATGTCGGCTCGCTTGCCGTTTTGCTGTGCATCTGCGTTTGCAGCGAGGTAATAATCTGCGACACCGGCTCTTTCCCTAATTCGATAACGAGATCTTCATATGAAGATGACTATGATGACTTCAGGAAAGTCAAGGATACCATTGACTCGGGTGAAAAGGATAAGTTCTATCGAATGGAGCTGACTTATCTCAGAACAAGAATGGATAACTGCTGGTTCGGATATAACGGCGTTTCCGTCTTTTCGTCAATGGCATATGAAAAGCTTGCAAAGCTTGAGGATCACCTTGGTCTGATGAGCAATCGCATCAACAGCTACAACTATGACGCGCAGACGCCCGTATACAACATGATGCACGCCCTCAAATATGTTGTTAACAATACTACGCCCGATGTTCTCGGCAGCAAGTATTACAAAAGGCTTTCGTCCGTTGACAAGTTCACCGCATATCAGAACAACTACTATCTTCCGCTTGCTTACTGTGTTGACAGCGCCGTTGAGCAGTGGGATATTCAGCCGGATCTTACAAATCCCGATCCTTTTGAAGTTCAAGGCGATTTCTTTAAAAAGGCCACCGGTGAAACCGCCGATGTTTTTGTTAAAGTTCCGTTTGAATCCATCAATTACACAAATGTTGACCCGTTCACTGAAAGCCTTGAGCAAAACGACTTCCACTTTAACAAAAGCGAAAAAGATACCGACGCAAGCGCAACCTTCCATATTTCCGCAAAGGAGGGCGGAAATTACTACATTTACTACTATGTTGACGGCGGCGAATCAAAGGATATCACCGTAACTTCTCCCTGCGGAACCTTCTCCTCCTCAACAAGCTTTGACTGCCTGTTCGATGTGGGAACCGTTGCAAAGAACCAGACCGTTACGGTAACCGTTCCGTTTGAAAAGGACAGCGGCAGCCTGAAGCTTTATGTTTACAGAATGGATGACGAGGTATTTGAACGCGGCTATAACAAGCTTGCGAAGAATACAATGAACATCACCTCGTTTGAGGATACCGACATCAGCGGAACCTTCTCCGCCGAGGAGGACTGCCTACTTTATACCTCCATTCCCTACGATAAAGGCTGGACGATTACTCTTGACGGTGAAGAGGTTGCAAAGAGCGATATCATCGCAGTCGGCGACGCTCTTATCGGCATAAGGGTCAGCAAGGGTAACCATGAGATAAGCTTCTCATATCAGCCTGTCGGTCTTATGGCAGGAATTATGATTTCTGCTTTTGTTGCTGCGCTTACACTTCTTATCTTGATAATCAAGCTGCTCAAGAAAAAGTTTGGCAAGAAGAAAACAAAGAAGCCTGTCTATGCTCTTGTTAACACAGACGTTGACAACAGCGTATTCTATGAAGACAGCGACGAACCCGAAGAAATAGTTACCGCACCGCAGGAGGCTGATGACAGTCTGATTGAAACGGTTGAGCTTTCACCGCAGAAAGTTCCGCAAGTCAGGCAGAATCTGCCTGAAAGGGAGGTTTTTTCACCGGACAATTACAAGCGTGATGTTCACAGGGAGGTTTTTGCTCCGACCGAAAAGCCTACGCCTATTGAGTCCGTTACTGCCAAGGAATGGAACGAAATCTTCGGCGAAAGGAAATAATATAAGCTTTGTCCCACCGAAAAATAATGCGGTGGGACAAATTATAATGAGGGTGGTTTGCTTGCAGCTTTTAATTATCAGACACGGGGATCCCGATTATATTAAAGATTCGCTGACAAAAAAAGGAAAACGGGAGGCTTTGTTTCTTTGCAAAAGAATTGAAAAGCTCAAACCCGATTTTATCTATTCTTCACCGCTCGGACGCGCAAAAAAGACCGCAAAGCTTGCAACAAAAACACTCGGCAGGGAAATTACCGTGCTGCCGTGGCTCAGAGAGTTTGAGGGCAGAGTCGGCTCCGGTCTTTTCAAGGATATCTGCTGGGACAGGCTGCCCCAAGACTGGACTCGTTTTGACGGTCTGTATACGGACGAATGGTACGACTGCGCAATGATGAAAGGCACTAATGCTCGCGAGGAATATGAAAAGGTTGCGCGCGGTCTGGATGAACTGCTTTCAAAGCACGGATACCGGCACAGCGGAAGAATTTTCAAGGTCACTGAACCGAACCACGATACAATAGCACTGTTCTGCCATTTCGGCGTTGAATGTGTTATTCTTTCACACCTGCTTTCCGTCAGCCCGATGCCGTTCTGGCATAACTTTGCCGCTCTCACAACCTCAGTAACAACGGTTGTTACCGAAGAGCGAAGAAAAGGTGTTGCTGCGTTCAGGATTCTTTCGTTCGGCGATATCAGTCACTTGTATGCGAATAACGAGGAGCCGTCGTTCGCCTGCCGCTTCTGCGAGTGCTTTGATGATGATACCCGACACGACTGACGCACAATACGCACAATAAAACGCAGTTCCGTGTTGAAAAACGATTGACAATAAAAGGTCAAAAGAATATAATTGATTTGTCTGACTAATACAGATATAAGTGTAAAATATTAATTCAGAGAGGAGAAAAACCAATGAATTCAGAATACTCAGCGCTCTTTACTCCCTGGAAGATCGGAAACGTTGAAATCAAAAACCGAATCGTTCTTTGCCCAATGGGCGGAACTTCGCTTTTTGGCTGGATGGAGCCGAATCATTTTGACAAGGAAGCCGCCAACTTCTTCCTTGAAAGAGCTAAGAACAATGTCGGTCTTATCATTCCCGGAATTGCTCCGCTGAAGGACACCATCGGCAACCGCTGGCTCTATCAGAACAAAAAAATGTTTAAGGATCTCAAGGTATTCATGGACGAACTCCACAAAACCGGCGCAAAGCTTTTTGTTCAGCTCACCGCAGGCTTCGGACGTTCGTTTGCAATCACAGATCCTCTTGCAAAATTGTACAACACACCGCTTCGCACGCTAATTAAGCCCGTGGTTGATCTCAGCTATCTTTGCGCAAGCCCGAGCGAGCTTCCGTCGCGCTGGGCAGATAATGTTAATTGCCGCGCCCTTACCAAAAAAGAGATTGACGAGATTGTTGAGGCTTTTGCAAAAACCGCTGCTCTTTGCAAGGAAGCAGGCGTTGACGGCGTTGAAATTCATGCCGTTCACGAGGGCTATCTCATTGATCAGTTCACAATGAAATATACAAACAAGCGCACCGATGAATACGGCGGTTCGTTTGAAAACCGCTATCGTTTCCCGGTTGAGATCGTTAAGCGCGTTAAGGCGGTTTGCGGTAAAGATTTCCCCGTTTCGCTTCGTTATTCGGTGCTTTCAAAGACCAAGGATTTCTGCTACGGCGCTCTTCCCGGTGAAGAGGGCTATACCGAGGTCGGCAGAGATATGGAGGAAAGCGAAAAGGCCGCAAAGTATCTTCAGGACGCGGGCTACGATATGCTCGACGCCGACAACGGTACATATGACTCCTGGTACTGGTGTCATCCGCCGGCGTATATGCCGCAGAACTGCAACCTTGATGATGTTGCTCATATCCGCAAATTTATTGATATTCCCGTTGTCTGCGCAGGACGAATGGAGCCCGACGTTGCCGCAAAAGCCATTGAAGACGGCAAGATCGACGCAATGGGCGTTGCCCGCCAGTTCCTTACCGACCCCGAATGGATAACAAAGCTTATGAACAATAAGCTTGAGGACATTCTCCCCTGCATCTGCTGCCACAACGGCTGCTTCAACATGGCTCATTACAAGGGACATGCAAATGATCAGGACTTCGGCGATTCAGCTCATATGGCACGCTGCGCACTCAATCCGCAGACCATGCAGAGCAAAAAGTATAAGATTGTTAAAGCCGCAAAGAGCAAAAATATCGCCGTTATCGGAGGCGGCATCGGCGGTATGGAAGCCGCAAGAGTGCTCTCCCTTCGCGGTCACAAGGTAACTATCTATGAAAAGAGCGACAAGCTCGGCGGCATCTTCATTGCTGCGGCCGCTCCGTCATATAAAGAAAAAGACAGAGATCTTATTGATTGGTACAAGAGGGAAATTGCAAAGCTTCCCATCACTGTTAAGCTCGGCACCGAGGTTAAAGACGTAAACTCTCTCGGTGCTGACGAAGTTGTTATTGCAACAGGCTCAAAGGCGCGCAAAATTCCCGTTAAGGGCACTGAGCTTGCAATGGACGCAACGGAGTTCCTGCTTGGCGAAAAGACTGTTGGCGATACCGTTGTAATTGTCGGCGGCGGACTTACCGGCTGCGAAATTGCATATGACCTCTATCTCCACGGCAAGAAGCCGATAATTGTTGAAATGAAGGACGATCTTGTTGCGGTCAAGGGTGTTTGCCTTGCAAACTCAAGCTTCCTGCGCGACTTCTTCAAGACCAATAAGGTTCCGGTATACCTTGAAACAAAGCTCGGCGAGGTTCTTCCCGACGGAATCATGGCAACGGACAAAAACGGCAAGAGCTTCAAGATTGAAGCAGACAGCGTAATTCTTTCGGTCGGATATAGTCCCACTCCGCTTGCTGCCGAGGGCAAGAACATACATGTTATCGGCGACGCCGAAAAGATTGGCAATCTGCGCACGGTTATTTGGGGCGCATGGGACGTTGCGATGAAGCTTTAAGGAGTATATTTTTGTGGAAGCATTTGAAGAAAAGGCCATTTCATCACTTTTTGCGTTGCAGGATATCAAATATAAGGAATTTGATCAAAAGCTGATACCGACCGTTGACCCGTCAACAGTCATAGGAGTCAGAAAGCCCGATTTGCGCAAGCTTGCAAAAGAGCTTTTTAAAGAGAGCAGATATGAAGCTTTTCTTTCCACCTTGCCGCACAGATACCATGAGGAAAATTTTATTCATGCAATGCTCATTGAGCAGATGAAGGATTTTTCAATAGCTATTGAAGAGACCGAAAGGTTTTTGCCTTATATTACGAACTGGGAGGTCTGCGACAGCTTTTCTCCCAAATGCTTTAAAAAGAACAAAGCTTTCCTGCTTGAAAGGATTCAACAATGGCTCGTCAGCAGTGATGAATATACCGTAAGATTTGCCGTTAAAATGCTGATGACGCATTTTCTTGACGACGGCTTTTCAAAAGAGTATATCAATCTAGTTGCAGGCGTTTCAAGCGAAGAATACTATGTTATGATGATGCAGGCATGGTATTTTGCAACAGCGCTTGCAAAGCAGTACAGCGAAACCGTATCTTTGCTCGAAAGCCACGTTCTCCCCGTCCGGGTGCACAACAAAACCATTCAAAAGGCTGTTGAAAGCTATCGCATTTCCGATGAGCAAAAGCGATATTTAAGAACGCTGAAACGTTAATTGCATAATGTACACCGCCGTGCAGAGTATTACTCCTTGCGCGGCGGTTGTTTTATGACTTATAATAATTAGCACCGTTTCACCGTTTTATCGTCGAAAATCTGCCCTTAATTCCAGATTTTGTATGTTTCCTTAAAGGCTGTGCAAAAATTGTTCTTATATTCCCGTTATAATTTTTTTATAAGGTCACAGCCGGTGACCCTATAAGGAGGAATACAAATATGAAGACGAAAAACAACCGTACAGCACAGTATTTTCAGACGAGAGGTGAAATGTAATGAAAAGAAAATTATGTTCAAAGCTTCTTGCTGTTTTTCTGGCTCTTTTAATGCTTTCACAGTTCAGCTTTGCTTTTGCTGCGGATAGCGAAATTAAAATTGAAAAGAACGTCCCACAGGTCAATGTTGTCGGACTGTTCGGAACAACAGTTTATGAAAACACGGACAATGTGAAATCTAATGTACGCTGGCCGATCTCGGACGGACGTTTTCATAATCTGATGCAAAAAGAAAGCGATCCAATGATAAAATCGTTTTTAACCTTAAACGGTGATTTCCTTGAAAAAATATTAATTCCGGAGTTGAAGGATCTTTTTGCGCCATATGCACTGAACTCCTCCGGCGAGCTTAACAACAAAACGGGAATTGACTTTAAATGGCCTGAAAAAAACCAAATTAAAAAGGACAGCTGCCTTGACTTTTATTATGACTGGCGTCTTGATCCTCTTGAAACCGCTGATGAGCTTTCCCGATTTATTGATTATGTTCTTGAAGCAAGCGGCTGCGAAAAAATTGCGCTTTCCGCCCACTCATGCGGCGGCGTGATAACAAACGCATACCTTGCAAAATACGGCTGTGAAAAGCTGCAAAGCGTTTTCTTTGTATCCTCGGCCGGACAGGGAACAACCTTCCTCGGAGAGCTGATGAGCGGAGATTTCACCCTTAAGGGCGATTCGATTGAAAACTTTTTAAAGTACATTTTTATGGATTCGGAATATGAAAATCTGAAGGCTGTTGCTTTTTCTCTGCTCAACCGTACCGGCTTTGCGGACGGTCTGCTTAACCTGAGTGATTCCGCTTTTACAAAGGCGTATCAAAGTCTGCTCAATGACTTTCTGATTCCGCTTTTCGGAACATGGCCAACAATATGGGCAATGGTTCCGGATGAATATATTGACGCGGCTGAAAATTATGTTTTTGAACATATTTTTAAAAACGACGGAAATGACTACAGCGGTTTGATTGAAAAAATTGAAAATTACCGCGTTACCGTAAGGGAAAAGAGAACTGAAATTTTACTTGAAACAAACAAAAACTGTAACCTCGGTGTTTTCTCCTGCTACGGTTACAGCGCAATTCCCGTCAGCACCTCATGGTATTGTACCACAGACGGTGTGGTCGATACAAAATACACCTCACTCGGCGCAACAACTGCAAAATACGGAAAAACACTCGGCAGCAGTTACCTTGCCTCGGCAGACAAAAACAGCATTTCGCCTGACCAGACTATTGATGCTTCAACCTGTCTTTTTCCGAAACAGACATGGTTTGTAAAAAACTACCGCCATAAGCAGTTCCACGATGACCTCTACGCACTCATGGACGCCGTTCTCTATTCCAAGGAGGAAATGACTGTTGACACATATGAAAAATATCCGCAGTTTCTTCGCTTTGACAATGTCAGCGGAATAATTCCCGATCAACGCAAAACAACTCCTGATGAGGAAAAACGCGAGACTTTTATCGACGCCATCGTTGAATTCTTTGAACTGATGGCAAAATGGTTCAGAAAAATTTTTAATGTATAACTACATAAAAAATCCGCTGTGGTTCCATTAATGAACACGGCGGATTTTATTATTGACTGTAACAGCGTTTATAATATTTATGTCACCTTTGGTCACTCCGTTTTCATTAAACGAATCAACTGCATAATAACACATTTCGTTTGAAAGAAAATCAAAGCTCAGACTGTCGGCATTATATACCGATTTGCTGTTATAAAGCTGCTCGGGATCGGAACCGAAGCGGACATTGTATCCGAGAGCAGTGCTGACCTTATTCCAGCAAACTGTCGCCTGAGTATTTGAGGATTTAAAAGCGAACGGATTTTCAACCTTTTGCGGAACATTACCGTTGCCGAAGCCCAATACTCTGAAATCAAAAAGCGAAAAACAATCTGAAGCATCAGAGGCAAATTCAAGCTTTAAAAATCTAAGTCTCTTTTCGCCCTCAAAAACAACAAGTCCGTCGAACGGGCTTTCACCGGTCGTTCCGTCAAACAAAAGTGTAAAGCTTTTTCCGTCAGCACTGCCGTTAAGCTTGCAGCAGGCAGTAAGCTTGCTGCCGATTTGAACTGCATGAACTGATTTTAATGCACCAAGATCAATCTGAAACCATTCACCGGCAAGTCCGCTTGCAGATGACCAGTAGGTCTTATTGTTTTCATCAACGGCGCAGCACGGTTCATGATTACTTTTATACGTTGAAGCGGTTGCATGCTTTTTGTATGATAAAAGCATCAAATCGGCTCTTTGCTTTGGAAATTGAATTATATTATTCATATGTGCGCCTCCTTTATCTCGTTCATAATCTATTAATAATTATATGTCAATTATCTAACATTTTCAACAATATGCGAAAAAATTTAATATTTTTAAATTTTTATTGACATTTACATCTAAACACTATAGAATATCGGTAGGTTATATTTGTATATTATGACCTGCAACCTTGTTTTAATTCACAGAAAAAGAACGGAGATGGGCGTAACCATGAAAAAAAGAATACTCAGCTTTATCCTTGCGGCAGTAATGCTTATTACTGCCCTGCCCTTTGCCGCTGCGGCGGCAGAGGAAAAATACCCGGTTATTATCGACTCGGGTTACATGACCTCTCAAATCTTTTTGTTTGATGATGACGGCAATGTCAAAAGAAGAATATGGTATCTTGAAATTCTACCTGATATTGCAAAAGAGCTTATCAGACAGATTCCCGGAGTCACCGAAGGCGTTATTGAATATCTTAAAACCAAGGATATGACGAGAGTCGGCGAGGAGCTTGCGCTTTCAGTCACAAACATTCTCAGGTATATGCAACGCAATCCTGACGGAACGCCGGTTTACAATACCGGCGTGTGGCCGACAAAGCCCGAAGAAAGCAACATGAAGTATATCTATGACAACATGGCAACAACCAGATATTTGCTGGGAACAATCCACGAGGAAAGATATGTTCCCCTGCTCTGCGAAAAAATCGGCGCTGAAAATGTGTTTCAGTTTTCAGTTGACTGGCGCAAGGAAATAATTTTCTGCGCTCTTGATCTCGGAAAATACATAAAGTCTGTTCTCGATTACACAGGTGCAAAAAAAGTAAATATTTTCAGTGAAAGTCACGGAGGTCAGACGACCGGAACCTATATTTCAATGTGTTCCATCCTTGAGAAAGGCGGAAAGGAGGC
>JAEDIH010000198.1 GCA_016292575.1 Clostridiaceae bacterium | reverse complement strand
CTGATTTTTTCAAGCTTTTTGTCGTATTCGGCGTGCGTTGCCTCATCGGTCAGGGAAAGCAGATAATAGAATGTATCCGTGTAAATGCCCATATAAGGCGAAAAATTCTTTTTGCCCCAGATTGCTTCTCCGTCCGCACTGCTTCCGGTGAAGCAAAGCGTACCCTCGGAAAGCTCGCTGTCCCAGGCAAGGACGGGGTATATTACAAACCTTTTGCCGTCAAGATCAATTTCAAACGAATCCTTATCTTTTTTTGCAAAGTAAAGGTCGGAAAGTGCGCGTCCGGAATCAATGTCGTTTCGGCTGATTGTTACGCCGTTGAAAAGCGAGACAACCTGTGAGCTGCTGCAGGAAAGCGCGGTGTAATCGCTTTTGTTTGCGCCCTTTTCAAAAACAACAACGTCCCAGTTGCCGAACATCTGCTGCGCCGTAACGGTTTTTTCAAGCTTCTCTCCAACGTATGCCTCGGGAACCAGGAGGGGACGACCGTCTTTTGTCCATTTGAGCTGTCGCAGCTCAAGGCTCGGCTGAGCGTCAACGGAAAGCTCGTTTCTGTCCGATTCTGTCTGACCGGTCATAAGCTTTTTCTCAGCCTTGAAATAAAGCTGCGACTGAAGAGCCATAACGTATTTTCCGTCCTCAGTTTTAATCACGCACGGACTTCCCGGCGAGGCCTTGCCCGAATTTGTATACGAAACCCTTCCGCTTCTGCTCTGGGTGAAGCTGTAGCCTGCGGCAAGAAGCTCGCCCTTGGAGTATTGGTTAAGCTTTTTTGAGGAGGAAAATTCCGAAAGGCTGTTTCCGCTCCCGTCAAGATACGGACCGTCAATCTTCCTGCTTTTTGCGGCCCGGATCTCATAATTTTTTTCCTCAACGCCGTATGTGATGAAAAGGTAGTAATATCCGTCACGGTAAAAAATATCGCAGGCGGAAACAAGGCTTCCGTCGTCCTTTGAAAGTGAGGGAACCCGTCCGGGCTTTGCAAGCAGAACACCGGCATGAAAATCGTATTCGCCGTACTTGTGGACGGTGGAGATCTTTTCGCCGACAGAATTAATATCGCTGTCCGTTTTCAAAAGCCCCGTGCTCCTGTCAAGCTCAAGCAGGTAGATGCCGCCGTTGATTGTTTCCCTGCCGAAGTATGACCCGTAAACGAGATACATTTTTTCATCGTCAGTCAGGATAACCGATGGGTGGACGGCGTTGCTTTCATCGTAATGAGCGGTCGTTGCCTGCGTTTTGCCGTCTTCAAGCTTGCTGTCCTTGTGGTAGCCGCAGCTTGAAACAACAAGACCGACCTCGTCCCACTTTTTGTTTTTGACCGAGACTTCCAGATCCTTTGTTGAAACGCAGAAAATTGCTGATTCGTTTGCTCCCTGAGCTTTTGAAAGGGAAAAATAAAGGTAATATGTATCGTCAACCTTAACAATATCGGGCGCAAGCGGCGTTCTGTCGTTCAGCACCGAGGAATAGGCAAGGTTGGAGTTGTAGCCGTGGGCTTTTGCCCAGTCCCGGACGCACCTGAACTGCGAAAAGTCCATCACCTCGGACGATTCTGCGGAAACGGGCGTGTCAAAGTAGGTCGTTCTGCTTGTCCAGTTGAGCAGATCCTTTGAGCGCGCAACGGCGTTGTCGGAGCCGAAGGCGTAATAATAGCCGCTCTTTTTGTCAAAGATAACGCTCGGATCTCTGAAGTTGTATGCGCCCGCCGAGCCGAGATACGGCGTTGAGCACAGCGGCGAAATTACGGGAGCAGACGGGTAGTCAAGCTGCTGAGCGTTGGTTTCTGTCGTTGGTCTTGTGCCTTTTTTAAAAGTTGCAATAACGTTGCTGTTTTTCTTAACCTTGAAGCGGTACTGAAGCATTCTCACGTCGTCGGTAACGTCTGCGCCGTTGACGGTGAGACGGTCGAGCGTATAATATGCCGATTCGGTACGTTCGGGATTGATGTTTATAATCAGCGTTTCCCCGGACCTGCAGGTAACGCGATATTTGCTGTCCGTTCCGACTGCGCTTTCGTTTGCCACGCTGAGCATTCCGTGCTCATAGCTTTCAATGAAAACCTGATATTCAAAGCTGTGGATATATTTGAAATAAACGCCGACAAGCGAGCCGACGAGTACCAGCGCGATGGAAAAAAACAAAAGAAATTTTTTAAACATCGTAAAGCACCTTTCAAAATTATTATTCGACCGTCAGCGAGGAGATGATGTTTGAATAGATTGACACTGCGCCGGAAAAAAAGTTCCTTTTAACAATTTCAACCTGGGACGCGTCCGCAACAAAAATTGTCAGACTCATCAGCTGAATGCCGACGTCGTTCACGCTGAAGGTTACATAATAGCCGCCGTCCTTTTCCTCGGTTGAAACGGCGCATTCGCTTTTGATTTTTTCGCGTGTAAGAACGGCAAGGGCGGCGCTGACCGCCTTTTCGCGTATCGAGCGGGGAAGCGAGCGCTCAATGGAGGAAACCTCATATTTTGTTTTGTGGGTGACGGAAAAAAGCTCGTCCTTTTCTCCAAGCTCGGAAATCACGGTTCCGTTTTTAACAAGCTCGTTGAGAGCCTCGTTAACCTCAAAGTAGTTCGCAATGGGGTATTCCTGCAATATATCGTTGATTTGCGAGCGCGAAAGGCTCCTGTCAACCATTTTAAGCAGATAGCA
>JAEDIH010000043.1 GCA_016292575.1 Clostridiaceae bacterium | reverse complement strand
CCTTAAATGACGGAGTCAGAGTCCGGAGTGTTACCGTTACACTATACCTCTATATAAACATTTCATTTCTTACTCTTCGCAAGAACAAGTGGTATTATACACACCGAAACTGAAAAAGTCAAGCCTTTTGCAAAAAATATTTTATTTGTGTTTATGGTTTTTTAATAGAGAAGTCAAATTTTTGTTAAGGCGAAAGGAGACAAAAGCCGTCCCCTTTCGCCGATGAAAATCAAAGGAACTTCATTTCCAATTTGTCCTCGTTGACTTCAATGCTTATTGCACTTATGCTTTCTTCATAATTATCAATAATTATTGAGGCAATTTTGTCTTCAATCTCTTTCCTGATAATGTTGCGCAGGTCACGCGCACCGCGCTTTCCGCCAACCGCCTTTTTTGCAAGATAGACAGGCACGGCGTCCGTCCATGAAAGCTCAATAGGCTTTTCTCTGAGCGACCCTTGCAGCTCCTTAAGAAGCAGAACAGAAATCTTTTCATAGTCGTTTTCAGTAAGAGAGTTGAAAACTGCAATCTCATCAACACGACCCAAAAACTCCGGACGCAGGAAATCTGAAAGCGCTTTTGTAATGCGTTCCTTTGTTGCCTCGCCCTTATCCTTGCCGAAGCCGAGCGCGCCGTTCTTCTGCTCGCTGCCGGCATTCGACGTCATTACGATAATTGTGTTTTCAAAGTTGACCGTTCTTCCCTGCGCGTCTGTTATGCGTCCCTCGTCAAGAATCTGAAGAAGAATGTTCATAACATCGGGATGTGCCTTTTCAATCTCGTCAAAGAGAATGACCGAATACGGCTTTCTTCTGACCTTTTCGGTAAGCTGACCTGCCTCGTCATAGCCGACATAGCCCGGAGGAGAGCCGATGATCCTTGAAACACTGTGCTTTTCCATAAACTCAGACATATCAAGGCGAATGAGCGTCTCCGGCGTATTGAAAAGCTCTTTGGCAATCTGTTTGACAAGCTCGGTCTTCCCGACTCCCGTAGGACCGACAAAGATGAAGGACGCAGGTCTGCGCCTGGGGCTTATCTGCACGCGGCTTCTTCTTATCGCCGCCGCAATGGCTTCAACAGCTTCGTCCTGACCGATTATCCGCTCTTTAAGCGTTGCTTCAAGATTCGCAAGCCGCTTTAAATCGCTTTCAATCACCTTGCTTGCAGGAATACCCGTCCAAAGCTCAATAACCTTGGCAATATCTTCCTCTTTAACGGCATTATCGGAGGCTTTTTCGGCAAGCTGCTTTTGCTCGTCTTCACACTTGACAATCTCAGACTTAATGTTTGCAATAGCTTCGTAATCAACGTTTTCAGTCTGAGCGTAAAGCTCCTCTTCGTCAAGCTTCAGATCTTCCAGCTTCTGCTCGTTAAGCTGATAATCGCTTATGGCCTTGTTTCTGAGGTTTGCGCAGGTGCAGGCCTCGTCAAGCAGGTCAATGGCCTTATCGGGTAAAAATCTGTCGGTTATATACCTTTCCGAGAGGATTACCGTTCTTTTAACAAGCGCGTCTGAAATGCGGACGCGGTGATAATTTTCATAATAGTTCTTTATACCGAGAAGTATTTCCGTTGCGTCCTCAATAGACGGTTCCTCAACCTTAACGGGCTGGAAGCGCCTTTCAAGCGCCGCATCCTTTTCAATATTCTTTCTGTATTCGGTAAACGTTGTTGCGCCTATAACCTGAATTTCTCCGCGCGAAAGCGCAGGCTTAAGAATGTTTGCGGCATTCATTGATCCCTCGGCGTCACCGGTTCCGACAAGATTATGCACCTCGTCGATAAAAAGAATGATATTGCCGTTAGCTTTGACCTCGTCAACAAGATTTTTGATTCTGCTTTCAAACTGACCGCGGAACTGAGTTCCGGCAACAAGTGCGGTAAGATCAAGCAGGTGTATTTCCTTGTCTGCAAGCCTTGCGGGAACTTCGCCACGGGCAATTTTCAGCGCAAGACCCTCCGCGATGGCTGTTTTTCCAACGCCGGGTTCGCCGATAAGGCAGGGATTGTTCTTTGAACGGCGGCAGAGGATTTGAACAACCCTTGCAATCTCCTTGTTTCTGCCGATTATATTGTCAATTTTACCCTCTCTTGCTCTGGCAGTAAGGTCGGTGCAGTAAAGGGTGAGGAACTTGCGCTTTTTGGCGGCTGCCTTGCGCTGCTTGCGCGTAAGCTTTTCGCCGGACGGCGCGGCGGGCTGAACGGGTTCGGCTCCCTTTTCGCCGGACGGCTGTTTCATATTCATAAGACCGTTCTGAAGACCGTTCTGAAGGTCTCCGATAAGTCCCTGCAAGAACGGCACGGTGGGAGAACCGCCGGCTTCAAAGCCGCCCTCCTCGTCGTCGGAATCCGGAAACATGCTGCTGAACTGCTCCGAGAGTGAGTCAACATCCTCCTCCGTGATGCCCATGCTGTCCATCATCTGCTTGATAGGACCGATGTTCATCTCCATCGCGCATTGGAGGCAAAGTCCCTCCGGAACGGTTTTTCCGTCGATTATTTTTGAAATGAAAATTACGGCAGGTCGTTTTTTACATCTGCTGCAAATAACTTTTTTCATGTGATACTCCTTGATAAGTGCATTTTAAAAACCAAAAATACGGATTAAACTTTTTGTTGTCCGTTGTTGACAGAACACGGCTCACTTGACATTGCTCTGTGCTTTCTTTTCCCTGAAGTGGTCGCGGAACTGTCTGTAAGTTTCAGGCATATAGCTTGCAAACGCAACAACACAGGTGCAGGCGGCAATTACTACAAGTATACCGGTCATAATATCAGGCATTTCCCATACGTTTGTAAGAACGCCGACTTCCGGACCGAAAGCAATTATAAGTATCATGACGCCGTAAAACGTGAACGTTGCAACCTTGCCGGGCATTTCGGCGGCTCCGGGACGAATGTTCATAAGAAGCATTACAAGTCCGCCGAGAACCATTACGACCTCTTTAACAAGGAAAACAAGGAAAACCCAGCCGAAAGCGTTGATAGTGGTGTTTTCCGCTTTTCTGAAGCTGATGAACAAGATGATTGCTATCGTTATCTGAGTAAGCTTATCAGCAACGGGATCAAGAATTTTTCCAAGGGCGCTGACCTGGTTGAATTTGCGCGCAATCTTTCCGTCAAAAAGGTCAGTAAGACCCGAAACGGCAAGAATTGCTATCGCTAAAAGCTGATTTCCGTTAAGATACATCACGGCAAATACGGGTATAAGCGCAATACGGATAACCGAAAGAAGATTCGGTATTGTAAAACAGCCTTTAAATAAATCTTTTACCATAAATGTTACCCCTCCCTGACAATCAAGCCGGAATATAGCCGCTGATTGATTTTAAAAGTCCTTTTACTGTTTCTATTATGAGTGAATTATTTGCCGCATCAATGAATTTTTCGTTGCCGGTAAGTCCTGCGATAACGCCGACAAGCAACGCGGCAATAATTACAACAAGAATACCCTTGACCGCGCCGAGCACAAAACCGAGTCCGGAATTTATCTGCTTGATTGCGGGCAGCTTTTTGATAACCTTATCAAGCAGTCTGACAACAAACTTCAGCACAAAGGAGAAAACTATTGTCAAAGCAACAAACAGAATTGTTCTGATAACAGCGGTTGCTATCGGCTCGGCAATGTTTGTCATTATATTCTTGACAAGATTTTCACCGGATACCTCAGCATTTGTAACCTGTTCAATAAGCTGCTCCTTATTAATTCCGATAAGCTCCATAATCCCGGAAAAGGAATCGGGTATTGAGTCTATTGCGGAACTTATCTGGGCGGAATAATCGGCCGAGGCAGCACTTCCGAGCGAGGAGGTTACCCTCTCTCGTATGTACTGCTCGAAATACTGAGAATAAATCTTCGGAGCAAGGGTTGAAGAACCGATCTTTGCCGCAACAAAGGAAATAACATAGCCGGCAAGATCGAACAGCGTTGCAAAAAATCCGCGCCTTGCGGCAACAACCGCAACGAGAACCAATACACAAACAAGAAGGATATCAATAATATAAGACATTTTTGTCCTCCCATCAACTTGTTGCTTTCACCGATTATAGCACACAAATCGGTAATAGACAACAGCAATTTGATATTTTTATAATAATCAGTGTATCATTACCATAAAAATCCGTCAGCTCTTATAAAGCGTGTTGAGAGAATAATAGTATATCCTGCCCGAGGCAACGGTTATGCCGAGTCCGGAAGCTTCAAGATTGACCCTTTTGCTCTCATTACCGAATGAATTGATGTAGATTATCTGCGAATCGGTAAGCAGATACGCCCTTTTTCCGGAGCAAAAAATGTCGGTTGCCTTGCTTTCGGTCTCGTAGACATATGCTGCCGAGCCGCCGGGCGAAAAGCACTTCAGTTCGTAGCCGCTGAACGAGCCGAATTTTGCGGTCAGGGTAACGCGGTATCCGCTTTGGTCGGTGTAGGAATCAAGAAGAGTTGATGTATACTTATCGTTCAAAACAACCGGCTCGTCTTTTCCCGGGTCAAGGATAAGATTGGCGTTATTGCAAAGCAGACCGAGTCTGCCCGAGGAAACAAAGCATATGTTCACGGCGGCAGAGCCTTTAACGGTATACTCCCACTCCGTTTTGTCCGAATAAATATCAAGCATATACACTTTTGTTTCAATCTCACCCTCGGCAGCGGAAAGAGCCGCGCAGGCAAGCTTGCGCCCGTTTGAGGCAATGTCTATTGAAACAATGTGGTCTTTCATGCATGCCCAGCTGAATTTTTCCCTGCCTCTTTTGTCATAATAGGTGAGAATGCAGGCGGCCTCGCTGCTCCGTGAGGCAATGGCGTAGCTTCCGTCACCGGCAATTTGCGCTGTAATTATCTGAGAAGAGTCAAGGCTTTTTGCGGAATAGATAATCCTGCTTTTGGAAACTATCAGGTATTTTCCGCTCATTCGGTCAAACACAATGCCGTATTTTCCGCTCGTCTTGATAACCGGCTGAGAATAATTCAGAACCTCGGAAAACTTCAGCTTGCCCGATGATGAAATGCAGTACAGCATTTCGTTTGTCAAAACATATATGCTCGAATCAACAGCCTCAATGTCAACAATATTGCTGCTCGGAAACGAAAGAGGAAAGCCCGAACCGCTCTGCGACACCTCATTGCCGCTGTTCGGCGAAGCAGAGTCAGGCTGCTCGTTGCGGTCAACTGTCTGAACGGTTGTTTCGCTTTCGGTCTTTTCGGCATTCGGGCCGAATTTTGCGGCGAGCACCGCGGCCGAAGCAATAATCACAATCAGCACCAGAACAACCGCAATACTCCTGAAAATTGCTTTTCTTTTAACTTTTTCAACGCTCTTGTTCCCCACTCGACCTCACCTCCGGATAAAAAACTTTATTGAGATATAAACCGTCCGCTTTGGCAGTGACGCCTGCAAAGGAACGATCCTTTGACTCGATTATTTTTCCGATTGAATCTTTTTTAATATTGCCTTCGCTGATTGAAAGCAGAGTTCCCGCCATGATGCGAACCATGTTATATAAAAAGCCGTCGCCCCGGACGTAAAAAACAACAAGGTCATTTTCTCTTTTTACGCCGCAATCAAAAACAGTCCGCACTGTGGTTTTAACAGTGGCTCCGCTTGCGCAAAAGGCTTTAAAATCGTGCGTTCCGATGAATTGCTTTGCCTGCCCGTTCAAAAAATTGCAGTCAAGAAAGAACGGGTAATGAAGCGCATATTTTTCAAGGAAAGGATTCCTCTCCTTTGCGTTCCAGATTTTATAAATGTATTCTTTTCCCAGGCAATCATACCTTGCATGAAAGCTTTCCGGAACGTCCTCGCAGCCTGTTACGGCAACGCTCTTGGGAAGCACGGCGTTGAGTCCGTGCAGAAGCTTTTCACACTCCCGGTCGCTTTCGGTTCTGAAGTTGCAGCAGAACATATTGGCGTGAACTCCCGCGTCGGTACGGCTGCACGAAACGGGCTTTATCTCCTCGCCGAGTATTCTCTTTGCGGCAGCCCTCAGCTCGCCCTCAACAGTGCAAAGCCCGGGCTGGAGCTGATAGCCGTGGAATTTGCTTCCGTCATACATCAGCGTAAGTTTAATGTTTCTCATCATGTATAACCTCAAATTAAGCTTCCGAAATAATGATTGAGAACGATAACCCCGGCAAGCGAAACAGCAAAAACGCCGAGCGAAACAAAGTCTCCGGAATGAAGCTTCATCTGCTTCATGCGCGTTCTGCCCTCTCCGCCGTGGTAACAGCGGCAGGTCATTGCAAAGGAAAGCTCATACGCACGCCTGAACGCCGAAACAAAAAGCGGTATGAGTATCGGTATCATAGCTTTAACGCGATCCATGAATTTTCCGCTTTCAAAGTCCGCTCCCCTCGCCTTCTGGGCGTTCATAATGCGCTCAATCTCCTCAATAAGGGTGGGAATGAATCTGAGCGCAAGCGTCATCATCATAGCAAGCGAATGGACGGGAATATGGAGCAGACCGAGCGGAGAAAGCAGCCTTTCAATGGCGTCGGTAAGCGCCGTGGGAACGGTCGCATAGGTCAGAAGCGAGCTGCACATAATCAGGCATATTATACGCACAGCCATAAATATAGCTGTAAATATTCCCTTTGTTGTTATCGTAATTATCCAGAAAGAAACAAGCGTCGTTCCGCCGTCAATATAAAAAATGTTAAGTATAACAGTAAACAGAATTATCGGCAATATCGACTTAATGCTTTTGAAAAACATTTTGAACGGAACCTTTGAAAGAAGAACGGAAATTACGGTCAGCAAAAGCATCAGCGACAGCGACAAAAAGTTTTTGCAAAGGAAGATTATAACAATGAAAAGTATCGTCAGAATAATCTTCATCCGGGCGTCAAGGCGATGCACAACGGAATCGCCCTTGTAATACTGTCCGATAGTAATATCACTGAGCATTGTTACCCCTCCTTTTAAGGAGATTCAAAAGCTCTTTTTCTGCCTCGTCGTCAGTGTAGATGTCCGTTCTGACATCGTAGCCGGCATTTTTAAGCTTTAAGAAAAGCTGTGTAATCTGCGGAACATCAAGTCCCATTGAAACAAGCTCGCTCACATGAGAAAAAACATTTCTGACCGTGTCGTAATATGCAAGGCGCGACCCGTTCATAACAAGAATTTTTGTTGCAATCTTTGCAATATCCTCCATGCTGTGGGAAACAACGATAACGGTGCTGTTCGTTTTCTCTTTATAGCTGACAATGAGGTCAAGGACGGTTTTCCTGCCGATCGGATCGAGCCCTGCGCAGGGTTCGTCCAACACAAGCACCTCAGGCTTCATTGCCATTACACCCGCGATTGCAACACGCCTTTTTTCGCCGCCCGAAAGATCAAACGGAGATTTTTCAAGATAGCTTTTATCAAGACCGACATATTCCACGGCCTCGCGGACACGCAGATCAATCTCCTCTTTGGAAAGTCCCATGTTCTTAGGGCCGAAAGCAACGTCCTTTTCAACGCTATCCTCAAAAAGCTGATATTCCGGATACTGAAAGCACACGCCCACCTTGAAACGAACCGAGCGAATGTTCTTTTTATCCTGCCAGATGTCGTTTCCGTCAAGGAAAACGCTGCCGCCGGTCGGCTTCAAAATTGCGTTGAAATGCTCAATAAGGGTGCTTTTGCCTGAGCCTGTGTGACCGATTATGCCGACAAGCTCCCCTTTATTGATTTTAATGTTAATATTATTGATAGCCGCCACCTCACTCGAAGTTCCTTTCGAGTAAAGAAAGCTCAAATCCTTTGTTTCAAGAACTACTGAGTCCATTATGCCTCCAAAATTGCCCTGATATTTTCAAAAAGCTCGTCCATATCGAGCGCGTTGTCCGGAATTTTTACACCGTCTTTTGAAAGAATTTTTGAAAGATGTGTTGCCGGCGGAACATCAAGACCTATCTTCCTCAGCTTATCTTCCTGAGAAAATACCTCGCGCGGCGAAGAATCAAGAACAATCTTTCCCTTATCCATAACAACAACGCGGTCGGCCTTTGCCGCCTCATCCATATAATGCGTGATAAAAACAACGGTTATTCCGAACTCTTTGTTGAGCCTTTTGACGGTGCTCATAACCTCATGCCTTCCGCGCGGATCAAGCATAGCCGTCGGCTCATCAAGCACAATGCAGTCCGGTTTCATTGCAATTATGCCTGCAATGGCAACACGCTGCTTTTGTCCGCCGGAAAGCTTGTGCGGTTCAAAAAAGCGAAAATCATACATTCCGACATTTTTGAGTGCTTCATCAACGCGGCGTCTGATTTCTTTTGGCTCAATTCCGAGATTTTCCGGACCGAAAGCCACGTCGTCCTCAACAATAGTTGCAACAATCTGATTATCGGGATTCTGAAAAACAACGCCGACTCTTTTGCGTATATCAAGCGTTTTTTCATCGTCGGCAGTGTCGAGACCGTCAACCAGAACCTTACCCGATACCGGAACTTCAATCGCGTTGCAGAGCTTTGCCACCGTAGATTTTCCGCAGCCGTTATGACCGAGAACGGCAACAAAGCTGCCCTTTTCAATTTTTAAATCAAAGTTTTCGATAACGTTATCGGAAACAACGCCCTCTTCATTCGGATAGCCGAAAGTGATGCCCCTAAATTCAATAAAAGCTGACATTAATAATTCTCCAAAATTATTTTTTCCAAAAAGCGGAAGCGCCGCACGGCAGAATCATTTTGCTTTGCGTTACGGGAAGTCCGATTTCCGAAGAGGAAACCTTTCCGCCGAAACGCGGAACAACGACCGAGCCGAGAATATACTGCATTACAGACGGCGAAAGTCCGGTAGTGTATGAATTTATAAGAACAGCTATTGAGCCGGAGTAAAGCAGCCTGCTGCAAAGCTCAATAAAGTTATACACCTCGTCCTCAAGCTTCCAGACCTCTCCGCCCGGACCTCTGCCGTATGACGGCGGATCCATAATGATAATGTCATATCTGTTTCCGCGGCGGATTTCGCGCTGAACAAATTTGATGCAGTCATCAACAATCCAGCGTACGCTTTTATCGGAAACAGCGCTTGCAGCTGCGTTCTCCTTTGCCCAGGAGACCATACCCTTTGAAGCGTCAACATGAACAACGCTTGCGCCCTCCTTCAGGCAGGCAACGGTTGCGCCTCCGGTATAGGCAAAAAGATTGAGAACCTTTACGGGTCTTCCTGCTTCCCGAATGAGCGTTCTTATCTCGTCCCAGTTGACCGCCTGCTCGGGAAAGATGCCCGTATGCTTAAAGCCCATTGTTTTGATGTTGAACGTAAGATCCTTATAGTCTATTGACCAATACGGCGGAAGCTTTGTTTTAACCTCCCACGCTCCGCCGCCCGATTTTGAGCGGTGGTAGACCGCGTCCGCCTTTTTCCAGAGCGGATTGTTCTTCGGCGTTTTCCAGATAACCTGCGGATCGGGGCGGATAAGAATGATATTATTCCAGCGTTCGAGCCGTTCCCCGTCGGAGCAATCTATCAGTTCATAATCTTTCCAGTCAAAAGTACTTCTCATTTTTTAATTCCTTTAAATCAGCCGCAGTTTAATAACTTGAGCTATCTCTTTGGCAAGAGTGTCAATCTGCTTTTTGTTTTCGCCCTCAAGCATTACTCTGACAAGCGGTTCGGTGCCGGACACGCGGACAAGAACCCTGCCCGTGTCGCCGAGCTGCTTTTCTGCCTGAGCAATGGCGTTTGCAACCTCTTCATCGTCCGCAAAGCGCGCCTTGCCCATTTTTGAAACGCGGACATTAATCATCGTCTGCGGATAAACCGTCATGCACGAGGCAAGTTCGGAAAGCTTTTTGCCGGTTTTTTTCATAATTCTGAGAACCTGAAGAGCGGTAAGCTGACCGTCGCCCGTTGTTGCATAGTCAAGAAAAATTACGTGACCGGACTGCTCTCCGCCAATCGAATAGCCGTTCTGAAGCATATTTTCAAGAACATAACGGTCGCCGACCTTGGTTGCAACGTAGTTTATACCGGCTTTGTCGCAATACTTATTGAAGCCCATGTTGGTCATGACGGTAACGACCGCCGTGTCCTTTTTAAGCCTGTTTTCCGCTTTCATATATGTTGCGCAGATTGCAATAATTTTATCGCCGTCAACAACCTCTCCGTTTTCGTCAACGGCAAGCATTCTGTCGGCGTCGCCGTCAAAGGCAAAGCCTGCCTGAAGACCGTTTTCGGCAACAGCCTTTTGCAGTGCTTCAATATGAGTTGAGCCGCAGTCTTTATTTATATTCACTCCGTCCGGCAGGGAGGAAAGAACAGTGCATTTTGCTCCGAGATCGGTAAAAAGCTTTTCGGCCGAAACGCTTGCCGAACCGTTTGCGCAGTCAAGAGCAATCTTCATGCCCGAAAAATCGCAGTCAACCGTCGTTTTAAGGTGCTCGATATAATCATGGACGGTGTTTTCGCAAACGGATATCCGTCCGACGTCCTTTCCGAGCATTACGGGCGGTTTTGCGGCCTCGTCAAGAATGATTGCTTCAATCTCTTCTTCAATTTCATCGGGAAGCTTATATCCGTCAGATTTAAAAATCTTTATTCCGTTGTATTCGCATGGGTTATGCGACGCGGATATCATGACCGCCGCGTCATAGTTATAGCGCTTGACAAGATAGGCAACAGCCGGAGTAGGAACAACGCCGAGCGTCATTACGTCCGCGCCGACCGAGCACAAGCCGCTTGCTATTGCGGCTTCAAGCATATCGCCCGAAATTCTGGTATCCTTTCCGATGAGTACACGCGGTTTGTGCGTGCCTTTGGTGAGAACCATTGCCGCCGCCTTGCCGATATTCATTGCAAGCTCACATGAAATTTCCGAGTTTGCAACGCCTCTTGCACCGTCGGTTCCGAATAATCTGCCCATAATGACCTCCTAAAATTAAAACAGTTGCTGTTGACCCGGCATTGCAATGCCGAGATGCTCATATGCCGCGGGAGTAACCGTCCTGCCGCGCGGAGTTCTGCTCAAAAAGCCTATCTGCATAAGATACGGCTCATAAACGTCTTCAATCGTTACCGCTTCCTCGCCTATTGCAGCGGCTATTGTTTCAAGTCCGACAGGACCTCCGTTATAATTGCGGATCATTGTTGATAGAATGAGTCTGTCTATTGAATCAAGACCCAGATTGTCAATTTCCATTTTTGAAAGGGCAAAGTTTGCCGCTTCCTCGTCAATTACGCCGTTGCCCATGATTTCGGCAAAATCACGCGCGCGCTTCAAAAGCCTGTTTGCAATTCTCGGCGTACCTCTTGAGCGCGCCGCAATTTCAAGCGCTCCGTCATCTTCAATATCTATTGAAAGTATTCCTGCGCTGCGCCTGACTATCTGAGAAAGCTCCTCGGGAGAATAAAGCTCTAGGCGAAGAACAACGCCGAAACGGTCGCGCAGCGGAGCGGAGAGCTGACCTGCTCTTGTTGTTGCGCCAACAAGAGTAAATTTAGGCAAATCGAGTCTTATTGACCTTGCGGACGGGCCTTTTCCGATAATAATGTCAAGCGCATTATCCTCCATTGCAGGATAGAGCACCTCCTCAACACTGCGGTTGAGGCGATGAATTTCGTCAATAAAAAGCACATCGCCCTCGGAAAGATTGGTGAGCAGAGCCGCAAGGTCACCCTGCTTTTCAATAGCCGGTCCTGAGGTAACCCTGAGATTTACGCCCATCTCATTGGCAATTATTCCGGCAAGAGTGGTTTTTCCGAGTCCCGGAGGGCCGTAAAGCAAAACGTGGTCAAGACTTTCCTTGCGCCTGAGCGCGGCCTGAATATATATTTCAAGGTTTTCCTTAACCTTTTCCTGACCGATGTAATCCTCCATTGTGCGCGGACGCAGCGAAAGCTCGATGTCGTTATCGAGCGGCGTATATTCCGGCGTTATATATCTGTCGTCAAATTCCATATCCGGCATTGATTACACCCTCTTTGAAAGAATTTTTAGCGCCTGTTTGATAATATCCTGAACCGAAAGCGAAGAATCAACCTTGCTGACGGCAACAGAGGCTTCGCTCTTGCTGTAGCCGAGCATGGTAAGAGCCGCAACAGCCTCGCTCGTTTCCGGAATTTCGCCGACAGCCGAAATTTTTTCAAGCGCCGCGGCGTCGGCAGGGGAGGAAACGGCACTCTTTGCCTTGTCCTTCAGTTCAAGTATAACCCTTTGCGCAATTTTCGGACCCACTCCGTTCGCGCGTGTAATTGCTTTGACATCGCCCGAGGAGATGCACAAAGCAAGCTTTTCCGGCGTCTGCTCGGAAAGGATTGCAAGTGCCGCCTTGGGACCCACTCCGGTAACCCCGATTAGAAGCTTAAACCACTCAAGCTCATATTCGGTTGAAAAGCCGAAAAGGTCAAGAGCGTCCTCCCTGACATTTAGGTGAGTATAAAGAGTAACAACGGAATTTTTATCAATATCCCGAAGTGTATTTGCCGAGGTCAGGCATTTGAAAGCAACGCCGCCGCACTCAACGGCAACCGAATAAGGATCGAAAAAAACAACCTTTCCCGTAACACTGTAAAACACTTTCAAATCCCCTTTCTCAGTTTTATCGGACGAACCGGGTCAAGTATTGAGCTTCCGGAATGAGCGTGGCAGATAGCCATTGCCAGAGCGTCGGCGGCGTCGTCCGGTTTCGGAATTTCATTAAGCTTAAGAATACGTTTTGTCATATCCTGAACCTGCTTTTTTTCGGCTCTGCCGTAGCCGACAACGCTTTGCTTAACCTGCAAGGGCGTATATTCATAAACAGGAGTATGCGTCTTCTGGGCGGCAAGCATGATTACGCCGCGCGCCTGACTGACGTCAATAACCGTTTTTGCGTTGCTGTTATAAAACAGCTTTTCAACACTAATTGCATCGGGCTTATATTTTTCGATTATTTCAGTAAGCTCATCGTATATTATCTCAAGGCGGCGGTTGAACGGCACGCCGGCGTCGGTGGTTATTGCGCCGTAGCTCACAAGGGAAAAGTGTGAGCTTTTATATTCCACAACGCCAACTCCGACTATTGCATATCCGGGGTCGATTCCGAGAACGATCATACACATAATACCTCATTATAGTTATCGTTTGATTATATCACATCTTATTCATCATAACAAGTATAATTTGTAAAAAAGAGGCAGAGGGAAAGCAAGAAAAAGCAAGCAAGTTTTCAATGGACTAATGAGAAAAATCTTGACAACCGTTATTGCAATGTGTATAATTATCTCTGTTGCCGGTGTGGCGGAATTGGCAGACGCAAGGGACTTAAAATCCCTCGGTAGCAATACCGTACCGGTTCGAGCCCGGTCACCGGCACCAAAATCCTACTCTAATTTTGATACAATTAGGGTAGGATGATTTTTTGCCTAAAACCCCACAGAACAAGGGACTTTCGGGAACGAGACATATTTCTTTAGTCGTTGTATCCATGTGTTACAACGGCTTTTTTTGTTAAAAATAAAGCAGCTTTTCTCTGCTATTATAAAAAA
>JAEDIH010000042.1 GCA_016292575.1 Clostridiaceae bacterium | reverse complement strand
AAGCCGAGATAAAGAGCATTTTTCTGACAAAGTATTCCGTGTTCGGAGTTTTTGACCTGAATGCGGACGGAAAAAGCGAGCTTGCCGTAATTTACGGCGACAAATCGACCGCTTCCGCGCTTTCGGTTTTGAAAGTCTTTTCCTACGCTTCGGGGAAAGTCAGTCAGACCGTTTCGCTCGATGTTGATCCTGTAATTTCAACCGTTTCAAAGATAAAATTCGATTATTTCCGCAGAACGAACGAAAGCCGTGTGTATATTGACGGATTTACCGCGGACGGACAGATGACGGCTGATATGATGTGCTTTGACATTGAAAAGAGCGAGCTTGAACGTGTTTTTATTGACGGAAAAACAGTTTCCGGCATTTCAAAACGCAGCACGAATGTTGAATGTGTGGACATTAACGGCGACGGCGTGATTGAAATTCCGACTCAGAAAAAACTTGAGCATAAGGAGCTTACCTCAAGCGTTATCGAATGGAAAGCCGTCTTTGGCGGAAAGCTTTTAAAGGTTGCCTCCTATTTTGACAACCGCGAAAACGGATATTATTTTGAGATACCGAAGCAGCTTGAAAAGAATACGATACCCGTTCTGCTTTCGGACGGCGAAACGATGCGGCTGTACCTTATTGATGAGGATGCGGACGGCTCACTGCAGAATGTTCCGCTTTTTGAAATAAGGCTTGAATCCGAAGAAATGCACAGCGTGCTTTCCGGCCGGTTCAGACCGCTCGGAAGCTACAAAGGAAAAAAGTATTATTATAGAATTTTTGAAGCCGGCGACAAGCTCGGCATTACAAAAAAAGATATATCATCGGGAATTATATATAATTGAGGTGAGAGGATTGAAAAAAGTTCTTGTTGCCGAAGACGAAGGCTCAATCAGAGAGTTTATTACACTGAACCTTGCCAAGGCGGGCTACAATGTTTCCGAGGCGAAAAACGGCGCCGAAGCGATGGAGCTTTTTGACAGGGAAAAAGATTCGTTCGACATTGTACTGCTTGATGTTATGATGCCGTTTGCAAGCGGTATCGATGTTTGCCGTCACATCCGCGAAAAATCTCAGAATGTCGGCGTAATCTTCCTGAGTGCAAAAGCGCAGGAGCAGGACAAGGTCTACGGACTTTATTGCGGCGCGGACGATTACATAACAAAGCCGTTTTCGGTAACGGAGCTGCTTGCGCGTATCGACTCTGTTTACCGCAGGGTTCGGCTGAACAAAAAACTGCTTTCTGCATACAGCGATGAGATTACCTGCGGAAGCTTTGTTCTGAGCACAAAAAAGCGAGCTGTTTTTTGCGGCAAGCAGCGCATTGATCTTTCACAGATAGAGTTTCAAATTCTTGAATACTTTTTTTCATGCCCGGGAAAAACCGTCAGCCGCGAGGAGCTTCTGACTCAGGTCTGGGGAGAAAGCTATTACGGAGACGATAAGGTTGTTGACGTCAATATCAGACGCCTGCGCCTGAAGATTGAAAAAGACCCCTCCTGTCCCGAACACTTAATCACGGTCTGGGGCAAGGGCTATAAATGGGATGATTAAATACGGCAGAATATAAGGACGGTGAGAGCTATCAAAAGAACAATTAAGGCGCGGTGGCTTCGCAACATCTTCATCGTCACCGTTGTAATACTCGTCGTCATTTCCGGAATACTTGCCTATTCCGTATATCAGAGATATAACCACGCGGCTCAGATGACGCTGAAATCGTGCGATACCGACGTTGCCGATACATATTTCAGCTACTATTATCCGCTCGATTCAAAAACCTTTTCCGAGGCCGCGGCAAACTTTGTTGAAAACTACGAATACCGTGATAAAATTGAAATATGGGTAATTGACAAAAGCGGAAATCCGTTGGTATCCTCCGGCGGCTATGAAATCGGCGAATACACCGAAATGCCGGATTATTACGAAGCACTTAATTCCGAAAATAAAACGGCTGTTAAAAGATGCCGCACCTTTTGGGGCGAGCCCGTCATGGCAATGAGCTACATTCTCAGAGACTCTTCGGGCGAAAATTGCGGCGCCGTGCGCTATCTTGTTTCGCTCCGTGACGTAAATCTTCAGTACTATCTGATAATCGGCACGATAATTGCAGGCGTTTTTCTGATTGCAATGCTGATGTTCAATTCCGGATATTACTTTGTTTCTTCAATAGTGAACCCCGTCAAGGTGGTCAATCAGACCGCGAAAAGAATTGCCAAGGGCGATTTTTCCGCGCGTATTTCGATTCCGCATACCGATGACGAAATCGGGGAGTTGTGTGATACTATCAACGACATGGCGCGGCAGCTCGGACAGATGGATGAGATGAAGAACAGCTTCATTTCAACCGTGTCTCATGAAATACGGACGCCCCTGACCGCAATCAAGGGCTGGAGCGAAACTCTCTCGTCTTCCGCCGAAAAGAGCGAGGACGAGGTTTTGAAAAGGGGGCTGGAAATCATTACGTCCGAAACGGGCAGGCTCTCCTCAATGGTTGAGGAGCTGCTTGATTTTTCAAGGATGCAGAGCGGAAAGCTTAAAATGAAAAACGGCGTTGTAGACATAATTGCGGAGGTTCAGCAGGCGTATCTGATGTATCGTCCGAAAGCTGAAAAAGAGGGTAAGACGCTCCGGCTTGTTCTGCCGAAGAACGAGGAAAGCTTTGTTGACGGCGACAGCGACAGAATCTGTCAGGTGTTCATCAACATTCTTGATAACGCAGTAAAATATACCGAAACAAACGGAAAAATCATAATTAAGGTTGAAAACCTGAAAAAATATGTTAAAATATCTTTTATCGACAACGGCTGCGGAATTTCAAAATCCGATCTTCAGCACGTTAAAGAAAAGTTTTATAAAGCCAACAACGAAAAGCACGGAACCGGTATAGGTCTTGCCGTTGTTGATGAGATAATTAAGCTTCATAACGGCTTGTTCAGGATAGACAGCACCGAGAATAAGGGCACAACGGTTGAGGTTATGTTCCCTTTGCATACTGCCTGATAACAGCCAAAACGGCTTTGCCGGTTATAAAAAGGAGGACTGAAATTGAGCAAGAACAGCAGTGTTATTCATAAAACATCGGTCGGCGGTCAGGCGCTCATTGAGGGCATCATGATGCAGGGACCCAAGGGCGCGGCAATGTCCGTCCGTCTCCAGGACGGAAACATTGACACGGAGGAAAAAGAGTTCAGGCATATCAGAGACAAGGTGAAGTTCCTCGGCTTTCCGGTCATACGCGGCTGCGTGAACTTTGTTGAATCGATGATTTTCGGCTATAAATGCCTGATGGAGTCGGCGGAAAAGAGCGGCTTTGAGGAAATTGAAAACAGCGAGGAAAACCAGTCGAAGCTTGATAAATGGCTTTCCGAGCACCTGAGCAAAAAGGTCATGAGCGTAATAACGGGCGTTGCATCCGTACTCGGGGTTCTGCTTGCCTTTGCTTTGTTTTTCTTTCTCCCGTCAAAAATCACTGATTTCTTCAACAATCTTGCGTCCGGTGCGCTTACTGATTTCCGCGCGCTCATCGAAGGCGTTATGAGAATGATAATTTTCATTGCGTATATTGCTCTTGTCTCGCTCATGAAGGATATAAAAAGGACTTTTATGTATCACGGTGCGGAGCACAAAACAATTTTTTGCTATGAGCACGGACTTGAGCTGACTGTTGAAAACGTCCGTAAGCAAAGCCGCTTTCATCCTCGCTGCGGAACAAGCTTCATGTTTGTAATGATAATCATAAGTGTTATAATTTCTTCAATTATATCTGTTGCATTTCCGTATCTGAGGAATAATATTGCCGTCTGGATGATTATTAAAATTCTCATTCTGCCGCTTGTAATGGGCTTTGGCTATGAGTTTATAAAGTATGCCGGCAGACATGATAATCTTTTGGTTAAGATCCTTTCCGCTCCCGGTCTCTGGATGCAGAGACTCACCACAAAGGAGCCGGACGATTCAATGATCGAGGTCGGTATTGCGGCGTTCAAAGCCGTTATTACCGATAACCCGGAGGACGACGCAATAAAATGACGGTTTTTGAACTTTATAAATTCTGCGAAAGCGAGCTTGAAAAGAACAAAAAGGCAGACGCCGGAACAGAAGCAAGGCTGATTCTGCAAAAGGCGCTCGGGCTTGAAAGAACACAGCTTATTTTGAAAAGGGATGAGCTTGCAGATGTTAATGCCATTGCCGAAACACAGCGGATAATTGAACAGCGGAAGAAGAATATTCCGCTTCAGTATATTCTCGGCGAATGGGATTTTTACGGACAAACCTTTAAAGTGGGCGAGGGCGTTCTTATTCCGCGTCCGGAAACGGAGGAGCTTTGCACTGACGTTATTGAAAGGCTGAAAAAAATGCAGGCGCCGACCGTATTCGATCTCTGCGCCGGCAGCGGCTGTATCGGTATAACGCTCAAAAAGCAGGTTGTGCAGGCGAATGTGTATCTTGTTGAATACTTTGATGAGGCACTCGGATTTTTAAACGAAAACCGAATGTCGCTTTCGGTTGCAAGATCTGTTCCGGCAATTAAAGGCGATGTTCTTGAGGGATATGAAAAATTCGGCTTTCTGCCGCGCCCGGATGTGATTGTATCAAATCCGCCGTACATTAAAAAAAGCGAGCTTGCCTTCCTTCAAAGCGAGGTTCGGTACGAACCTTCTGCCGCTCTGGACGGCGGTGAGGACGGACTTGTGTTTTACCGTGCCTTTGCTGAAAAATGGCTGCCGTTTATCAATGACGGAGGCTTCATCGCAGTTGAATGCGGCGAGACGCAGGCGGAAAAAATCGCTTCGCTTTTTTCAAAGCACAGCGGCGAAATTACTGTACTAAAAGACTTCAACGGCATTGACCGCTTTGTTATTGCCGGGAAAGGGTAATTATGATCTACGACCTGTTCAGAGAGGGCTTCACAATTCAGGTGGTTCTCAATTTGTTTGCAAGAGTTTTTGTAATGTTCTGCATTTTGCCGGTGCATGAGTTTGCCCATGCGCTCCTTTCAACAAAGCTCGGCGATCAGACCGCGCGTCTTTCGGGCAGACTGACGCTTAATCCCCTTGCACACCTTGACTTTTTCGGCGCGCTTTTGATGATTATTGCCGGCTTCGGTTACGCAAAGCCCGTTCCGGTCAATATGAACAATTTTCCTCCGCGTAGAAGAAAATCATATATGGCGCTTACAGCCCTTGCCGGACCGCTTTCCAACCTGATAATGGCGTTTGTTTTTTCAATTTTCTATTGCGCCGTGTTCAGGTTCGGCTCGCCGACACAGGGCAGCATGTCGGAAGCTATTCTGCTTTTCTTCCTCTATGTTGCTCAGATAAACGTATCGCTTGCCGTGTTCAACCTCATTCCCGTTCCGCCGCTTGACGGCTCAAGGATACTCACGGCGGTTCTTCCGGACAAGTATTACTATACGCTCATGAAATATGAACGCTATATCGTGTATGCGGTGCTGGCGCTGGTGCTTTTCGGCGCTCTCGATACGCCCATATCGCTTGCCACAACATACACAATGCGGTTGTTTATTAAGCTTGCTGGTCTTATTTTCGGTCTGCATGTGGGTTGAAAAATGGAAAAGATTAATTATAAGCTTGAGGTGTTTGAAGGTCCGCTTGACCTTTTGCTTCACCTCATCAGTAAGCATAAACTGAATATTAACGACATTCCGATTTTTGAACTTGTGGAGCAGTATGTCGACTATGTCCGTCAGATGGAGGAAAGCGACATGGACGTTGCAAGCGAGTTCATTGAGATGGCAGCGCGCCTTGTGTATATCAAGACGGTTTCTCTGCTTCCCTTTCACGAGGAGGCCGAGCAGTTAAAAATGGAGCTTACGGGAGAGCTTATTGAATACCGTGACTGCAAGCTGATGGCCGAAAAGCTTTCAAAGCAGTCGGACGGTGTTGATTATTTCTGCCGTGAACCGCAGCAGCTTCCGAGGAACATGACCTACAGCCGCGTTCATGACTCGCGCGATATCCTTGCGGCATATCTCAGTGCAATAGGCAAGGAAAAGCGGAAGCTTCCGCCGCCGATTGAGGCTTTCAGCGCAATTGTTTCACATAAGATTGTGTCCGTTAATTCACGAATAGTTTTCATCTACCGCAGGCTTCTCAAAAGCGTAAGGCAGAGGTTCTCCTCTTTTTTTGAGCACAGCGCTTCCCGTTCGGAAATGGTTGCAACTTTCCTTGCAATACTGGAGCTTGTTAAAAACGGAAGAGTCCGCCTCAACGATGAAAACACGGTTGTAACTCTTAACAGGAAAGGAAAAGCTGACAATGAACATGAAAGCTTTGCAGAACACCCTTGAAGCGGTTCTTTTTGCCGTCGGTGAGCCTATCGAGCTTGAAAGGCTCTCGCAGGCACTTGAGGTTGACGAGCTGCTTTTGAGTCAGGTGCTTGAAAATCTGCGCGCCTCATATGATGAGCGTGACGGCGGACTTTGCATACTGAAGCTTGACGATAAATATCAGATCTGTTCAAAAAAGGAATATGCCGATCAGATCAGGAAGGTGCTTGAAATTAAGCGCAACGCTCCGCTTTCCCAGGCCGCGTTTGAGGTGCTTGCCATCATTGCGTATAATCAGCCGGTAACAAAAGCCTTTACTGAGCAGATAAGGGGCGTTGACTGTTCGGCAGTCATTTCAACCCTTTGTCAGCGCGGTCTTATTGAAGAAAAGGGCAGACTTGATCTTCCCGGCAGACCGCTGATTTACGGAACAACGCCGAACTTTTTGCGTTGCTTCTGCCTTTCTTCTCTGGACGAGCTTCCGCCCGTGCCGGAAAATCCGGACGGCAAAGCGGAAAAAGATGGAAAAACTCAAGAAAATTTACAATCTGAGCAGACTGATTTTACCGAAACTGTTGACGAAAATTAATTTTTAGGGTAACATATAGTATAGTGTACAGTATGGTATACGAAAGGGGGCGGTGCCTTGACAGGATTTCAGATTTTTCTTTGTATCCTCGGCGGAATAATTGCATTCTTTGTTCTTGTGCTTTCCGTTCCGGTTCATGTTTCGCTGCATTACGGCGATAAAATTTACCTCACCGTCCGTTATCTGTTCATTAAGCTGAATATCCTTCCTTTGGGTGAAAAGAAAGAAAAAAAGCCCAAGAAAGAAAAGCCAAAAAAAGAAAAACCCGAAAAGGAAACCACGGAAGAACCGCAGGGAAAAAAGCCTAACCCTATCCTTGAAATGGTCAAGGCAAATGGCTATGACGGAATGATGGAGGTGCTTTCAAACCTCGGTCACATTCTTGCCCTTTACGGCGGAAAGCTCTTTAAAAGCGTAGTTTTTGAAGATATCGAAATATACATATCCGTAGGCACGGGAGACAGCGCAAAAACCGCCGTTAAATACGGTGAAACCTGTCAAAAGGTATATCCGCTTCTGGGCTTCCTGTGTTCAAACAATATCGTTAAAAAATATAATGCCTCGGTTGAACCGGATTTTCTTGCAAACAACAGCGAGGGCGAATTCAACTTTGAGCTTTATCTTGTTGTGCGCAAAATAATTAACGCCACGCTCGCCATGGTGTTCAGGCTTGTTTTCAAGGTTGCCTTGAAGTTCCTCAAAAACGGCAGGCAAAAGAAAGAATCTGTTCCTCAGCAAAAAGCGGAAACAAAGAAAGGATGATATACAATGTCAGAAAAATCAGCAGGTGCCATTCTCAGCTCAACGATTGAAAAAATCCGCGAACTCGTCGATACAAGCACAATCATCGGCGAACCGATTTATGCCGAAGGCGGAGTGACCATCATTCCCGTTTCAAAGGTTACATACGGCTTTGCTTCGGGCGGCGCAGACTTCCCGTCAAAGAACAATAAAGAGCTTTTCGGCGGCGGCGGCGGTGCCGGAGTAACCATCACTCCCGTTGCCTTCCTTGTTATCAGCGACGGCGAAGTTACACTCAAGCACATCACTGCATATGACAATGCCGCGGAAAGAGTTGTTAACCTTGTTCCCGAGATGTTTGACAAGGTAACAGGTCTTGTCAACAAAGCCAAGAAGGACTCTGCAAAGAAAGCGGCTGACGACTCAGCGATCAGCGAATAAGATACAATCGAATAATTTTTCAACAACCGCCTGCATATCATAAAAATGGCAGGTGGTTGATTTGTTGATTAAAAAAATGATTTGTTATTTTGTTGTGCTGCTTTTTGTTTCGCTTTGTTTTTTCTTTTGTGCAGGCGCTGTTGAAATAAGTGCCCAAAGCGCCGTTGTTCTGGACGCACGGACAAACGAGATTATCTATCAGAAGGACGCCTTTGAAAAGCGCTCAATGGCAAGCACAACAAAAATTATGACGGCTTTTCTTGCAATCGAATCAGGAAGACTTTGCGATACGGTAAACATCACAAGCGAAATGACCCGTGCCGAGGGCACCTCTCTCGGACTTCACGCGGGAGACAAAATTACGCTTTGCGACCTGGTTTACGGCATGATGCTTGAATCCGGCAATGACGCGGCAAACGCCGTTGCCTTGCATCTTTCCGGAAGCTTTTCCTCCTTTGCCGAGCTGATGAATGAAAGGGCGCGGCAGATTGGTATGAAAAGCACAAATTTTGTAACTCCGTCCGGTCTTGATGATGAAGAACACTATTCAACCGCATATGACATGGCGCTTCTTGCCTCATATTGCGTCAAAAATTCCGTGTTCAGAAGCGTATGCTCGGCAAAAAAATATACCGCACGGCTGCTTGAGCCGCAGACAAAATTGTATTTTTCAAATCATAACAGACTCCTTTCGAGCTTGGACGGCGTGTTCGGCGTAAAAACAGGTTTCACAAAAAAGAGCGGAAGGTGCCTTGTCAGCGCAATGGAAAAGGACGGTGCCGTTCTTGTTGCCGTAACGCTCAACGCGCCGAACGACTGGAGCGACCACAAAAAGCTTTATGACTATGCGCTTTCAAAGCTTAATTCTGTAACCGTCACACCGCAGTATCCCGCAACGCTTCATACAATAGGCGGTGTTAAAAACTCGGTAAAAATCAACGCCTCGTGCAGTGAATTTGGCATTGCACTCTACGGAAAAAACGGTCTGACGCAAAAAGCATATTTGCCGCGATTTGTTTACGCTCCCGTAGTCAAGGGTGACTTGCTCGGAAAAATTGATTTTTTCTGCGGTGAAAGTCTTGTTAAAACCGTTGAACTGCTTGCCGGCGAAAGCGTTACTGAGGTGCAGGAAACCTATGTACCCAAGCTGAGCTTAAAAGAGAGAATAATAAATAAATTGAAAAGTTTGTTTGAATAAGGAAGTGTTGTTTTTGGCTGACAACAGAATAAGGCTTCAAAAATTTCTTTCCGAATGCGGCGTAGCCTCAAGGCGAAAGAGCGAAGAATTGATTGAATCGGGCGCCGTTAAAGTCAACGGAAAAACAGCTTCAATAGGCGATAAGGTTGACCCGAAACGCGACGCCGTTACCGTTCACGGAAAAAAGGTTGTTAAGCAAAAGGAGAATGTCTATATCATGCTCAACAAGCCGCGCGGCTTTATCACAACCATGAGCGATGAAATGGACAGAAAATGCGTTGCAATGCTCGTCAAGGACGCTCCGGCAAGGGTCTATCCCGTGGGGAGACTTGACAGAGAGTCCGAGGGAATGCTGATTTTTACAAACGACGGCGAATTTGCAAACGCCCTGACCCATCCCTCAAAGCACGTTGCAAAGACCTACCGGGTAACGGTGCGTCCTCCGGTGAGCGAAGAACAGCTGACTGAGATTGCAACCGGAATCGTGATTGACAACAGGAAAACGGCTCCTGCCGAGGTGAGAGTGGTTTTGCAGGAGGAAAACCGGGTTGTGCTTGAAATCGTCCTTTATGAGGGACGCAACCGTCAGATAAGAAAAATGTGCGAGGAAATAGGGCTTGAGGTTGCACGTCTTCGCAGAACGGCCGTCGGCTCAGTAAAGCTCGGTATGCTCAAACAGGGTGCATGGAGAGAGCTTACTGCTCAGGAAGTGCGCAAGCTCATGCTTGCCGCCGGTATGGAGGTTAAAAAGGGATGATTTATTTTAAGCCGACCGAAGTTCTCACTTCTGAATGCACAGCCATATTTGAGGCTTTCAGCGGAACGGACAAGCTTGGTGAATGTCGGTTGCTTGTTGACGGAAATACCTCAGATGTGTTTTGTCTTACCTATGACATTGAGTTTCCGGAAATCGGAGAAGGTCTTTTAAAAAGTGCATACAACTATGCGGCAAACCGAGGGGCTTACATCGGAACTCTTTCGGCAAAAGACAGCGGAAAAGCGCATACATATCTGAACTTTCAATGTAAAAACGGCGTGTATACAAACGACATACCCACGCTGCTTGCAGGACATTGCAGCTGTAACGATATTTGACAAAATCCGTAAAACGATATATAATATAAGGAATCGAAGCAAAGCTTTCGGATAGACGAAGAAAGGCGTGAGAATATGATTAAAAGTATGACCGGTTTCGGCCGGGCGCAGATGCTTGTTGACGGTATGAATATCTCGGTTGAACTTAAAAGCGTTAACCACAGATATTTTGAATTTAATTCCAAAGTACCGAGAACCTACGGCTTTCTTGAGGAAAAGCTTAAAAGCCACGTTCAGGCGGCAGTTTCAAGGGGTAAGGTTGATTGCTTTGTTACCGTTGAGGAGCTTGACGAGGATAACTGCACCGTCAGCGTGAACCACTCGCTTGCTGCCGGTTATATCAACGCTCTAAAAGAGCTTTCGGAAAAATACGGCATTGCAAACGATATTACTGTAACATCACTTGCAAAATATTATGATATCTTTACCGTACATAAGGATGAGGCGGACGAGGAACGCGTCTGGAATGCGGTCAGAGCCGTTCTCGATAGTGCTCTTGCTTCCTTTGTTGCAATGCGCGAAAGGGAGGGCGAAAAGCTCAGGAATGATATCCTTTCACGCTGCGATACGATCATTGAAAATGTCGGCTTCATTGAGGAGCGCTCTCCTCAGACGGTTGCCGAATATAACGCAAAGCTTCTTGAAAGAATGAAGACCGTGCTTGAGGACGTTCATGTTGACGAGCAAAGGCTCCTTACCGAAGCTGCAATTTTTGCCGATAAGGTTGCCGTTGCGGAGGAGACCGTCAGGCTGCGCAGCCACATTGAGCAGATGCGCGAATTTATGAACGGCGACGTCGCAATCGGAAGAAAAGCGGATTTCCTCATCCAGGAATTCAACCGCGAGGCAAACACAATCGGCTCAAAGGCGCAGGACGTTGCCATTGCAAAAAAAGTTATTGATATCAAGGCAGAAGTAGAAAAAATCAGAGAACAGATTCAGAACATCGAATAACTTTATTACCGCCGAAGGACTTTTGTTTGCTATGCGGTAGAGTAAAAAGGGGAATTTTAATGAAGCTTGTTAACATCGGATTCGGAAATATGATTAACGCTGCAAGACTCATTGCCGTTGTCAGTCCGGACTCCGCGCCGATAAAAAGAATTGTTCAGGAGAGCAAGGAGCGCGGAATGCTCATTGACGCCACTCAGGGACGAAGAACAAGAGCCGTTATAATAATGGACAGCGACCATGTTGTTCTTTCATATCTTCAGTCCGAAACAGTTGCAAACCGCTTGAACGGTGAGCCGGACGAGTCTTTTGCGGAGGAAACATACGATGAATAACGGACTTCTTGTTGTTCTTTCCGGACCGTCCGGCAGCGGAAAGGATACGGTTCTCAAGGGTGTGCTTGAAAAAATGGACGGAGACGCTTTCCTTTCCGTTTCAATGACCACGCGCGCAATGCGCCGGGGCGAAAGGGAGGGCGTTGATTACTTCTTTGTTTCCAAGGAGCAGTTTCAAAAGAACATTGAAAACGATCTGATGCTTGAATATGCAAAATACGGTTCAAACTATTACGGAACGCCGATAGGCCCGGTTAAAGACGTTTTGAAGTCCGGAAAAACCGTGTTTCTCAATATTGAGGTGCAGGGCGGCGCAAACATTCGCCGTCTGATGCCCGAAGCGGTTCAGATCTTTATTGCACCGCCTTCAAGGGACGAGCTTGAAAGAAGACTGCGCAAAAGGGGAACCGAAAGCGAAGAATGCATCTGCGAACGGCTGCGCATTGCCGAGGAGGAAATGAGACGCGCGGACGAGTATGACTTTGTTGTCGTTAACGATGTGCTTGAAGACGCTGTTGAAGAGGTTCTTTCAATTGTAAAACACGCTGTAAAGCAATAAATATGCATATAATAATATATTTTAGATTTGTGAGGTAATAAAAATGCTTAATCCCGATCTCAGAATACTTCTTAAAGACCATATCAGCCGCTATTCGCTTGTTACTGCCGTTGCAAAGCGCGCAAGAACCATTACCGAAGACCCCGTTCTCAGCGAAAAATGCGGAACGGAAAAGTCCGTTTCATATGCTCTCGATGAGTTCCTTAGCGGAAAATTTGAAATCAGGGAACCGGACGAGATCAAAAATATATAATTGAGTTTCAAGGAAGTGAAATGATATGGAGCAGACTTTGGCCGCGGTTGCAGTTGAAAATGTTTCATATCATTTTGATATTTTATACGGCTATATCGTGCCTGAAAGGCTGCTTTTATCTGTTAAAGTCGGCTCACGCGTCATTGTGAACTTCGGCAAGGGCAAGGATATAAAGCGGCAGGGAGTCGTTTTCGGCTTTCAGAACCCGGAAAAAGGGAAAAAATATAAAGAAATTATCGAGGTGCTTGACGAGGTTCCGGTGCTTACCGAAGAGATGGTGGAGATTGCCGGATTTCTTAAGGAAAGAACCTTTTGCACCTATTTTGAGGCGGTAAAAGCCCAGCTTCCGGCAGGCTTCAATTATAAAATTAATTATTCATATGTTGCTCTGAGCGGAAAGGACGAATCCGTTCGGCTTTCCGAGCGTGAACAGCAGGTTTACGACTATATGCTTTCAAAGGTGAGCTTCCTGACGAAGAAAGCAATCTTCTCCGCCTGCAAGCTTCCGCGCGGCAGCGATGTGCTTGAAAGGCTGACGGAAAAAGGTCTTGTTCAAAAGAATGTTGAAACGCGCAAGCAGGTTGGCGAGCTTTTTGCAAAAACGGCCGTGCTGAATGTTACCGGCATTGAACTTGAAAATGCATTTGAGAAGCTTACTTTGAAGCAGGCGGAGGTTCTGCGTGTGCTTGCGGACGCAGGCAGCGCAAAGGTCAAGGAGCTTTGCGAAATCACAGGCGTTTCCGCAGCGGTTGTCCGGGCGCTTAAAAATAAGGGTCTTGTAAGCATTGTCGATGTTGACATTTACCGTATACCAAAATCCGGCTTTTCATGCGATGAAAGCAGCGCGAAAATCAGCCTTACGCCCATGCAGGAAAAAGCTTATTGCGGACTTTTGAACAAATATCGCAGCGGCGGAGGCGTCTCGTTGCTTTATGGCATAACAGGCAGCGGAAAAACCTCGGTTTTCCTGAAGCTTATTGACGATGTTCTTAAATACGGCAGGAACGTAATTGTTATGGTGCCGGAAATCTCTCTCACTCCGCAGATGGT
>JAEDIH010000041.1 GCA_016292575.1 Clostridiaceae bacterium | reverse complement strand
CAAGGACTGTTATTCAAGACCTGCAAGCTTTCTGAGCTCGTCAACCTTGTCGGTCTTTTCCCACTGAACGTCAAGATCCTCTCTGCCGATGTGACCGTAGGAGGAAAGGGGACTGTAGATGGGTGCGCGCAGGTGCAGCGTATCAATTATTGCGGCCGGGCGCAGGTCAAAGACCTTGTTTACGATATCGGAAAGACGCTCCTCATCAATTTTGGCCGTGCCAAAGGTTTCAACAAGGACGGAAACGGGCTTCGCAACGCCTATGGCATAGGCAAGCTGAATCTCGCACCTTGAGGCAAGACCGGCGGCAACAATGTTTTTGGCAACATATCTTGCCGCATAGGCCGCACTGCGGTCAACCTTTGTGGGATCCTTGCCGGAAAAGGCTCCGCCGCCGTGGCGCGAATATCCGCCGTAGGTGTCAACAATAATCTTCCTGCCGGTGAGACCGCTGTCGCCCTGAGGTCCGCCGATTACAAAGCGACCGGTGGGATTTACATAGATTTTGGTATCAGCCCTCATGAGCGAGGCAGGAATAACAGGCTCAATGACCAGCTTTTTGATGTCAGTCCTGATCTGCTCAAGCGAAACTAAGTCGCTGTGCTGCGTGGAAACAACAACTGCGGTAACGGCAACGGGCTTTCCGTCCTCATATTCAACGGTAACCTGGCTTTTTCCGTCCGGACGTAGATAGGGAAGCGTTTTGTTTTTTCTGACTTCAGTGAGCCTTTTGGTGAGCTTATGGGCAAGGGAAATCGGAAGCGGCATAAGCTCCGGAGTCTCGTTGCAGGCAAAGCCGAACATCATGCCCTGATCCCCGGCTCCGTTGAGGTTGTATCTGTCCTCCTCGCCGTCCTTGAGCTCAAGCGATTTGTCAACGCCCATTGCGATGTCAACGGACTGCTTGTCCAGCGTTACAATAACCTTGCAGGTGTTGCCGTCAAAGCCCTTTTCCGGCGAATCATAGCCGATATCGCAGATGGCCTTGCGTGCTATAGCTTCAATATCGGGCGAGCAGGTTGTGCTGATTTCGCCCATGATGAGCACCTGGTTTGTGGTTATTGCGGTTTCGCAGGCGACGCGCGCATTGGGGTCTTTTTCAAAAATTGCGTCAAGCACCGAATCGGAGATGCGGTCGCAGATTTTGTCGGGATGTCCCTCGGTAACGGATTCCGAGGTGAAAAGATGCTTTGTCATTTTTAAAATGCTCCTTTCATTTTTCTTTCCTTTTGAATTTTGCACACGGTTGAAAAACGAAAGAAAAATCTCCGGTCGTTTTTCAGACCGGAGATAAAACCTTATCTTTCGGTCAATACCGCAGGATTTAGCACCTTGCAAAAGCAGGTTGCCGAGCGTCAAAGGGCCTGTTCCCTCAGCTTCTCTCAATAAGGAAAATATTCAGTTATACTTGCATATGCAGCTTATCAATTATACACCATTGAGCGCATATGTCAACAGCTTTGCATAATATTTATCAGATCCAGGTCAGATAAATATCAAGTCCGTCAACCGTGTATGCCTGACCGCCGTCCCTGAGCGACTTTGTGAATGCTTCGAGCATTTCAAAGTTCTTCATGGTTATTCTTGCGTCAATGCGGTAGTTTGAGAACTTGGTATCGTAGCCGCCGCCGTTGTTGCCGATTTTGAAGCCGGTGCACCACCAGTAAAGACCGTAGGGACGCTCAAAGGAGAAGACCCATTTTTCCTGCTTAACGTCATACTGATAGAACTTGAGGCTCATTCTGAGCATATCCTCGTCGGAAGCGCAGTCATAATGCTCAACAACCCTGTCAACGGGCTTGGTGTAAACGCCTATCTCGCCGCCGTAAATGATAAGACCGTAATGACCCTTCCAGAACTGGATCATCCAATCCTTGCCGTTGGCGTTGAATTTGAAGCGGTTGGTCTTGTAGTTGAGGAGAATGAGCTGGGCGGAGACGTCATAAACAACGTTGAAGCCAAAGTTCCTCTGCCACGGATCCTTTGCGGTGTAGAAAACGTCCCTTTCCGGGTCATAGAGATAGCCGAGAACTCCGGCGGAGCCGAGCTTGCCCATGTCCTGATACGGATTGTTCGGATCCTCTGCCGCGGTGTAGCTGTGGGTAATCTTCTCGCAGTAATCGCCGTAGATGTACTTTCCGTTGACAACGGTGAAGGCGCGAACCTTGTAGCAGTAATTGGTGTTGGTTCCAAGCGAGGTATCAATGAAAGAGTTTGTTTCGCAGGTTCCGATAACGACCTCTGTTCCGTCAAGCGGACTGTAGCGGCAGACCTCATAGCCTGAAGCACCCTTTGCGGCGTCCCAGGTGAGCGCAACTGTCTTTTCAGATGTTGTTGCAGCTTTAAGGTTTTTCGGAACGTCCGGTGTTGTTGAAAGGCGGAAGGTCTGGCTATATTGAGAGGTAAGCTTTCCTGCCGAGGCGGTGAACCTTATCATATACTCGGTTCCCGGTTCAAGGTCTTCAAATGAATAGACCGTGTCGCTTGTTGTTGCAACATCCTTCCAGACATTGTCCTTGCCGCAGCGGTAAATTGTGTAATCCTCTGCGCCGTTGACCGCGGGCCAGCGGAACTCGATGCGGTTTTTGGAAACAGTGGCTGAGATTGATTCAACGGTTGAAAGCAGCGTTGTTGCGCTGACGGTTTTGCACGGTGCGGAGTAGGTTGTCAGCGAGCCGTTCTTTGCAACGCTCTTGACTGCGTAAAGATGGGTCGAAAGCGAGTCGAGATCGCTGACGGTGCAGGAGGTGAGCGTTGAAGCGGCAACATCGGTATACTTCTTTGTTGCCGGGTCATACTCAACAACAACATAGCTTACGGCGCCCTTTGCCTTGTCCCATGAAAGCGAGGCGGTGTGCTCGGTGACCTCGTTGACGGCAAGACCCGTAACAGTCTGCGGAAGTGTCTGTGCAACGAGCGTCGGGGAATACTTGCCGTAGTAAATCTTGCCGTTCTTCTTTGCGTAAGCTCTTACACGGAAGGAATAGCTTGCTCCTGTTGAAAGACCGCTGAAGGTATAGGAGAGGGCGGAGGTTGCCTTGCCGGCTCCCCAGCTCTTCTGATATTTGTTATAGACAAAAACATAATATCCGGTTGCGCCGGAAACCTTGGGCCACTTCAGAGTGATTGAGCTGTCCGTACTTGACGAAGCGGTAACATTTTCAACCCTCTTGAGAACAACGGGGGCTTCAACGGTCGTTGCCTTGAGTACGGGCGAATACTTTCCGTAAACAACCTTTCCGTTCTTCTTTGTGTACGCTCTGACCTTGTAGGAATAGGTTGTTGCGTCCTTAAGACCGGTGTCGGTATAGCTCAAAGCGGTGGTCGTTTTTTCGCTCACCCACTTTTTCTTTGCCGCGTTATAGAATGAAACCTGATAGCCTTTTGCATTTTTGACCTTTGTCCATTTGATTTTGAGCGATGAGGTCGTTCTTGAAACGAGGGTGACCTTGCTGACCTTTGCAACGGCTGCCGCCGAGGACATTACCGCCGTCGGCATTACCATGCAGAGACACAGAACAAGACACAGCAGACTTTTAAGTAACTTTTTCATTTTTCGCATACTCCTTTACTTAAATAAATTTTGCTCCGCCAACGGGACGGATACTGAGTACATAGCACGAAGTTTCGCCGAAAACCGCGCTCATGAGGGCAATGTAGCGGTCAAGCAGCTCATCGGGAACAAAGGCCTGGATTGTTCCGGCAAAGCCGCCGCCGTGGACGCGCCATGCGCCGCGGTCTTTGAGCAGCTCCTCGCTGAGGGCAAGACCGAGCGAGACGGGCTGATTTTCCGGCACTTTGTTTGAATAGACGTTCTGGTTATACATGTATGATGAAAAGCCGCTCTCGATAACAAGCTTTTTGAAGTTTTCAAAATCGCCCGCTTTCAAAAACGTAACTTGCTTTTCCACTCTTTCGTTTTCGCCAAAGAAGTGGAGCGCGCGCAGAACGGCACGCTCTGAAACAGCCTTTGCAACGGCGGCGGCGTTTTCAATAACGTCCTTTTTGGTAATTTCACGCAGAACCTTTTTGCCGAAAAAGGCGGCAACCTGCTCCATTTCCCTTCTCACCGAGGCGTATTCATCAGTAAGGTCGCTGTGGCTGCCTCCGGTATCAACAATGCAGAGCGTATGATTGGTTTTTTCAAAATCAAGCAAAACCTTTTCAATCAAAGGCTTTGACGGATCGGCAAAGTCGATTGTTACAAAGCCGCCGACTGCGCAGGCGGTCTGGTCAAGCAGACCGCAGGGCTTTTTGAAGTGTACGTTTTCCGCATACTGGGAAATTTTTGCAATCTCGGCCGGGCTGATTTTTCCGTCGTTGTAAAGATGGTTGAGCATTGTGCAAACAAGCACCTCAAACGCGGCGGAGGAGGAAAGCCCGGAGCCGGAAAGCACCTTTGAGGCTGTTGTTGCGTCAAAGCCGCCGATGTTGTAGCCGAGTTCCTTAAACCGGGCAAGGATTCCGCGCACGAGCGAGCGGCTGTGACCGATATCCTCGGAGTTGACCTCAAGGTCGTCAAGCTCAACGGTGTCAATGTTGTAGCCTCTGGATTTTACTCTGACAATGCCGTCATCGTTTTTTGAGGCGGCGGCAACGGCGTCAAGGTCAACCGCGGCGGCAATAACCCTCCCATGGTTGTGGTCGGTGTGGTTGCCGCTGATTTCCGTCCTTCCCGGAGCGGAAAAAAGGGAGATTTCCCTTTCCTCGTCCTTTCCGTACTGTGCTTCAAAATCGGAAAGAACGCCAAGAAAGCGCTCGTATTGTTCGTCAAAATGTTTTTTTGAATAGACGCGGGAAAAGCTTTCGTCAAGCTTTTTCTCCGTGAGCGCGGCTCTGACCGCAGCATATGTACTCATGCTATCATCCTTTATCTGTTTTTTTATGTGTTTTTGCGGATAATTGCGGCTTTGGTTTTTTCAAAGCGGCGCAAAATTTTCATGTTAACATTACATGATCTGTTTTAATCCGACTTTAAATTAAGGAAAATTATTCCTCACTGCGCTTTTTGTCCCTTGAGCCGAGTCTCGTCAGACTTATCACTCCGTTGAGCGAGAGGACAGCCATTCCGGTGAACAGGGAAAGGAAAATGAGCGGAACGATGAACTTTGCGGACGCGGGATCAAAAACATTGCGTCCGATGGTGGTGTATGAAAACAGCTTGTATGAAAAGCCGGCAAGGGAAACGAGCAGGTATTTCGGAAAGCCTATGTCCGTTGTGCCGTAAAGCTGACTGACGGAGTTGACCGGAGTTCCGGGAACAAGCCGCAGCAGAAAAAGGATGACGGTTGAGCCGAGCTTGCTTTTGTCAACAAACTCATGCGCACGGTCATACTTTGAAAGAATTTTTTCGGCATTGCCGCCGCCGTAGCGCCTGCCCCAGAAGAACTTTATTGTAAAGAGGATTGAAAGCCCCGCAAGGTTGATTGCCGTTGCGTAATACCACTTGAAAAGGACGCCTGCCGCAACGCAGATGCAGGAAAGCGGAAACCACGGTATAACCGCCTTGAGCGTATAGTTTGCAATAATGACGGCAACGGAGAACCAGGTTGCGCCGTTTGCCGAAATCCAGCGTTCAAAGTCCGCAAGGGTGTCGGTATATTTGTTATACCACTCAACAAAGCGCTCCACCTGAAAAAGGCGCAAAAGAACAATCAGGGCAAGGGCGACTGTGAAGCAAATGAAAGCTATGAAATTGAGAACATAACTTCGGGACTTTTTTTCAGCCACTCTTTTTCCCCCTTTTGAAAGCATAAAAATGTACACTGCTATTCTATAATAAAAAAAGCTTTGGGTCAATGACTTTTGTAAGATTTTTCAAATTAAATTTTTATTGGAAAAATTTTCCGACAGCTTTTGTGTATTTCGCTTAAATAACCACGCTTTGCGGCAAAAAATCCGTATTCTTTGCTTTTCTAAAATTTATGTTCAGACCTTTAAAAATATTGCCGGATGTGATATACTGTTATTCACTGCGATTGATATTCAAGTGCAAAAGGAGATTTAATTTATGCTTGATATTAAACTTATCAGAGAAAACCCCGACCTTGTTAAAAGGGCGATGAAAACAAGAAACAAAGATATGGACGCCCTTGTTGATGAAATTCTTGAGATTGACGCTCGCCGCCGCGAGCTTTCTTCAAAGAGGGATCAGCTCAAGGCAAGGCAGAACGCCGCCGGAAAAATGATTCCGCAGCTTAAAAAAGAGGGCAAGGATACGAGTGAGCTTATGGCTGAAATGAACGCGGTCAAGGACGCTATCAAAGCCGATGACGAAGAGCTTACCGCGCTTGAAAACAAGCAGAAAAGCATCATGTATGAGTTCCCGAACATTCCGAGCGAGACTACGCCCATTGGAAAGGACGACAGCGAAAACGTTGAAATCCGCCGCTGGGGCGAGCCGAGAAAGTTTGATTTTGAGGCCGAGGCTCACTGGGATATCGGTGCAAGGCTCGGCATACTCGATCCGGAAACGGCCGCAAAGGTTACGGGCGCGCGCTTCCATTTTTACAAAGGACTCGGCGCAAGGCTTGAAAGATCGGTTATCAACTTCTATCTCAACACCCATACCGAGCACGGCTATACGGAAATTTTTCCGCCGTTCATGGTCAACCGTGCTTCAATGACCGGCACCGGTCAGCTTCCGAAGTTTGAGGAGGACGCCTTCAAGCTTACCAACGATTATTTCCTCATTCCGACCGCAGAGGTTCCCGTAACCAATATGCACCGCGACGAAATTCTTGACGGAAGCAGGCTGCCGCTCAAATACTGCGCATATTCCGCCTGCTTCAGAGCCGAGGCAGGTTCCGCAGGCCGCGACACGAGAGGTCTTATCAGACAGCACCAGTTCAACAAGGTTGAGCTTGTAAAATTCGTAAAGCCCGAGGACAGCTATAAGGAGCTTGAATCGCTCACCAACGACGCGGAAAGGGTTCTGCAGCTCCTCGGTCTGCCGTACAGAGTTGTTGCGCTCAGCACCGGCGATATCGGCTTCTCCTCGGCAAAGACATACGATATCGAAGTTTGGATGCCGTCCTACGGAAGATATGTTGAAATTTCCTCCTGCTCAAATTTTGAGGACTTCCAGGCGCGCCGCGCTTCAATCCGTTATAAAGAGGACGCAAAGAGCAAGGCAACGCTTGTTCACACCCTCAACGGCTCGGGCGTTGCAATCGGAAGAACCGTTGCGGCAATTCTTGAAAACTATCAGAATGCTGACGGAAGCATCACCGTTCCCGAGGTTCTTCGTGAATACATGGGTACGGACATAATCAAATAATGAATCATTCTTACGGCGGCGTTTTTCCGAAGCGCCACCGTAATTGTGTTTTTTATATTGCAAAAGATTCCAAAGCGTAAAAAAATCTTGGAGGTAAAGGAATGTATAATAATTTGTTTGACAGCATCGGACTCATCAGAGAAACCGACCCCGCCGTTGCGGACGCGATGGCACTTGAACTCAAAAGACAGCGCGAAAAGCTTGAGCTCATCGCCTCGGAGAACATTGTTTCCCCGGCGGTTATGGCGGCAATGGGCAGCGTGCTCACAAACAAGTATGCCGAGGGCTATCCGTCAAGAAGGTATTACGGCGGCTGCGAATGTGTTGATATTGTTGAAAACCTTGCGATTGAAAGGGCAAAGGAGCTTTTCTCTGCGGAATACGCCAATGTTCAGCCGCACTCCGGCTCCCAGGCGAACTTTGCCGTTTATACCGCTTTTCTCAAGCCGGGCGATACCGTACTCGGAATGAGCCTTGCGGACGGCGGTCACCTTACTCACGGCGCAAAGGTCAACCTCAGCGGAAAGCTCTATAACTTCTTCTCCTACGGCGTTGACGAAAACGGCTATATCGACTATGACGCGCTTGAAAAAACCGCGCTTGAATGTCAGCCGAAGATGATTGTTGCCGGTGCCTCCGCCTATCCGCGCGAGATTGACTTTGAGCGCATCGGAAGGATTGCAAAAAAGGTCGGCGCAATTTTCTTTGTTGATATGGCGCACATTGCCGGTCTTGTTGCGGCAGGACTTCATATGTCTCCGGTGCCGTATGCCGATGTTGTTACGACAACCACCCACAAAACGCTCAGAGGTCCCAGAGGCGGTCTTATCCTTGCAAAGGCAGAGCACGCCGCCGCGCTCAACAAGTCCGTTTTCCCCGGCTCGCAGGGCGGTCCGCTCATGCACATCATTGCCGCAAAGGCCGTCTGCTTCGGCGAAGCACTGGAAGACAGCTTCAAGGAGTATCAGAAGCAGCTTGTTAAAAACTGCGCAGTGCTTTCCGAGGAGATTTTGAAAAACGGAATTGACCTTGTTTCCGGCGGAACGGACAACCACCTGTGCCTGCTCGATCTGCGTTCGCTCGGCGTTACGGGAAAAGAGCTTGAAGAGCGCCTTGACGCGGTGAATATCACCACAAACAAGAACGCCGTTCCCAACGATCCGCAAAAGCCGTCGGTCACAAGCGGAGTACGTCTCGGCACGGCGGCGGTAACAACAAGAGGACTCAAGGAGGACGATATGAGGAAGATTGCAAAATTCGTTTTCCTTGCCGCTACTGATTTTGAAAACAGCCGCGAGGAGATTCTTTCCGGCGTTGAGGAAATCTGCAAAAAATATCCGCTCTACGAATAAGACTCAAAGCTTTATATCGGCTGTCCTTCCGGGCGGCCGATGTTTTTTCTGTAACTGCTGACAAAACCGGAACATTGTGGTATAATCCGGGTAAAGAGCAGTATTTTTTATAGGAGGAACCGAAAAAATGAAGCTTGTAATTCTTGACGGCTACGCCGAAAACCCCGGCGATCTTTCGTGGGACGGGCTTTCAAAGCTTGTTGATGAATACACTGTTTACGACATTACCGCGCCGGAGGATATCATAAAGCGAAGCCTTGACGCGGATATTCTTGTTACGAACAAAACGCCTATAACAAGGCAGACGATTGAAAAGCTTCCGAAGCTTAAATTCATCGCTGTGCTTGCAACGGGCTTCAACGTTGTTGACTGCAAGGCGGCGAGGGAAAGGGGAATACCCGTTTCAAACATTCCTGCCTACAGTACCGACTCGGTGGCTCAGCTTGTTTTCGGCTTTATGCTTGAGTTTACAAACCGTGTTGCGCTCCACAGCGAGAGTGTGAAAAACGGTGACTGGGAAAGGAGCGAACATTTCTGCTATCTCAAATCTCCGATTTCCCTGCTTTCCGGAAAAACGATCGGAATTGTCGGCTTCGGACGAATAGGCTTTGCCGTTGCGGAAATTGCGAACGCGTTCAAAATGCGCGTGCTTGCCTTTTCGCCGCACACAAACGTATACGGCGGCTTCGGCACGGTTGAATTTTGCAGCCTTGAAAGGCTTATTACGGAAAGCGACTTTATCTCGCTGCACTGTCCGCTCACCGAAAGCACAAGCGGAGTGGTTAACAAGGCTTTCCTTGAAAAGATGAAAAAAACTGCCTATCTCATAAACACCTCGCGCGGCGGCGTTGTTAACGAGCAGGATCTTGCCGAGGCACTTGAAAACGGAACGATTGCAGGAGCCGGTCTTGACGTGCTTTCTGTTGAGCCGCCGAAAGGGGGCAATGTGCTCATCGGCGCAAAGAATTGCCTCATCACGCCGCACATTGCCTGGGCAAGTCTTGAGGCGCGGACAAGGCTTTTGAACATCTTCCTTGAAAATGTTGAAAGCTTTGTTAAAGGCACGCCCATTAATGTAGTAAATTAGATTTTAGATTTTAGATATTAGATTTTTTGAAAAAGCTCTTTGAAATCTTTTGGTGTTGTGGTATACTGTGTTTTGTATGTATATGAAAAAGGAAAGGCAGCAGACTTATGGGAAAAACCGTCGCCATAGTTAATCAGAAGGGCGGAGTCGGAAAAACGACCACCGCCGTGAACCTTGCCGCAGCCATCGGCATGAAGGGATACAAAACGCTCCTTGTGGATATTGACCCGCAGGGCAACGCAACAAGCGGACTCGGCTTCAGCAAAAGGGATACGGAAATTTCAACCTATGACATGATGATAGGCACCGCCGCAGCCGAGAATATCGTTAAGGAAACCGCGTTCAGCCGTCTTGATCTTCTTCCGGCAAACATGAACCTTGCCGGTGCGGAGCTGGAAATTGCCGATCTCGATTCACGCGAGTCGAGGATAAAGAATGCGCTCGCTCCCCTCAAGGAAAAATATGACTTTATCATTCTTGACTGTCCGCCGTCGCTCGGACTTATTACTATAAACGCCCTTTGCGCCGTGGACAGCGTTCTGGTTCCGATTCAGTGCGAATTTTATGCACTTGAGGGTCTGTCGCAGCTCATGAACACCGTAAGGCAGGTCAAGCGCAAGTATAATCCGCTCATTGATATTGAGGGCGTTCTGCTGACAATGTTTGACGGCAGACTCAACCTCACTCAGCAGGTGGTTTCCGAGGTGAAGCGCTTTTTTCCGCAAAAGGTGTTCTCCGTTGTAATTCCGCGCAACGTCCGCCTTTCCGAGGCACCGTCGTTCGGTCAGCCCGTTTCATATTATGACAAGCTTTCCAAGGGCAGCAGGGCGTATGACGAGCTTGCGGACGAATTCCTTAAAAAGAACGGAAAAATTCCGCTTGCATAATTTTTTTCAGGATACTTGAAGCAAAGGAGAGAATGAAAAATGGCTGCAAAAAACAAAGGCGGTCTGGGCAAGGGTCTTGACGCGCTTTTTATGGATAACTCGATTGAGGAGGAGGCAAAGTCGGCCGTAAAGCTCAAGCTTAACGATATTGAGCCGAACCGCGCCCAGCCCAGAAAGAGCTTTGACGAACAGGCGCTTGAGGAGCTTGCAAACAGCATTTCCACCCACGGAGTGATTCAGCCGCTGCTTGTCCGTCCGCTTGCGGACGGCGGCTATCAGCTCATTGCCGGCGAAAGAAGATGGCGCGCGTCCAGAATGGCGGGGCTTACTGAGGTTCCCGTTGTTATCCGCGAGATGAGCGACAGCGAGGCAATGGAGCTTGCTCTTGTTGAAAATCTTCAGCGTGAGGATCTCAATCCGATTGAGGAGGCGCAGGGACTTGCGCTTTTGATGGAAACCTACGGGCTGACGCAGGAGCAGGCGGCAAAAAGGGTTGGCAAAAGCCGCCCGGCGGTTGCAAATTCAATGAGACTGCTTTCCCTGCCGCAGGATGTGCTTGCAATGGTGGAGCGCGGCGAGCTTTCCGCAGGTCACGCAAGAACAATTCTTGCTCTCGAAAACGCTGAACAGATTACCGCTCTCGCAAACGAGATTATCAAAAAGAATCTTTCCGTCCGTGAAACAGAGCGTGCCGTGAAAGCACTGCTCAAGGGCGACACAAAAAAGGAAAAGCGTGCAAAAAAGCGTGACACCTATTATGACGAGGTTGAGCTTGCCGTTTCCCAGACGCTCGGGCGGAAAGCAAAGGTTTCCCTTTCCGGCGGAAACAAGGGTACGCTTGAAATTGAGTTCTTCGGCAAGGAGGATCTTTCAAAGCTTATGAAGCTTTTTGAAAATGAGTGATGAACCTAATTGCTGAGTTTTGCACTTAAAGCAATTATAAAATTAAAAGGCTATAACTCACATTGAGCGGATGAACGCTTTTCGTGAGTTATAGCCTTAAAAAATGCTTACAACATTTTCTTTGTGCGTTTTTACATCGGCAATTACAAGCTGTAAGCTTTTCATACTCCAGTCTGTGTTTGCTCGCAAATACAGATATTGATTATTTCGGCTCAGAACCTGAGAGCCTAACAGATAGCCCGGATCAACATAGCTTTGATATCTTTCATCCGAATATAATGACACGCTCTCTAATGTGAACAGCTTTTCATCAATTTCAGACACCTGAGAAAAAGATTCCGACTCAACATTGTATCTGAATGTTGAACCGCCCAGGTAATCGGGGTCGGCAATATAAATGTTTTTCCCGTTATCGGAAACAGTTACCAATGGCTGATGCAGACCTAAATCCTCCAAAGCGGTCTGGGGAACTCTTTTATAAACCCGTTCGGTATGCAAATCGAAAAAAATGATTCCGAAGGTGCCTTTCATTATAAGCTTGTCGTCATCACCGTAAATTATGTCAGGCATCTGCGCGCCGATGTTCATCGAGTCAATGTCATCTAAGTTAATTTCGGATTCAGTGATATTGCTTTTGCTCAGAATCAATATCGCGGATAGGGCAAGAACAATCAGAGCTAATGCACAGAGGAGTATTTTCCGTTTCTTATTCATACTTTTCAGTCAATCCCTCCGATCTTTTTTATTGTTGGTTTTGGAGCTGTTGAAGCAGATTTTTCTATATTTATTATGCCATAATCGCAAGCGAAAGTCAAGCTTTTATGGAATTTTTGGCCTGTCCTGCACTAAAGAGGCAGTCTTTATTTTTCTCCGTTATCATTAAAACGATGCCGATTTGACAAACAGGGGCGTATATGCTAAAATCAGGGCAAAGAGAGAGCTTCCTGCGGCAGAAATTCCGTATTTTTTTGCGGCGCAGCTGTGCCGGACGGGAGGATAATAATGGAAGAAATTTTTGAAAAAATTCAAGGCTTTTTGAAAAAGCTTTCCCTGCGCGGAGATAGAATAAAGCGCTTCCTTACAAACAAGCTTTTGCTTTCGGTTTTTGCCGGAGCGGTGGCGCTTATTGCGCTCGTTTCGGTCGGCACTCTTATCAAGGAGAAAAAAGCGGACGTGCAGAGCACAACCGGGCCCATGCTTGCGGCAATGGCACGCAAGGTTGACAGCAGCGCACCGCAGGAGCTTAAAGCGAGCTTTCTGCTTGCCGTTTGCAGCGAGAGCGAGCGGAAGGTGCGCCTGATTGCCTGCCTTTCCGCCGACAGCGAAAAGGGAAATTTTGAAATCAACTACATTCCTGCGTCCCAGCGGTGCGAGGTCGGCTCCACCGAGGGCAGCATTGAGGAGCATTACAAAAGCTCCGGCTGCGACGGTCTTATCTGGGCCGTGCGCGCCTGCACCGGAAAGGAGGTTGACCGCTATATAATCGTTGACGAAAAGGACGCTGCCGCTATCTTTAAAATATTCGGCGAGCAGGTTATCAATGTTCCGCATGAGGTACGCCACGATTACAACGGAATCAGCTTTATTATCAATGAGGGCACGCAGAAGCTCTCGGCCGATAACATGGCGAAGTATCTCTCCTATCTCTGCGACAGCGGCGCCGAGGAGCAGGACAGTATAACGGGTCTTGTTTCGCATTATCTGCGCCTTTCGTTTGAAACGGACGGCGAAAAAACGCTTGCGGACAAGTTCAATTCGCTTGTCAACCTTATCAGAACCGATATATCGGCCATGGACATTGCCGCCTACGGAGCGCTGCTCTCCTCGTTTCTTGAGTAAATGAAAATTATTTGAAGTTTTAATTTGCACCGGCAGACCTTTGCGGATACGTTTTCACGTTTACGCATGGGTCTGTCGGTTGTGCTTTTTGAAAGTATTTTTGCCGTTGCTTGGAATTTTACCGGTATTATTTGAAAATTATGACATGAGCTTTGCAACA
>JAEDIH010000197.1 GCA_016292575.1 Clostridiaceae bacterium | reverse complement strand
TTGAAGAACGAATCAGAACAGCACGCAGAACGAAAAACAAAAGGAGTGTTTAAAATATGGTCGGCTCAAACATTGCCATAGATCTGGGAACAAGCACTGTTACTGTATATATGACCGGTAAAGGCATTGTGTATAAGCAGGCCAATGCCGTTGCTGTTGACCGCTTCAGCGGGCAGGTTGTTTCAATCGGCGATGAAGCCGCCAAAATGCTTGAAAAAACGCCGGAAACACTTGAAGTCATTTTGCCGATGCGTTCAGGCGCCATCTCAAGGTTCGACGTTATGAGCATGATGATAGAAAAAATTATCGGAGATATTTGCAAAAACAGCATCTTTAGACCGAACCTTATAATCAGCACCCCTGTTGGAATTACCGCGCCGGACAAGCGCACGGTGGCCCTGCTCGGCTGCTGCGCCTGCGCCGCAAAGGTTTCCGTAATCAGCTCAACGGTTGCCTCTGCTCTCGGCTGCAGCATTGACATTCAAGAGCCGCGCGGCTCAATGATTGTGGATATCGGAGCCGGAACAGCCGATATTGCCGTTATCACCATGGGAACACCGGCAAGGTTTTGCTCAGTTAAAACCGCAGGCGATGAGATGAACGAAGCGATTATCCAATACATCAAGAAAAACCGCGGATACGACATCGGCACTTTCACGGCAGAGAGAATCAAAAAAACCATCGGACGCGCCGTGCTTCCGAACGAAGAAATTGAAATGTCCGTCGCCGGAAAAGACCACACAACGGGTATTCCGCTGCTTTTTTCAGTCACTTCTACCGAAATTTTTGAAGCGCTCAAAGATACCGTCAACACACTCTCGGGCGCAATTTCAGCCGTTTTTGAGGATACTCCGCCGGAGCTGTGCGGTGATGTTTATTCAAGCGGCATTATACTCACCGGCGGCGCGGCAAAGCTTTCCGGACTTGACAAAGCACTTGAGAAAAAGCTCGGCATTCCCGTCAGACTTATGACCGACAGTGAAAACTGCGCCGCAAAAGGCGCAGGCTATGCTTTCAGGTATTTCAAATATCTTGAGGACAACAGCCTCTCCTTCCGTATTCGCGAGCAGATTGACCCTGCAATGTAAACAGACCTTTTTGGTAAAAATGCCCATTTGCTTTAATTATTTATCTATGATATAATATTGGTATAAATTTTGACAAAGAAGGGCAGTTTACCATGTTTTGCATTGATGAGGTTGTTGTTCACCCCAATTCGGGCGTATGCAGAATAGCCGATATCAGAACCGAACGCTTCGCTTCCTCCGCCGAAAAGTACTATGTCCTTTCCCCCGTTTTTTCAACCACGCCGACGCGCATTTATGTTCCTGTTTCCGGAAACAAAATAAAACTGCGCTATCCTCTTTCAAAGCAAGACGTACTATCGGCGATTGACAGTTCCTTATCGGTCAAAGCACAATGGCTCGATGACGAAAAGGAAAGGAATGAACGCTTTTCGTCCGTTCTGAAGGAAAAAGAGCCAACGGCAATTATTGAAATGATCTGCGAGCTTCATAAAAAGAGGATTGAAAGGGTCTCTGAAGGCAAAAAGCTTAAAAGCAACGATGAAAAAATACTTTCCGAGGCCGAAAGGCTCATTCACCTTGAATTTGCATATGTTCTCGGCATAGAACCGGACAATATTGCAAAGTTCATTATGAACAGACTGAACATTAAGGACGAAACAAAAGCAGGTTAACTGTATAAAATTAAAAATAGAACCGCAAAAACTGAGCAAGATTTATAAAACAGTCAAGCGCTGTAAAAAAGGTCGATTTTTCACCGACCTCTGTATTGCTGCTGTACTTTCCGCTGTCAAATTCTGACGGCGGTTTTTCTTTTTGAGGAGTAATTTTTCAAAGATGGGGCTGTCGCTCTTCGTTTGCTGATTTTGGACGCCCCTTTGTATCTGCATTATTTCTTATCTTCACGACAAAGGAGCACGCAACTTTCAACATGGGTCGAGACGATACCGTGAATGTCCACGGTACACGGAAACAAATCATCCCACCTATGTAAAGAGGAACATGTCAACTAGGAAATCTCCTTTTACATTTTGTCACAAGTTTCTATTAGTTGAACAAAAGATCAAAAATTACAATACTGCTCAAAATTGCACAAATTACCGTCGATACAAATCCAAGAATGATACAGGTTTTTCCTTTGCTTTTTTCGTATTCGTTATCTTTACCTAAAAGGATAGCTCCGAGGATAAAGCCAACCAAAGGAATCAAAAGACTAATTACAAACTGGAATGTGTAACTGGAACTGTTTTCTTCTTCCTGAGCAACGATCTCACCACTATCATCATTTTGGTAAAACTCTATGGAATAATATTTTCTTTTGTCGAGCTTATAGCCGCAAAAACAACAGGTATCATTTTCAAAAGGGTTTGCCCCATCACATTTCGGACAAAGAATTTCTTTTGGAAGATTTTTCTCTATAAATTCTTTCTGAGCTTGTGATTGTTTTTCTTCTAACTCTTGTATTCTGTTTTGGATAAGTTCCATCTCTTCGGCGGAGTATAGGTCTTTTTGAGTTTCAAAAATCAATTCAAGATCATATATAGAATAAGTTGATATTTCTTTGAGGAAACTGTTTGTATTCATTTAATACACCCTTTCTATTTTATCTACTATATCCTGTTCCGTGACAAAAGGACAACCGTCTCCACATGGCTCGTTCTCGGAAACATATCGACTGCGGTGATATGCTTTACCTCATAGC
>JAEDIH010000196.1 GCA_016292575.1 Clostridiaceae bacterium | reverse complement strand
ATCGAGATATGTACAGCCCATTCCGAGATCATGGGCGGCAACCTCAAAGCTGCAGCGCGTTCTTGTGCTGGTTTTTTCAAAAATCAGCGCAACGTTTTTTCCCTCGCAAAGTCTGTGAGGTATGCCTTGCTTCTTCTTCTTTTTCAAATCTGCCGCAAGGTCAAGCAGGCTTTGCAGCTCCTCCGGCGAAAAATCAAGAATCTTCAAAAAATCTTTGCCTTTTAAGTTCATGGTCGTTCTCCCTTTATGAAATTTCTTTTTCAGTTTTTATGATATGAAACGAACGGTTCTCGCGCGCACGCGCGCGTATAGTACTTTGTTATTCTTTATTTAATTATTCTTTATTTTGTTATTCTTTATTTAATTGTGGCGGATTTTCAGTATACTGTTTTTCAGTATACTGATTTTCAGTTAACTGAAAACCGAACCGTCAGTCATGGAAAAGAATAATGCATTTTGTTGAAAACCCGTGGGTTATTAACATCTTTCAACATGGTTTTCAACATCTTTCAACATAGTTTTCAACGTTGATAATCTTATGTCTTAACTCTTCGGCACAAAGTCTAAAACAGGGGCAACAACTGCTTTGCCGCCCCTGAAAAAAGTTTAAAGAACTTTTGAAAGGAAGGTTTTAAGCCGCTCGCATTTCGGATTGTCAAAAATCTCCTGCGGCGTGCCCTCCTCCATTATAACACCATCGTCCATAAAAAGCACGCGATTTGCAACTTCTTTTGCAAAACCCATTTCGTGGGTGACAACAACCATTGTCATTCCCTCTTTTGCAAGCTCCTTCATAACGTCAAGCACCTCGCCGACCATTTCCGGGTCAAGGGCGCTTGTCGGCTCGTCAAAAAGCATCACGTCCGGATTCATGCAAAGCGCACGGACGATTGCAACACGCTGCTTTTGTCCGCCGGAAAGCTCAGAAGGATATGCCGAAGCCCTGTCTGCAAGACCGACCCGTTCAAGAAGCTCCATACCCTTTTTTTCAGCCTGCGCCTTTGTTGCCTTTTTGAGCAGGACGGGTGCCATGGTCAGGTTGTCAATAACCGTCATATGTGGGAACAGATGAAACTGCTGAAAAACCATGCCCATTTTCTGGCGGTGGTGGTTGAGGTCAACGCCCTTTGCGGTAAGATTCTCGCCCTCAAAAATAATCTGTCCTCCCGTTGGAATTTCAAGCAGATTCAAACAGCGCAGAAAGGTTGACTTTCCCGAGCCGGACGGACCGATAACGCAGGCAACGTCGCCCTTGTTTATCGTTTCGTTAATACCCTTGAGCACCTCGGTGTCGTCAAAGCTTTTTCTTAGATTTTTTACTTCTATCACTCTTGGAAAGCCTCCTTTCCAGTCTGCCTAAAAGTTTGGTAAGAAGAATTACCAAAATGAGATATACAAGCGCAACCGCAATAAGCGGATTAAACGCGTCAAACGTATTGTTTCTGATAAGGTTTCCGGCTCTTGTAAGATCCTTTACGGCAACATAGCCGGCAACGGAGGTCTCCTTCAAAAGGGCGATGAACTCGTTGCCTATTGCCGGAAGAATGTTTTTGACTGCCTGAGGAAAAATAATTTTGCGCATGGTCTGCATTTTTGAAAGACCGAGACTGCGCCCTGCCTCAAGCTGACCGATGTCTACGGCGTTGATGCCGCTGCGTATAAGCTCTGCCATATACGCAGCGGAGTTCAGACCGAAGGTTACGATTCCGACAACAACGCCTTCAGAGGATTTAAGTATAAGATAGTAGAAGATCAAAAGAAGAACAACGACCGGTATTCCGCGGATTGTTGTAACATAGACGTCGCAAAGCTTGCCGAGAAGATTCAACAGCTTTTTGTCGTCCGAAAAGTATTTGACAGTTGCAATCACCGTTCCGAGGGCAACGCCGATAACGAGCGCACCGAGCGTGATAACGAGCGTGTTTGAAAGACCCTCAAGCAGCCATTTGTAACGCTCCTGAACGATGAAGGTTTCATGAAGCTGGGCGCCCCATGCTTTGAAAAACTCAATAACACTTGCCATAGGCTTCCCCTTGTTTATGCCTCGGGAGCAACATATTTAACATTGTACTTTTCAAAAATCTTTTCAACTGTTCCGTCCTTGAGCCAGCCCTCAAGATAGGAGTTAATTTCGTTAACAAGAGAAGTGCTGCCCTTTTTGAACGCAAAGCTGTAAGGCTCGGTGGTCATGGGCTCATCAAGAACAACCGTTTTTCCGTTTGTGGTTTCGGACTTCTGGATACCCGTTTCGTTGTCGATTACCCACGCGTCAACCTTACCGCTCGTAAGAGCCGAAAGGGCGTCGTTGTTCGCCTGGAAAGCGGAAACTTCATAGCCGTTCTTCATGCAGTATTCTTCGGCGGTGGTTCCGGTCTGGACGGAGACCTTTTTACCCTCAAGGTCTGCCTTTGATTTAATCGGGCTGTCCTTAAGAACAACTATTGCCTGAGCCGCGGCAAAATAGGGAACGGTGAAGTCTGCGTTCTTTTTACGGTCCTCGGTAACGGTGATGCCCGAAACGCCGATATTAAACTTTCCGCTCTGGATTCCGGGAAGAACGGAGTCAAAGTCCATCTGGTTAATCTCAAGCTCTACGCCGAGCTTTTCGGCAATCATTTCAAGCAGGTCAATTTCAATTCCGACAACCTTATCGCCCTCAAGCGACTCAAACGGCGGAAAATCGGGGCTTGTTGCAATGGTGAGCTTTCCGCTTTTTTTAACGTCCTCAAGGCTTGTATCCGAGGAAGCAGGGGTGCTGTCCGCCGG
>JAEDIH010000195.1 GCA_016292575.1 Clostridiaceae bacterium | reverse complement strand
TTCAACAAAGGTTTTGAAGCTTTCAAAGCTTCCTTTAACAATGCTGACCTTTGCGTTCGGCGAATAATGCTTATATTTCATTCCCGGCGAAGCGGCAACCGCACCGTCGGCAAGCTTGCTCAGTACTGCGTCGTCAACCTCAACCTCGCCCAAAACATCTGCGAGCATTTCCGGAGAAATTCCTCCCGGACGAAGCACGCGCGGAACCTTAGGAACAAGAGTGACAACGGTTGACTCCACGCCGACCGAGCACTCTCCGGAATCTATGATGAGCGGAATTTTTCCGTCAAGGTCATGCAGACAGTGCTTTGCAGTGGTGGTGCTCGGCTTTCCCGAACTATTGGCGGACGGAGCGGCAAGCGGAACGCCTGCTGCACTGATTATCGCCCTCGCAGTCGGATGAAGCGGCATACGGACGCCCACGGTGTCAAGTCCTCCGCTTGTGCGAGACGGAATAAGACTGCTCTTTTTGAGAATGATAGTCAGCGGTCCCGGCCAGAAAGCCCGTGCCAACGCAAGCGCGCTTTCCGGAATGCTTTCAACAAGCTCTGCCCACTGCGAAAGCTCGCTGATATGAACAATCAGAGGATTATCGGACGGACGTCCCTTTGCGGCAAAGATTTTTTCAACCGCTTTTTCGTCAAAGGCGTTCGCCGCAAGTCCGTAGACCGTTTCGGTCGGAATTGCAACCACCTCGCCTTTTTTTAAAAGCTCGGCGGCCTTTTTAACGCCCGGGTCGCTGCTGCTGTTCACTTTTATAACTTCTGTTTTCATGATATGCACTTTCCAAAAAATCAAATATCACCCTGTTGAGACAGTTTTTTTGCGGTATCGGCAGTGATAAGCGCGTCAATCACCTCATCCATATCGCCGTTCAAAAACTGCTCAAGCTTATATATCGTAAGACCTATCCTGTGGTCGGAGACTCGCCCCTGCGGATAGTTGTAGGTTCGGATACGTTCGCTTCTGTCGCCGGTTCCAACCTGGCTTTTGCGCTCGTCCGCAATCGAGGACTGCTGCTTTTTCCTTTCCGCTTCAAGAATACGGGAACGCAGAACGCGCATGGCCTTTTCGCGGTTTTTGTGCTGGCTGCGCTCGTCCTGACATTCGGCAACAATACCCGTCGGAAGATGAGTGATGCGGATTGCGGATTCGGTTTTGTTGATATGCTGACCGCCTGCTCCGCCCGAGCGGAAAGTGTCAATCTGCAAATCTGCCGGATTGATTTCAATGTCAACGTCCTCTGCCTCCGGCAGCACGGCAACGGTGGCAGTTGATGTGTGTATTCTTCCGCCGGACTCGGTTTCCGGAACGCGCTGAACGCGGTGGACTCCGCTTTCAAACTTAAAGCGCGAATACGCGCCCTCACCCTTGACGAGGAAGCTTATCTCCTTAATTCCGCCGAGTTCCGTTGCGTTGAGGTTCATGACCTCAAGCTTAAAGCCCTTTTTTTCGGCATACATTGAGTACATTCTGAACAGTACGTTTGCAAAAAGGGCTGATTCCTCGCCGCCTGCTCCGCCGCGGATTTCAACAATAACGTTTTTTGAATCGTTTTCATCGCGCGGAAGCAGCAAAATTTTGAGTTCCTCAAGCGCCTTTTCCTTTTCCGGACGAAGCGCCTCAAGCTCCTGCTGAGCCATTTTCAAAAGCTCTTTGTCCTCGCTTTCGGTGTCTGCCAGCTCTTTAGCCTCCTCAATGGAGTTTTCAATTTTTTTGTATTCGCGAAACTTTTCAACTATCGGAGAAAGGGTCTTGTGCTCTTTCATCAGAACGCTGTATTTTTCGCGGTCATTCACCACGCGGCTGTCGCAAAGCGATTGCGATATTTCATCAAAGCGCGCTTCGATTGCGCAAAGCTTTTCAAGCATCTTTTTCCTCCTTGTTTTCGCGAAGGATTTTTTTGATGTTTTTTTCCGCCCTTGAGCGCGGAATCATAAATTCCCTGCCGCAGCCGAGGCAACGGAGCCTGAAGTCCATTCCGGAGCGGAGAACGGAAAACTCAATGCTGCCGCAAGGGTGCTTCTTTTTCATCACAAGCACATCGCCGACCCGAACGTCCATTTTCCATTCCTCCGATAAAAGATATCAATATATTATAGCAATAACTGACAAAAATATCAATCATGAAACCGATAAAATAAAAAAATAGTGCATATAAATTAAAAGAATGTATACAATCTCTGAAAAAGAGAAGAAAGGACAAAAACAATGAGAAAATACTACACGGAAAACAGTCTGATGAACACAGCGGAAAACAAAAACGCCCTCTCCTCAAGAGCGGCGCTCAAGGAGGCTTATATGAGCGGAAAAATCCTTGAGGCGCGCGCCGTAATGTGCGATAAGGAACATAACCTGCACGTTGACCTCGGCGTAATGAAAGGCATTATCCCGCGCGAGGAGGGCGCGCTCGGAATTGACGACGGCTCTGTAAGGGACATCGCCATAATTTCCAGAGTCAACAAGCCCGTTGTTTTCAAGATTATGTCATTCCAAAAGGACGAAAACGGCGAGCCCTATGCCCTGCTGAGCCGCCGCGCCGTTCAGAAAGAATGTATGGAGGAATATATTTCTAAGCTTTCCCCCGGTTTTGTCATAGACGCGGTTGTTACCCACATGGAGTCATTCGGCGTTTTTGCCGATATCGGCGCCGGAATTTCAGCCCTCATGCCGATAGACAGCATCTCCGTTTCGCGCATTCCGCACCCGTCCGCACGCTTCAGCGCCGGGCAGAGAATAAAGGCCGTTGTCAAAAGCGTTGACGAGGCCGGCCG
>JAEDIH010000194.1 GCA_016292575.1 Clostridiaceae bacterium | reverse complement strand
TTGAGGATTGCGGTGCTTTTGTTGTTGCCGACCGTTATTGTTTCGGCTCTTTGCCCGGCAGAGAGGAAATTGTCATAAAAGACGATGAGACTGCACTCACCGCTATTGCAAGACACTATCTTGAAACAAACGAATGTCCGCGCTTTATGAATCCGGAAAAGGTTCACGGCAGAAAGCAGTATCTCAAAAAGCTTGCACAAGAGTATCACGCCGACGGCCTTATCGTTCAGCAGATGAAGTTCTGTGAATACTGGGAATATGAGCGCATGTATTGCCAGCATGTTATGGAAAGCGAATACGGACTGCCCTGCATGGGTATTGAAAAAGAATACAAAAACACATCAACCGGACAGCTTCGCACCCGCTTCCAGGCGTTTGTTGAAGCACTGACATTCAAAAAGGCGGAAAGGGGAACGCAAAATGGCTGAGAAAAAAGACAGAGGCACAAGAAAACGCTTCTATGACGGTTATGAACTTGCCCGGTACCGCAAATGGAAGGGTTGGAAGGATTCCTGGGTTGACTTCAAAGAATGGCTTGTTGAAAGAAAAATCAGCGGCGAATTGTTGAAATCAGATCCGGTTCGTGCGTTCAAAGCACTTACATATTACCATTGGATGGCGCCGTATCTCGGCAGCGGCAGCATGGTTGACAGGACGATTGACGACGCTCACGGCGAGGCGCTTGTAATTGCTCACAAATATATGCAGTTTCTGCTGAAAAGCAACGTTGAAGCTCTTATTAAAATTCTTAAAGCGGACGAGCGTTTCGGAAAAAATGAGTATTCCAAAAAAACGGTAATTTTTGAGCAGGACGCTTCTCCGATTCTTATCGGCGGCTTTCCAAATCTTCAAAACGCAGTTGAGGAACCGTATTTTACAATTCTTGCAACGGCGAACGATCAGCACGCAGGTCATTATTTTACCGATATTATTGATTCGTTCGGATTGCCCTCGGATTCCTGCCGGAACTCCTCGGCTGTCTGCGGTGTGGCTATTGACGACCAGCTTCCGTACTATGGTGCTTGTCTTATTACAAGCAACGCACCCTGCGACTCTTCCGTTATGAACTCATCTGTTGTTGAACGCAGACTCAAGGTTCCGTCAATTCAGGGCTGTACGCCGATGCGCTGGAAAGACGAGGACACAAGAGAGTATGCTATCGCCCATGTAAAAGAAGTAATCAAATTTATTGAGGACTGCACCGGAGAAGTTTTTGATTGGGACGCGTTCTTCAAAACAGTCCGTCAATATAACGAGGAAACTCGTATTCAGCACGAATTGTGGGAGCTTGCAAAATCACCTTATTACCCTGTTCCGAGTGTTCCGAATCTCCTTTATCGCTCGTTCCAGCTTTCGTTTTCAAGCGGACTCAATGAGAATTGCGCCAAAATCGGCAGAGAAATGCTTGAAATCTGCGAAAAATGCGTCCGAGAAAATATTAACGTCCGTCCCAAAACACGCCACCGCACCCTGGTCTGCGGTGCGCCGTCAGCGTACTATATGCACTTTTCAACGTGGATGTATGAGTGCTGGGGCGTAAACACGGTTGCAGTGCTTAACAATATGTCGCACCATGAATATATCAGCGAAGATGACAAGGAAGAAGCCCTCTGGGGCGTTGCCCAGCTTTGGGAACAGGCAATCATGCGCCGTCATCTTGTCGGCGGTTACGAGAATATGCTTGAGCTTTTTGAGGAATACGAGCGTTTCAACTGTGATATGATTGTGTTTTACGATGACATCACCTGCAAAGGCAGTAAATCCATGACCGGCATGATTCAGGACATTGCCAACGAAAGAAACATTCCGATCGTCTGGATTTCCCATGATCTGATTGATCCCCGTGCAATTTCACGAAATGAGATGCGTAAGCAGTTCAATGATTTTATGTTCACCGTAATGAACGAAGAACCGCTTGACGCTTCACTTCTGGATTTTGATGACTCCAAGGGATGGTAAGGAGAAAAGCTATATGAAAAAGATTTGTAAATTCATTATTAAATGCGTCTGGATTTTGTTGGCGGCAGCCGGCACTGTATTCGGTGTTTTACAGGCTGTTTACTGGCTGAATCTTGACAACAAGTTTATGTTTTTACTGCACAGGGTTCTGAACAGGATCACTGATCGTGTACCGCGCGACCGTCGGTTCTGATTTTTCGACTGAAAATATTTTTAAAACAAAAATTTAAGGAGGACATCATTGTATGGCATGTTTTCTTGTTCCGGCAGCCGAGGCAATCGTAACCACAGTTGCCTCAAAGGTGATTAAACACAAAGAAAAGGAGAGCGTTTCACTTTCCGAAGATACAATTAAGGAAACGGTAAGAACAAAGTTTTCCGCAAAGCTCGGATGGCTGAACAATATGCTTTGGGGTGGTTCTGCACTTCTTGCTTTTGAACACATTTGGCACGGTGAAATTGTGCCGTATTTTCCGTTCCTTTCTGCGGTCAGCAACGGCGAAACGACTGAAATGCTTTCTGAAATGGGCAGCACCGGCGTTATGATGGCGGCTATTGTTACGGCAGCATGGGCGGGAATGGTTGCAGTTTCTTCTTTGGCAGAAAAGAAAGTGCTCCACGCAGAAAAGCAGGCTCAGGAGGGCGCGTAAAATTGACGCTGTTGATAACTGTTTTTGCTGCAATAATCTGTACGGTTGTCTGGTATAGCCTGGCGCCGAAAGACGAAATGAAAACCGGCACGCTCTCTCTCATTTTTTGGGGTGCTTCTTTGATGTGGTTTGCAGACTTTATTGCCGAATATGCCGAAAACAAAGCGGCTTG
>JAEDIH010000040.1 GCA_016292575.1 Clostridiaceae bacterium | reverse complement strand
CCAAAAAAATGAATTTTTTTTGAATTAAGTATTGACTTTCTGTTAAAGGTGTGTTAAGATACAGTTACGATAAACAGAAGGAGGTGTGTTTTAATGGGAATCGATTTAATCATCGCAAAAATCCGTGAGTTTTTCGAATCAATTTTCGCAATTCTGTTCGGCGAACCCGCAGCAAAATATGGTGAATAATTGTATTATTACTTAATAATTCAGCGAAAGAGGCAGGCAGTTTTTGTCTGTCTCTTTTATTGTACTCGCTTGCGCTCGCATTAAGCTTTGTTTTAGTTATCTTTTAGGTGATAATGCTAATCTTTCATTAGTCAAAATGCACATCTGTTTTGGAAATGAATCCTATTTGTAAATAAAATACTCGCCTTATCTTTTTCTATAGTGAATTTATACAATGTTAAAGTTGACGAAAAAACAGCCGTTTTTTAAAAAAAAATGATATTTTTTACAAAAAAAATCTTGTTTACAGATTTTTTATGAAAAAATATCTAAAAAATTTACTGTTTTATATTGCAAAATGCCGATAGATTGTGTAAAATGGTGAAAGTGACGATAGTCAAATTGTATAAATCCGTTTTTGAATGGTTGGAGGGATATTAAATGTCAAATAGGTTGTTCCAAGGCATTATTCATCAGATGAAGGACGCTATCGACAGAACAATCGGAGTTGTCGATAATACCGGCACCGTGATTTGCTGCAGCGATCTCGGCCGTATCGGTGAGACGGGCTTTGCCGAGTTTAAGGACGAGATTTCTTCCTTTGAGCCTAAGGTTATCGGTTCAAGGACGTTTATAGCCATCGGTATGCAGCTTCATCCCGACGCCGCCGTTTTTGTTGACGGCGACGATGAGGCCGCCGCTAATTATGCGCGCCTGATTGCGGTTTCGCTCAATAATATCAAGCAGTATTACGATGAAAAATATGACAGAAGCAACTTTATCAAGAACGTTATTCTCGATAATATTCTTCCCGGCGATATCTATCTCAAGACCCGTGAGCTCGGACTCAATAACGAGGTCTCTCGCTGCGTTCTTCTGATAAGGACTGCGGAAAGAAGCGATGTCTCCGTTAATGAGGCCGTTTCAAAGCTCTTCCCGGACAAAGCCAAGGATCTTGTCATCAATATTAATGAGTTTGATATCGCCCTTGTTAAGGAAGTGCGCAGCGGAAACGATATCAAGGATCTTGAAAAGCTTGCGCGCTCAATAGTTGATTCACTCCATACCGAGTATTATGTCAATTCCATTATCGGTATCGGCTCAATCGTTGTGGGCATCAAGGATCTTCCGCGCTCGTTCAAGGAGTCGCAGATAGCCCTTGAAGTCGGAAAGGTTTTTGACACCGAAAAAACGATTGTAACCTATGAAAATCTCGGTATTGCAAGACTTATTTATCAGCTTCCGACAACGCTTTGCGAAATGTTTCTCAAGGAGATCTTTAAAAAAGGCTCAATCGTCGGTCTTGATCATGAAACGCTCTTCACCATTCAGAAGTTCTTTGAAAACAACCTCAATGTTTCCGAAACTTCAAGAAAGCTTTTTGTCCACAGGAACACGTTGGTTTACAGACTTGAAAAGATTAAAAAGCTCACCGGACTTGATTTGAGGGAGTTTGACGACGCAATCGTTTTCAAGGTTGCTCTCATGGTCAAAAAGTATCTTGACGCAAAACCGGTCAAGTATTGATATTTTTTCATTTCCGCCGTGCGGATAGGTAACAGACGCGGCATAAATATTTTTGCGAAAGTGGTTTAAAATGATTGAATTTAAAAACGTCACAATGAAGTATAAAACAAACGGAGCCGTTGCTCTTGATAACGTCAATGTCAGGATTGACGACGGCGAGTTCGTTTTTGTTGTCGGTGCTTCCGGCGCCGGCAAAAGCTCCTTTCTGAGCGTGATTATGGGTCAGGAAAAGGTTGATACCGGTGTTGTCACCGTCGGCCCGTATAATCTTACCGAAATGAAGCGCCGCGAGCTTCCGTATCTTCGCAGAATGCTCGGCATTGTTTTCCAGGATTTCAGGCTGATTCCCAAAATGACCGTTTATGATAACGTTGCGTTTGCGCTTCGCGTTATCGGAATGGGCGAAAGGAAGATTACTAAGCGCGTACGCTATGTGCTCAAGCTTGTTGACCTTTCCGGAAAGTCAAGGAACTTTCCCAATCAGCTTTCCACCGGTGAACGGCAGAGGGTTGCAATCGCGCGTGCTCTGGTCAACAATCCTGCGGTAATTATTGCGGACGAGCCTACCGGAAACCTCGATCCCGTTCTTTCCGGCGATATCATGACGCTTTTTGACAAAATCAATGCACTTGGAGCAACGGTTGTTGTTGTTACCCATGACCTTGAACTGGTTCACCAGTTTGACCACAGAATAGTTACCATTGAAAACGGAAAAATTGTTTCTGATGTCCCTCCGCGCTCAAAGCTTAAATCCGCTCCTGCTCAGGCGGCAAAACCTGTTGCCGTAAGCAGCGTTAAAAGCGCCGCCGCCAATGCAGGCGCAGAAATTGCGGCCGCTCACGCACAGGTTCAGGCGCAGCTCAAAAAGGAGGGCGAAAACGATGGCGAATAATACATCAAAGACTAAAGCAAAAAAGAAAAAGGGTCGCTCCGGTTCTTCCGGCGGACTTAACACTTCCTACCTTACAAAAATGGGCTTTCGCAACCTTGTTGCAAACAGGAGTATGTCGCTTTCCTCAATCAGTGTTCTTACCGCCTGCCTGCTTCTCATCGGCGTTTCGTTTTTGCTTCTATTTAATATGAGAACCCTTGTTTCCGATGTTGAAAAGCAGAATGTTGTTGTTGCCTTTGTCAAGGACGGTCTTGACGAAGTTTCGATAAAGCGGGTTGAAGCCGAACTCAAAGCAATTCCGAATGTTACCGATGTTCAGTACGTTTCAAAGGAGGAGGGCTTTAACGAGCAGCTTGAGGATTTCGGCGTTGAACGCAATATGATTGACGGCGTTATCGAAAATCCGCTTCCGGACTCCTACCGCATAACAGTCAGCAATATTGAGGAGTTTTCAAACACACTTGCCGCCATTAAAGCGGTTGCAAACGTTGAATCCGTACGCGAAAGCCAGGAGATAATCAAGCAGATATCAACACTGCAAAAGTCCGTAACTTTCATCTGTCTCATTATTGTTGCCATATTGATTGTTGTTTCGCTGTTCATTATTGCAAATACAATCAAAATTACAATGGTTTCGAGGAAGGTTGATATTCAGGTCATGAAATCGGTCGGAGCAACAAATGTTTTCATTTGCTGGCCGTTTATGATCGAGGGTATAGCAATAGGTCTTATATCCGGTCTGATTGCAATGGCACTGACCTATGTTGTTGAAATTACTGAGGGCGACGCGCTCAATTCATTGTTCTCCCTTTTCGGAAGCTCGGTTGTTAATCTTTCCGATTTCTGGTATGTTCTCGTTATCGGATATTTTGTTTCCGGTATGCTTCTCGGATCTTTCGGCAGTGTTGTTTCCATCAGGAAATATCTTAAAAAGGAAGGCAGCGAGGCAAACGATATCTGACGGTTTGTTTCCCCGTTTCTTTGCAAGCACAGTTATTTATATTGTTCTGCGACCGTCAAAAGGAGGTTTTGGTGATGAAAAGAAAAATTGCTGCACTGCTGTGCATAGCTCTTCTTTTCAGCGCGGCGTTCTGCGCCGTGCCGTCGCCCATTGCCCGTGCCGCAACAAGGCAGGAGCTTGAGGATGAGCTCGAAAGGATAGACAGCGAGATAGAAAGCAACAAGAACAAACTTTCCGAGCTGAAGGGTAAGAAGGAGTCTCAGCAGGAATATCTTGATACACTCAAAAGCCAGATTGACGCCAATGAAAAAAAGGCAACAAACCTGAAAGCGCAGGTTGAAGAGCTTGACGCTGAGATTGATACACTTGAAAAGCAGCTCAAGCAGCTCAACACCGAAATTGACGTCATTAATGACGAGATAGCCATTGCCGCCGAACAGATTGACAAAACCATTAACAGCATCAAAAGCTCAAAAACTCAGCTTTCGCAAAAAATGCGCGCCGCATATGTTACAGGCAATGATTCCGCTTTAAAGATACTTATGGGCGCCGACAGCCTTGCCTCGTTCCTGACAAGGCTTGAGATGATGAAGCGTATGAGTGAGAGCGATAAAAAGGTTATTGACCGGTTTAAAAGCGAGGTTGCTGTTCTCAAAAAGACCAAGGTAACGCTTGAAAAAAAGCAGACAAAGCTCAACGACAAGCAAAACGAAGTCATACTGAACAAAAAAGAGTGCATTGAAAGCAAGGCGCAGCTCAATGTTAAGAAGACCGAGTATGAAAAAGCGGTCAAGGAGCTTGAAAAAGATTATGCCGATGTTGAAAGCTATATTGCTCAGCTTGACAAAAACAGTGCGGTTTATGAAAACTACATCAGAAATCTTGAGGCTGAGCGCGAGGCAGCAGACAAGGAAATTGAAGCCATAATCAAAAACTATCAGGCAACGGAGGTTTCCACCACTCAGGGAACAACTCTTTATGCCTCGAACAACGACCCGGCGGCAACAACGAATGCTCCCTCTTCGGGTTCAGACAATTCACCGGCTCCGGGCGGAAAGATATATCAGTGCAACGATAGCTGGGCTTGGCCGCTCGGAAAAATAGACTGCTATATCAGCAGTCCGTACGGCAACAGAAGCGCGTCCATCTCCGGCTGGAGCTTCCACGGAGGAATGGATATCTCTGCAAGCGGCGTATACGGAAAGCCCATTTATGCCTCCCGTGCCGGAACGGTAATTGCGGCAGTCTGGGGAACAACCGGCTACGGACGGTATGTTGTTATTGACCACGGAGACGGTTTTTCAACCGTATACGGACACTGCTCAAGCCTTTGTGTTGAAACCGGTCAGCGGGTTGCAAAGGGTCAACAGATTGCAAACGTCGGAAGCACGGGCAATTCCACCGGTCCGCATCTTCATTTTGAGGTGCGTTATAACGGTGAAAAACAGAATCCGGCAAACTATGTTTCAAAACCGTGATAATTCAGAAATCTCCGAAGGGACGGCGCTCGTCGCTGTTCCTTTGGTTTTTAAGAGGGGAGAGGGCCATGAACAAAAAAATATCCTTAGGGCTTGCTGTCGGTATACTGATTCTTGCCGTTGCGGTTTCAAGCGCGGTAACAATGGGCATTGTCAACAAGCAATACAATAATATCTTAAAAGGATTGCCTGAAAAGCTTGAGCGGTATGAAATTCTTGACGAGCTTGACGGCGTAATTAAGAACAACTATTATTCGGGCAGTGACGAAGCAAGTCTCAAAGCGGCGCTTGCCGGAGGCTATGTTGCAGGGCTTAAGGACCCTTTTTCAAAATTCATGACCGTCGATGAGTATGCCGAATATGTTTCCGGAATTCAGGGCAATATGTACGGAATAGGAATAAAAAGCGAAAAAACCTCCGATAACCGTATAAAGATTACTGCGGTATACAGCGGTTCACCGGCCAAAAGCAGCGGACTGCGTGTTGGCGATATTATAATTGCTTTTGACGGAATAATGCTTGACGCGAATAATTATGAGGAGCTTTCCGCAAAGCTTGAGGGAGATAAGCTCACTGCCGTTAATATTACATATAAGCGCAATAATACAGAGACAACGGTCAACATAATCAAAGGCTATGAGGCGCAGTCCGTGCTTTCAAAGACGTACGGCAACGTCGGATATATCAGAATAAATGAGTTTTATTCAACAACGGCAAATCAGGTTGAGGCTGCGGTTGAGTCCCTGACTTCTTCAAAAATAGGTGCTCTGGTCATAGACGTCAGGAACAATTCAAGCACAAATTATGAAAACGCAATGGACGCGCTTGATATTTTTGTTCCCGTCAATGATTCCGCAGTTCCGGCGGCTATAGTTCTGGACAGTAAAGGAAACGTTGTTGAAAAATTTGTCACAACAGCGGGAGAGGTAGGCTTGCCTACTGCTGTTCTTATTAACGAAAAAACCGAAGCTGCCGCGGAGCTTTTTGCCTGCAATATCCGTGATTTTTCAAAGGGCGCCCTTGTCGGAACCAAAACAAAGGGCGTTGCTCTCGTTCCGAAAGCGTTTAAGCTTACGGACGGCAATGCAGTTTTGCTTTCGGTCGGAATTGTCAAGCCTTATAAAAGTGAAACCTTTAATTCCTCCGGTCTTACGCCGGACAAGGAATCAGTTCTTAAATCAGAGGCGGCTGATATAGGCTCCGACAGCCAATTTCTTGACGCGGTTGCCTTGCTGACTGAGTCTGAATAAACCGGAGTTTTATAACGAATTTTACAAAAAGTCACAAACAGCACAGCTTTGCGGTTTGCGGCTTTTTTCTTTTTTTCGGCTTGATTTTCCGATTATATTGTTTACTTTTTCAGTGCAAATTATTATTGCGGTTTATGGAACATCAGATTTAATCAGAGTTCCTTTTAATTTCCGCACGGAGGTGAAAAGATGGTTAAAGCAATAAAAATTTTGCGTCTGTTAATAATTTCTGCTGTTTTAATTTCACTCGGACTTTTGGTTTTCGGCTTTTTTTCAATTCCCGATGAGTTCAGCACGCTTGATTCCGGCGGTCTTTCAATCAATGTAATCTATTCGCTCGATCCGCTCGAACATGATGTTGCAACAAGAAACAGCTCAGAAGAAACAATGAACGTAAAAGTCAAGCTGTTTAAAGCTATTCCCGTCAAAAATTCACGGGTAAAGGTTCGCAGGAGACGGTATGTTGTGCCGTCGGGCGAAATTTTCGGACTGCGGTTGTATACCCGCGGAGTTGTTGTTGTTTCAACAGAAAAGGTGGACACTTCTTCGGGAACACGTTATCCGGCGCAGGACGCCGGAATAGTCAAGGGAGATATTATTGTCAGCATTGATTCCGTTCCGGTAACGGATCACACACAGGTGGCAAGGCTGATTTCCGCCGGCTCGGGAGCACCGCTTCGCATTGTTTTTGAAAGAGACGGTCAGTCGTATGAAACGCTCTTTACTCCGGCATACTCTGCGGCGCAGGGCAAATATATCGGCGGACTCTGGATCAGAGACAGTGCCGCAGGAATTGGCACACTGACATTTTATGAAAAATCAACCGGAGCTTACGGCGGACTCGGTCATGCTATCTGCGATGTTGATACGGGCAAAATACTTCCGCTTTCCGAGGGAGATGTGGTTGAAGCAAAGATAAACGGCTGTACCAGGGGAAAAGCAGGCGAAGCGGGAGAGCTTTGCGGCAGCTTTTCGGGCAATGCGTTCGGAGAGCTTTATGCAAACACGGCCTCGGGTGTGTTCGGAGTGCTTAAAAACGTTGACCTTGAAAAAAGCGAGCTTCCCGTGGCGGTTAAAAGCGAGGTCAGGACAGGCAAGGCGGAAATTATATCAACTGTGGATGAAAACGGTCCGGCTTATTACGATATTGAGATTGAAAGAATCTCACCGGACAGCAGTGATAACAGAAACATGGTGATAAAAATTACCGACAAAAAGCTTTTGGAAAAAACGGGAGGAATTGTTCAGGGCATGAGCGGCAGTCCGATCATTCAGAACAAAAAGCTGGTCGGTGCTGTGACTCATGTGTTTATAAACGAGCCGAGCAGGGGATACGCTATATTTGCCGAAAAGATGTTGGAAACAGAAGACGCCGTGATTGATGAAAGGCAAAAACAGGCAGCTTGAGCAATTTTGCCGTATTCTGACGGCGAAAATACTTCTATTATTACAATGATAGTATTTTTTTAATAACTAATTAATATATTCGACAAAATTCACCTTGCAATACGGAAATATTTGTGATACCATTTGGATGTGAAAAAAAATCACAAAACATTTTAGAAGGATGGTTGTAATGTCGAAGAAAACAAACGTTATCCTTGCCGGGGAGGGAGCCCAGAATATTGAGCGGTGCGCTGAATGTCTGAGATCAAACGGCTGCGAAGTGAAGATCATTGAAAAGGACGGGAGAAAACTTATCAATGCCGCTCTTGCTGAAAGACCGGATGCAGTGGTGATGGACGCTTTTATGGCAAACCTTGACGCGCTCGGTGTTCTTGAGGAGGCAGGCAGCGAATTCAGGAGAAACAAAACGCTGACCTTTGTCATGTCGTCGGTTGAAAATCCGATTTTTGAGGAGGAAGTGCTTTCCGCCGGCGCCGATTATTATTTTTTAAAGCCCTTTGATTACTCATTCGTTGCAGACAGGGTAGTAAAAATGGCAAAATGGAACAGCAAAGGCGAGGAAAATTCAAAGATATCGTTCAGCGATACTAAGGAACTTGAGATAGTTATTTCGGATATTATGCGGCAGATCGGAGTACCGGCTCATATAAAAGGATATCAGTATCTGAGAATGGCAATCATGCTTACGGTAAGAGACCCTGAGCTTATGCACGCCGTCACAAAGATATTATATCCGACTGTTGCAAAACAAAACAACACAACCTCCTCACGCGTTGAACGTGCAATCCGTCACGCGATAGAGGTTGCCTGGGACAGGGGAGACGTTGACGTCCTCAGCTCATATTTCGGCTATACCATTCAGAACAGCCGGGGAAAGCCTACAAACTCTGAATTCATAGCAATGATTAGCGATAAGCTTCGTCTGAGCATGAAAGCAGTTTAAAATTTACAGCCGGCATCTGCTGCTTTTGCAAATGCCGGCTGATTTTTTTTGTTTGAAAATTTTCTTCGGTATCTTATTCTTTAACAAGCTCTTTTATGCCCGTAGCAAGTCCTGCCACAGACTGAATTTCCGAGGGAATGATGATTTTTGTTGCCTGACCGTCCGCAACCTTTTGGAGGGCTTCCAGCGACCTCAGAGCAATAACGGCCTGAGTAGGAGATGCCTCGTTGATGAGTGAGATACCCTGAGCCTCGGCTTTCTGTATTGCAATGATAGCCTGCGCTTCACCGTCTGCTTCACGGATTTTTCTTTCGCGTACTGCGTCTGCCTGAAGAATTGCTGCTTCCTTATCTGCCTGGGCAGCAAGAATTTTTGCCTCTTTCTGACCTTGCGCAACAAGAATTTTGCTTTCCTTGTCGCCCTCTGCGCGCAGGATAGCTTCGCGGCGTTCGCGTTCCGCTTTCATCTGCTTTTCCATCGCGTCCTGAATCTCACGCGGCGGAAGAATGTTTTTAAGCTCAACGCGGTTGACCTTGATGCCCCACGGGTCGGTCGCTTCGTCAAGGATTCCTCTGATTTTAGCATTGATTGTGTCACGAGAGGTCAGCGTGTGGTCAAGCTCAAGCTCGCCGATGATATTTCTGAGCGTTGTTGCAGTAAGATTTTCAATCGCCGAAATGGGATTCTCAACGCCGTAAGTATAAAGCTTCGGGTCGGTGATCTGATAGAAAACAACGGTGTCAATCTGCATTGTAACGTTGTCCTTTGTAATAACGGGCTGCGGCTTGAAGTCAACAACCTGCTCCTTGAGCGAAACAATTTTTGCAATGCGTTCAAATACCGGAATTTTAACATGCAGTCCCGTCTGCCAGGTTGTACTGTAGGAGCCGAGCCTTTCAATGACGTACGCTTTTGACTGCGGAACAATCTTGATGTTGAGAGCAAGAATAAACACTGCTAAAAGAATGATTGCTACGATTACATAAAATAAGCCTTCCATGAAACTACCTCCGTTTGTTTTTATCGTTTTGGCGTTTATTCGGCAGAGACAATTAACTTGACTCCCTCAATCGCTTTGACAGTGACCGTTGTGCCTTCCGGAATAACAGTGTTGTCCTCAACGCTTCGGGCAGTCCAGATAACGCCACGTATCTTAACCTGTCCGGTGGAAAGAGCGTTGTTGATCTCCTCGGTGACAATAGCTTGTTTTCCGATACAGACATCTGCGTTTGTCGGCTGAACCTTTGTTTTGGTGAATTTTTTAAGATACGGCCGAGCAATAACAAGAGTGAGAATGGAAAGAGCAACAAAAACAATGAGCTGAACAAGCGGCGAAGCATTGACAACGTTTGCAATTATTGCTCCGAGCGAACCCACGGCAAACCAGATTGTAACAACCTGTAACGTCAGCGCCTCAATAACGGCAAAGACTATTGCAAGAGCGATCCACATGATCAGTAAATTATCCATTTATCTACCTCCTTTCTGTCATTATAGCACTTTTATATTATAATTACAATATATTTCCGATGCTTATTCGCTGTTCTTCAACAATATCCTCAAGAACGGCAATATTTTTTTGTATCTCCTCAAAGGTCATCTCGTCATCACCGCTTTTGAATATTTTTGAAAGCGAGGGGAGCGAGGAATCAAGGGTGTCGAGCGTGGTATGGTCGAGAAAAATATTGAAAATTATACGCTGCTTTTTCCATTTTGCGTCAACGCTTTCAAGCGTTTTGAGCGCATTTCTCCTTTTGTCGTTTTCAATAAGAGAGGCTGCGCTTTTGAGTGTGTCTTCAAGGTCAAGGCAGCTTTTTTCAAGGCTGTAAAAGCCGAAAACGGCTGTTGAAAAGCACAAAAGCAAAAGAATAAGAGCCAGAAACAAACGATTCATTATTTTTGCTCCTTTTTCAGTACAATATTTGCTTTGCCGTCCTTTGAATACGTCATCAGCAAAACGTCTTTCGGCTCAATGTGTTTGCTTCGCAGAAAAAGCAGCAGTTTTTCCTTTGTAAGACCGCAGACGGAAAATTCTCGTTCAACAAGTTTTCCGTCGCTGACAACAAGGCAGGGAAGCTGTTTCGGTTCTTTTTCCTCCTCCTTCAAAAGCACGCTCAAAGAGCCGTTTGTTTCAACATAGGCAAAGCTTACGGTTTCAATGTCAAAAACATCTTTGAGCCTCAGCGCTTCAACAACATCGTCAACGCTGTATCTGATTTTTTTCATCTCTTCCTGATTAACCTTGCCGTTTTTGACTATCATCACGGAATGTCCCTGCAAAAGGGTACGGAACGGACGGAATTTCAGCGCTAAGCATGAAGTAATAATCTCAAGGGCTATGAGCAGAAAAATTGCCGCAACCGATTGCAAAAGCGGCGTGTTTCCGTTTTGCAGCGGCATGGAGGCAATGTCGGAAAGCAGAATGGTGATAACAAGCTCCGCCGGCTGCAATTCACCAATTTGTCTTTTTCCCATAAGGCGCACGCTGACTATTACAATAATATATATGATAACTCCGCGGATAAGAATAGGAAGCATAAGATCACCTCAGCATAAGTTTTGCCAAAAAGTGATTTTTTTATTAAAAACCTCTTGACTCTATAATTATTGTAGAGTTTAATATAATTGCGTCATAACAAACGCCGCATAAAAAGCAAAAGCGGCTGTTTTGGGAGTGAAAGCAAAATGGAAAAAAATCTTACCAACGGAAGCGTATTTAAAAATATTGTCTGTTTTTCTCTGCCATATCTTTTGTCATACTTTTTGCAGACTCTTTACGGAATGGCGGATCTATATATAATCGGCAGATTTGAGAAAACCGTTGCCGAAACAACTGCCGTTTCCATCGGAAGTCAGGTAATGCATATGCTGACGGCAATGATAGTCGGTCTTGCAATGGGTACGACCGTGAGCATAGGTCAGGCTGTCGGTGCAAACAACAAGCGCAAGGCAGCGTCCGCCATCGGAAACACCGTAACGATTTTCATGCTGATTTCGGCCTTGCTGACGGTTTTGCTGCTTTTGCTTGTAAAGCCCATAACAAGACTCATGTCGGCGCCGCAGGAGGCTGTTGCAGATACGGTAAAATACCTAACAATCTGCTTTTCCGGAATACCGTTCATCACGGCATATAATGTTCTCAGCTCAATTTTCCGCGGAATGGGCGACAGCAAAAGCCCGATGTATTTTATTTCTGTTGCGTGCGTTGCAAATATCGCGCTTGACTATCTGTTTATCGGAGTGTTCCGTATGGGATCTGCCGGTGCGGCGCTCGGAACAACTCTTTCGCAGGCAATTAGCGTTATAATCTCCCTTGTTGTTATTCTTAAGCGCAGGTCTGTCGAAGTAGTAAAAAGCGATTTCAGACCGGTGCGCAGTGTCATGAGCGAGATTCTGAAAATCGGCTTTCCGATAGCTTTGCAGGACGGCTTTATTCAGGTTGCGTTTATTTTTGTCACTGTTATTGCAAACAAGCGCGGACTCACCGATTCGGCGGCAGTGGGAATTGTTGAAAAGATAATAGGCTTTTTGTTCCTTGTTCCGTCCTCGCTGCTTTCTGCCGTTTCCGCAATCTGTGCGCAGAATATCGGAGCAGGAAAAAAGGAACGCGCAAATCTAACTTTGAAATATTCCTGTCTGATATCGGTGTGCTACGGCGCGTTGATTGTACTTCTTATTCAGTTTGTTGCCGAGCCGCTTGTCGGACTGTTTATGCGCGACGCCGCCGTTGCGGTTGCGGGGGGCAAATATCTCAAAGGCTATGTCTGGGACGTATTTTTTGCCGGAATACAGTTCAGCTTCAGCGGATATTTCTGTGCGCGCGGAAAATCTCAGCTTTCGTTTTTGCATAACTTTATCTCAATTATAACCGTGCGTATTCCCGGTGCATATTTCATGTCGAAGTATTTTCCGTCCACTCTGCTGCCGATGGGACTTGCTTCGGCGGCAGGCTCGCTTGTTTCAAGCTTAATCTGCGTGGTTGCGTTTTATATTCTTGATAAGCGAACGGCGGACAAAAAGGAGGAAAAGAACCGTGTCAAAGCTCTTTCGGATCGGTGATATTGCAGAGCTGTTTAATCTCAGCGTCAGCACGCTGCGCCATTATGAAAAAACCGGTCTTGTTGAGCCGGAATATATTGATCCTCAGACAGGCTACCGCTATTACAGCACTCGTCAGTTTGAGCCGCTAAATACGATACGGTATCTGCGCGCGCTTGATATGCCGCTTCCGGAGATTGCCGATTTTTTAAAAAACCGCGATATTGATATTATTGAAGAAAAGCTTCGCAGGCAAAAGCAGGCTGTCATTGAAAAGCAGCAAAAGCTGAAGCTTATTGAGCGCAAGATCAATAACCGCCTGCGCCAGATTAAAGACGCACAGAATTCAGATTTTGACGTTATCAAGCTTGTTGAAAGTCATGCGGGTCGAATGGTGCTTATGGAAGGTCCGCTCAAGCTTGAAAGTATGTTCGACATGGAAACGCCGATAAGAAAGCTGGAGCAGTCGCAGGCACAGGGCGTTGTTTTCCTTGGAAAAGTCGGGGTCGGCATATCCGAAGAGCATTTGCGCGAGGGCAGATACGAGGTATATGACAAATATTTTCTTCTTTTAGACGATGAGGAGGACTTTGTGGGTCGAGTAATATCTTTCCCACAGACTCTTTGCGCCAGCGTCCGTTTTCGAGGCAGTCATAACGAAGCTGCGCAGCAGTACCGCAGGCTTAATGAATATATTGAAGACCACGACCTTGAAATTAACGGTTTTTCAAGGGAGATTACCATGATAGACTACGGCATTACAAGCGATACCGAAAAGTTTGTTACGGAAATCAGTATTCCGGTTGTCTGTCGTGAGCATTTGCTGTGAAACTGGGAGCAAAAAGTTGCGGAAACACCGCAAAAAAACGCACGAAGGACGCCATAATCCTTCGTGCGGTAATTAAATTTGAAAAGACGGCTGTTATGATTTAAGGATGGTCGCCTTGTCGGCGTCGCAGGTCCAGCCGACAGTATGCATATCTCCCTGCCGATCCTCTTTTCCGACATGGTAATATGTTTTTCCGTCGCTGCCCTTGGCGCTGTCTCCGAAAATTGCAAGAGTTACACCGTTTTCAAGCTTTGCAAGATAGAGCGGATGAAGAACTTCGGTTTCTTTATAATAAATCATGACTTGCACACCCTTATATCATGTTAATTATAATAACATAATACACTTGCAATGTTAATTTGTCAAATGAAATTGGTAAATATTTGAAAAATTGTTGAATATGCTGAATATAAAAAGAA
>JAEDIH010000039.1 GCA_016292575.1 Clostridiaceae bacterium | reverse complement strand
ATAATCATATGAAACAAAAAGACAATAAATCACCGCGTCCAAGGTTTCATGTCATCTTCAAGATTGACCCCATAACGGAACCGGGCGAATTTGCCGCTTTTATGAAGAAAGTACAGCAGATGTATCCCTTTTTCGATGATAACGCTTTGGATGCCGCCAGGTTCTTTTTCGGCAATCCCGACACCGAGGTGACTTTCTTTGAAGGTAACACTACCTTAACCGCATTTATTGAAGAAGAGGTTGAGGAGCGGGCGTTTGCCGAGCTGGGTGAAACCATCACCGAGGGCAGCCGTAATAACACAATGTCCCTTTTCGCAGGCAAGTTACTCAAAAGACTCGGAGATACAGACGAGGCTCACACAAAATATCTTGAACGCGCCGAATCTTGCACACCACCTCTCGAAGATGTCGAGCTTGAAACCATATGGCAGAGTGCCAGAAAGTTTTATAAAAAGGTATGCTCTCAGCCGGGTTACGTTGCTCCCGAGGAGTACAACGCTCCCTCACCGATAAAGTGGGAAATACCGATACCTTTTGAAAAAGCCAATCTGCCGTCATTTCCGGTAGATGCTTTGCCGAAAGTTGTCCGTGACTATGTAACGGCGGTCGCAGAAAGCACGCAAACTCCCGTGGATATGAGTGCTTCGGCGGCTCTTGCCATTCTCGCACTTTGCGAACAAGGCAAATTTCGAATTCGTGGCAAAGCGGATTGGACAGAACCACTGAATCTCTTTGTGGTAGTGGTGGCAGAGCCTTCAGAACGAAAGAGTGCTGTTATCAGCTTGATGACGCGACCCGTGAATGCTTTTGAAGCAGATTACAACCGACAGAACGCAGCCGAATTGGAAACGAGCAGAATGAATAAGCGTATTTTGGAACGTCGGCAACGCGCCTTGGAGGATAAAGCCGCCAAAGGAAAAATCGAGGACGGTGAACTGGAACAGTTGGCTCAACAGCTTGCCACATATAAGGAAAGGACACCCCTTCGTTTATATGTGGACGATGTTACCACAGAAAAGCTTACTTCTGTTTTGGCAGACGGCGACGGTAAAGCAGCCATTGTATCCGCAGAGGGTGGTATCTTCGATATGCTTTCGGGAATCTATAGTAAGAATGTCAATATCGATGTTATGCTCAAAGGACACTCCGGCGACAGCATCCGTGTTGACCGTATCGGTAGAAACAGCGAAAGTATTATGAATCCTGCATTGACGGTTCTGCTGGCTGTTCAGCCCAATGTGCTGTCAGGCATGATGCAAAACGGCACTTTTCGTGGTCGGGGTTTAACCGCACGATTTCTCTACTGTATGCCCAAATCCATAGTCGGTAACCGCAGATACAGAACCGAGCCGATTCCAACCGATGTGTCAAGACAGTACGACCTGCTCATTCGCAATCTTTTGGAAGAAGAACAATGTGAAACTCCCGAAGAGATCACCTTAACTCCGGAAGCGGATGAAATGCTTGAAGCCTTCTCCTATGAGATAGAAAGCAAACTGAAGACCGAATATGCGGATATGGCAGATTGGGCAGGTAAGCTTGTCGGCGCAGTTCTTCGTATTGCAGGTGTACTGTGCCGGGCCTCGGTATATCGCAATAACGGATTTCTGGAATCTGCCGAACCGCTAATCGTGGACAAAGTCACCATGCAAAATGCTATCGCAATCGGCAGATATTATACCGAACATTCCGCTGCGGCATTCTCCCTTATGGGTGCAGATGCTCTGGTTAAGCAAAGTGAGTATATGCTGGATGCCATTTGCAAAAGCGGTCTTACGGAATTTACTCGCCGTGACATTATGCGACTTTGCCGAAGTTTCAAAACCGCTGATGAAGTTCAACCTGTGCTTAATCACTTGACCGAATACGGATATATTGCTCCCAAAAACACTAATGCGACGAACTGTAAAGGCAGACCTGCCGGTCAAACCTATCTCGTCAATCCTTGCCTTTATGAAAAGGCTTTGTGAATCAGTTTTGTCCTTTTTGTCCCTATGTCCTATTGGTATGAGAATTAAGAAAAACATGAAAAAGAATTCGTTAAATTACTGATTTCTATATTCCTGATGAAGCATCAACAAATAAATCTACTTACGGACAGCGTGACAAAAAGGACAATATCCATCCAAAATAGCCGGTTGATGAAAAAATATGAGACAACCGCTTCAATACTAACTATCAGACACGATTACAGTTTTGAATCATTGAGAGTGATAGTTTCTTGGGGGCGGGTCAAATCTCTGTACCTATATGGACGGACAACGGCCGTGGGTCTTATGTAAAAAAATGCGAATTCAAACGGGGGTATTAACCTCGAAAAAGCAAACGCTCAAAGATCTTCAGATGTTTTACTCTATGTAGAAATCGAAAGCAGATCCGGAGGATAAAGACAATGAAGGTCTGAGCAACGAAGAATGAGGTCAGATAAGGAAGGCGGCGGATATGTCGCACTTAAAAAACTGTAGTCAACAGAGAGAGGAGATGTATGATGAGACTGCAAGATAAAATTTCAATCAACAATATGCGGCTTGAGGGGCATAGCCCTTCCGTGATTGCCGCCGCTTTAGGATTGTCTGCCGGGACCGTTCGTGCTCACATTCACAGATACCCGGAAATACCGAACACCAAGCTCTGCAAGAACTGCGGTAAACCCGTGCTTCAAGCAGAAAAACGCAGGGAGAAAAAATTCTGTTCGGACAGTTGCCGAATGCTGTGGTGGAACACTCACCAAGACTCGGTAAACCGCAAAGCTTATTACAATCTTACCTGCGAATACTGCGGAAAGGAGTTTGAGAGTTATGGCAACAAAAATCGAAAATATTGCAGCCGAGCCTGCTATGTTGCGTCAAGACAAGCAGGATAGATGCGCACCCGAAAACTTGATGCTGTATCGAACCTCCATGGCACTGCTCAAAAGCCTTACGGAGGACGGCACCTTTACTGAAAAGGAGTATTGTAAGTTATTAACAATACTGTCCCGTAAATACGGATTATCTTCGGATAGTATATTTGTAGAAGTTGCTTGATATATCTGCCGTTTAGAGCGAATATGTAGTGACCTTAATTGATACAAAGGAGGTAAATGTATTGGAAAGGATCGTAACACAGACCCGTTTTGTGAAAACGGATATAGCAAGGCCGAAACGGGTTGCTGCGTATGCCAGAGTATCCTCCGGCAAGGATGCAATGCTCCACTCGCTTGCGGCACAAGTCAACTACTACAGCAAGTTGATACAAAGCCACAGTGGTTGGGAGTATGTTGGCGTGTACGCAGACGAAGCTCTGACCGGCACAAAAGAAAGCCGAGAAAACTTTCAACGGCTTCTCGCAGATTGCCGAAGCGGTAAAATTGATATGGTAATAACCAAGTCAATTTCCCGTTTTGCGAGGAATACCGTGACACTGCTTGAAACAGTACGGGAACTGAAAAGCCTTGAAGTGGATGTGTACTTTGAAGAACAAAATATCCACTCGGTAAACTCCGACGGAGAACTTATGCTGACAATACTTGCCAGCTATGCTCAGGAGGAAAGCCTATCAGCAAGCGAAAACCAAAAGTGGAGAGTCCGACAGAACTTTCAAAACGGAAAACCTTGGCGAGGTTTTATGATGGGTTACCGCTATGACGGTGAAAAGTATGTCATCGTTCCCGAGGAAGCAGAGACAGTTCAAACCATTTTTAAGGACTATCTTGACGGAAAAGGTGTGGTCGCTATTATGAAACGGCTCAACGAAGAAGGAATCCTCACACAGCAGGGTTACACCTGGCACCAAAGTGCGGTGCGCCGTATTCTTCGCAATTACGCCTATACGGGCAACCTTCTGCTGCAAACTAAATTCCGTGAAAATCATCTGACAAAGCGTACTCTTGTCAACCGAGGTGAACTTCCGCGGTACCACGCAGAGAATACACATGAGCCTATCATTGATATTGACACCTATAACTTGGTGCAACTGGAAATGGCAAGGCGGGCGGAGAGTTTTGCGAAACCTCAAACTAAAACCGAATATCCTTTCACGGGCCTTATCACCTGTGCCGGATGCGGAAAGCACTACCGCAGAAAGGTAACAAAAACGGGGTCCGTATGGATATGTACCACCTATAACACTCTTGGAAAAAGTGCCTGTCCGTCAAAGGCAATACCTGAATCTGCATTGATGTCAGTTGTCGACGAGATTGGCGATTTCAGTAAAATAACGGCAATTACAGCCGATAAGGACAACACCTTGATATTTTCCCTTACAAACGGAGAAACAATCGTTAAACGATGGAAAGACCGCTCGCGTTCGGAAAGTTGGACGCCTGAGATGAGAGCTGCCGTTGGTAAGAAAACAAAAGAAAGGAGCAAGCAAAATGGCAACAGCTAAAAATGTAACCGTAATACCCGCCACACGAAATCCGCACACGGGAATATCGAAACAATCAAAGACAAAACGCCGTGTGGCGGGATATGCCCGTGTGTCCACAGACAGCGATGAACAGTTCACAATCTATGAAGCACAGGTGGATTATTACACCAATTACATTAAAAGCCGTCCCGAGTGGGAGTTTGTTGAAGTCTATACGGATGAAGGCATATCCGCACTCAACACTAAAAAGCGTGACGGATTTAACCGAATGATAGCTGATGCCCTGAACGGCAAAATCGACCTCATCGTAACCAAAAGCGTAAGCCGTTTTGCTCGTAACACTGTGGATAGCCTTACCACCGTTCGTAAGCTGAAAGACAAGGGTGTCGAAGTGTATTTTGAAAAAGAAAACATTTGGACGATGGATTCCAAGGGAGAATTGCTCATAACCATTATGTCATCTCTTGCTCAGGAGGAGAGCCGTTCCATTTCGGAGAACGTGACCTGGGGACAACGCAAACGCTTTGCCGACGGCAAGGTCAGTATGCCTTATAAGCAGTTCTTGGGATACAGAAAAGGCGCAGACGGTCTGCCCGAAATCGTTCCCGAAGAAGCTGAAACCGTCCGCGCCATTTACCGAATGTTCATCGAAGGAATGTCGCCCAATGCCATCGCAAGACACCTCACCGACAACGCAGTTCCCACTTCTGCCGGGAAGAAAAAATGGCAACGGCAGACGGTGGAGAGTATCCTGACAAATGAGAAGTACAAAGGCTCCGCACTTTTGCAAAAGAAATACACAGTCGACTTTCTGCAGAAAAGGATGAAGGTCAACGAGGGTGAAGTTCCTCAGTATTATGTGGAACACAGTCATCCCGCCATCATCGCACCGGAAGAATGGGAGCGGGTTCAGTTAGAACTGAAACGCAGAAAAGAAAGCGGCAGACAAACCTTTTCTACCAGCCCCTTTGCCGGAAAACTCATCTGCGGAGATTGCGGTGAGATCTTCGGTTCAAAGGTGTGGCACTCAAACAGCAAATACCGCCGAACCATATGGCAATGCAACGCCAAGTTCAAGGGCGACAAAAAATGCACCACACCGCATTTATACGAAGATGATATTAAGGAGCTTTTCGTAGTAGCGTTAAGCAAGCTGATGGTCAACCGAGAGGCACTCCTTGAGGACGGCAGACTCATCCGTCACGAGCTGATGGATACCTCTGCGATTGATGCCGAATGCGAAGAACTGCTCCAAGAGATGGAGGTGGTTGCCGGTCTTATCCAAAAGTGCGTAAATGAAAATGCAGTGCAGACCATTGATCAGGATGAGTATATCAACCGCTATAACGCCTTGGTGGAACGGCACGAAAAACTGCAGAGCCGTTACGATACTTTGCAGAAAAAACGTGAGCGCAGACTTCAACAAGCAGATGTTATGAGCGGATTCCTTTTCATTATCGCTGAGCTTGACACCCTCCAGCTTCAGTTTGACCCAGTCCTTTGGCACACCACAGTTGACCATGTAACCGTGTATGCAGATGAACGTTTGGTGTTTTATTTTAGGAATGGCAACGATGTTGAGGTGAAGATATAAACAGTAATCAGGATGTTATTCAAGGAGGTCACACCGATTATACAAACCAAAGAATGATCATACTTCAGCCGTTTAACGATTAGCGGTTGTTTAACGATAGGTCGGTATAAATATTGGGTTAAGTCGCGGGGTGGGGCAATAAAAACAATGAAAAAAGCGTTGCAGGATGGGTGGAATATTCCCAAAATGCAACGCTTGTTTTTATGAGTGCTTATTCTGTCTATGTTTTTAACGGTAAATTAACGATACCGCTGTCGACACGATTGTATCAACAGCGGTATCTGATTTGGTTGCGGAGACAGGATTTGAACCTGCAACCTCCGGGTTATGAGCCCGACGAGCTACCGGATTGCTCTACTCCGCGATGTATGACTTTTTCAAGTGCTTGAGTATTATACCTCGGCGAAAAGAAAAAGTCAATAGTTTTTTGAAACTTTTTAAAATTTATGCTGATTTGCGCCGGACTGCTCAGTTCCTCTTTTGTTTTGGATAATCGCTTATTTCAAACTTTTCCCCGATTATTGCTTTATATGCCCTTTCACAACTGTTTTTGTCGTCATAAGCGAAGAAACGGTCAAGGCGCTCAAGATACTTTTCTTCGTTTTGGCAGTCTCTTTCAAGCTCTTCGATTATTGCATCAACTGTTGAATCCATATCGTAGCACACGGGACCGAAGCCGTCGTTCTCATAGCTGAAATAGCCCTCGTCATATATCTGACCGGCAAAGAACTCCTCTTTATCAAAGTGGGTATAAACAACGGGCTTTTTCAGGTACGCAAAGTCAAACAGTACGCTTGAGTAGTCCGTGACCATCAGCGAGGCTCGGGCAAAAACGTCGTTGTAATCAACATAGCCCTCATTGACCGAAAAAACATCGTTAGCTTCAAAGTCAACGCTCTGCTTCATATGAATCGGATGGATGCAGAACAGACCCTTATAGCCCTTTTCCCTCATCGCCGAAAGCAGACGCTCATTATTGATAAGACCGTTATAATACTTGAAATACTCCGTTTCCCTGAAGCCGTCAAAATAAACGCTCGTTGTGTTTGAATCATAGCTCTCCCTGATAGAACGGCGCCAGGTGGGCAGGATAAGGATAAGCTTTTCTCTCTTATCGTAAAGCTCGTCAAAACGGGTCTGACCCGTGACGACAACCTGCCTTGGCGAATAATAATACGGCGCGGTCAGAAAGCTTTCGCGTTCGCGCTCGGAGGAGGCAAAAATCATTTCAAAATTCTTTGAAAAGCGGTTGAGCCAGCCCGAAAGATCCGCGCACGCAACGCCGTGCTGCAGGTAATAATACTTAAAGCTGAACAGGTCTATGAGATATTTTCTGTCATAGCCGAACGGATTTGCGGTAAATTCGCTCGCTCCGGACGAAATAATCTTATCGGCGCAAAGAAAATAAAAGTAATACTCCTTATCCTCAAAAAAGACAACCTCTCCCTCGCTTTTCAGGCGGTCAACGCACTTTGCGTCACGGCTGATTGCAAAAATCGGACGCACGTTTTCAAGTCCCCTGCCCTCGCGCTTGATTTTGCTGAGATATTTGAAAAGCACCTCGCCGTTATCGCCGGCGTTCTGGACGCGGTCGGAAATGAGCCAAATTTTCTCCTCCTGCTTTGAAAAGGCTTTGTAAAGGCAATAGCGCCTTCTCAGCGCAGCAATCTGCTTCTTTTTAAGACGGCGAAGCTCCTTCTGGCACTCGCGCTCAAGCTTTGCGGCAAGCTTAAGCTTCTGAAGCCTTGTTTCAACCTTTTTAATCTTCATGACCGTTCTGTAGCTTTGAATACAGTAATTGTCAAAGAACTTATATGCGGTTGCAAAGGCGTTTGCGTTTGGAACAAACTTCTGATAATTCATGCCAAGGCGGCATGACCTTTTGCCAAAATAAATTATCGGGAAAAGCTTGACAACGTCATCCTTGCCCTCAAAGGCAGGAATGGTCATATCGCAGGAAAAGCGTTTGAACTTTTCGCCCTCGTCAAAGCAGGTGGCATATTTTACATTGGCAAAGCTTTTTACCGAAGCCTTGACAGGCTCGCCGTTGATTCTGAAAGCAAGACGAACCTTGTCTGCGGTGGTGTCATACACCCAGCTTTCAATAAGACCCTCAACGTGAACCTTGTTCTTATTGATATTGACAAAGCTTATATGGCAAACATTCTTGCTCCTTGCAAATTCCTCAAACGGGAGTTCCTTGTACCAAAGCGCTTTTTCTTTGTAATAAAGCTCTTTTTCAATATCATCATTGTTATACTTGATACGAAGCGCAGTGAGCTTTTTGAGCGGCTGGGGATGAACCTGATTTTCAAGGATAACCTTGTCGTCAATATATGAAAGAACCTTTGCGCAAAGCTTTCTGAATTTCTGCATCTCCTCCTCGCTCAGCCAAAGGAAAGCCTGCGAGCTGAGGTTCCACGCAAAGTCATAATAGACAACGTTTTGAATATATGGCAGAACAGAGCCGAACTTTTTAAGCGACTTTTCAATGAGGTTGAGGTGGTAATCATTGAGGCGGTCAATGTAATAATATCTTGAAAAATTCAAAGTCTGAACAGCGGAGGTTCCGGCGGCGCGCTTTCTGTAATAATACGTTGTTCCGCGGACAAAGCCAACCTTCATCTTCTCCATAATGACAGAGTTGACAAACATTGCGTCCTCGCCGAGCCTGAGCCCGACAACAAAGCGCTGAGTCTTAACTGCCTCGGCCTTAAAGAACGACGAGGCAACCTGAACCACAACGTTTTTGCACTCCTCCTCATCAAGGAGATCCGCAACCCTTGTTCCGCCCTCCATTCTGAAGTTTGCAACATGGGCGCGCGAAACAGCCTCAAAAAGATATATTGAGGTTGTTGCAACGTCAACCTCGTCATAGTGTTCTTCAAAAAATTTATATATTACCTCAAAGGTATTCTTTGACCAGATGTCATCGGAATCAAGAAAGTTGACATATTTGCCCTCAACGTGCTCAAGACCGTTGTTCCTTGCAGCAGAAACGCCTGCGTTCTCCTGCTCAATATATATGATGTTTTCGGGATACAAATTTTTATACTTCAGGCATATCTCGGCGCTGTTGTCCGATGAGCCGTCGTTGACCAGAATGAGCTGAATATTCTTTTTGAAGCCGATTGTCTGATTAACAAGCGAAAGGATACTCTCCTCAAGATAATCCTCAACATTATAAACCGGCATTACCACGGAAAATTTATATTTATAGTCCATTTTTCAAATCCTCTGCAAGTTATATCAATTAAGCCGCAAAGCTACAAGGTATATGATACTACAATTCAAAAAAAAGGTCAACCAAAACGGCACATATGACCTTGTTCACTATTAAAAATTACATTTTTATGACAATCTTTTCCGCCGAGGCGAAAAAAGACCGCAGAAACGAGCCGTGCAGGTCTGCGGTCAAATTATTTGTTTTTTCAATCAGTCGTTGCTTCGGTCTGGATATCTCCCCAAACGGTGAGAGTGACTGTTGTCCCCTTTTCAAACTCAAGACCGGCAACAAGTGACATTGTGCAAACCGTTCCCGGAACTCTTGTTCCGTTGTTTTTCTTAACAACCTTCTGAACATTGAAGCCGTCCTTCGTCAAAAGCTCGGCGGCGTCCTCATACTCCATGCCCATAACGTCCCTCAGGACAACATACGGCTTTCCGCTGCTGACAACAACGGTGATTTTTGTACCCTTTGGTACGGACTCGCCTGCCTTTACGCTCTGAGATATTATCGAATTCTTTTCAACCTCCTCGCTTGCTTCAAAGCTGAACTCAATTTCATAATTGCTTTTGAACGTTTCGCTGTTGAGTATATCGCGGTAGGTAAGCTGCGTAAAGTCGGCAACTTTGACATATTCGACAGGACCTTTGCTCGTTTGCTCGGTCGGCTCTTCGGTTGTTGTGCTTCCGGCGTCGGTTTTGTGCGTTTCGCCGTTCATTGGAAGAAAAGAAACTCCCGAAAGCGCAGAATCGATGAAAGGAACGTCAAAATATTTATACAAAAAGGTTGAATACGCCGTGACAAAAACCATTGCCGCAACAAGCAAAACAGTAACGGCAACCTTAAAAGTCAACATGCCGTCTGATTCACTGCCTTTTTCGGGCGGTTTTTCCGTCTTTTCCGGTTCGGCAATCTTTTTTTCCTCCGGAGCGTCAGTTTTTTGGGGGGAAGCGGCTGCGGTATCGGGCAAAGCCGCCTTCTGTTCGACTTTGCTCTGCGCAGGATAAAGCAGGTCGCAAAGCACGTCAACGGACTGAATCCTGTTTTCGGGATAGATATTCAGCGCGCCGAGAATGACGTTCACCGTCTTTTCGTCAAGCTCCTTTGCGTATTCCTGAGGAATTATCATCATGTCGCTCACGGCGCGGTCGGCGGCGTTCTGCGGCGTGATGCCGCAAAGCAGCTTATACATTACCGCCATTGCCGAATACACATCGGTATATTTTCCTATCCTGAGTCTGCGGTCGGAAAGCTCAAGCGGCGCATACCCCGAAACGGAAAGAGAGTGAAGCTCAATGATGTCTGACTTTGTCTGCGGAATTGAAAAGCCCGAAAGGTGCAGCTTTCCGTCGGCACCCAAAAGCAAGGTTTGGGGCGAAACGGCCGCGTGAACAACCGAAAGGGAGTTAAGCTTGCGCAAAGCAAGGAGCACAGGCTTGAAAACAGCTTTAATCCTTTGCCAGTCAAGCTTTTCTCCCGGTGCTTCAAAATACTCCTCAAGCGTTATGCTTTCAAAGCTTTCGCAGACTGCGTAGGCGGCGCCGTTTTCAAAAAAGATTTCCTTAACGTTCGGCAGCGCCGGAGTGCCGTTTAGACTCATGAGCGTTTTCCAAAGGGAAGCAAAGCTTTGCAGACAGGTTCGATACATTGCGTCATAGCCCAATCTGATTTTGACTGCGCTTTCCCCCTCGCCCCTTACAACAAGGTTTTTAGGCAAAAACTCGTTAATTGTTACAGGAAGGCGCAGGGCGGTATCATAGCCTGCATAAACGGCGCAATCGGTTGAAGCAAGATTTCCGCAGCCGACAAGATAGCGGTTTGAAAGCGTTGACCAAAGAGGAAGAAGCGGAGCGTGCTGAAAATCGTGTATACTTTTTGAGCAGTGCGGACACGTCTCGGCTCCGAACGGCAGAGGGCGCATACAGCCCGGGCACAAATTCTGAAATTCATTCACAAAAAACACCTCCGTAGCTTTTTAACCGCAAGAATTTCGGCTGTCCTTTTATCGGATAATACATTTTACATTGTTGACCGAAAAAAGTCAATATTGCAAGCGGGCTCAGCTTTTTAAAAACCTTTTGAAAACATTTGCCGCAGATTTTCAACCGCGCGTTTTTCAATGCGCGAAACATAGGAACGGGAAATTGAAAGCGTTTTTGCCGTTTCGCGCTGAGTGAGACACTTTTCCCCGTTCAGCCCGTAACGCTTGATAATAATCTCCCTTTCTCTCTCGTCCTTGAGCGCGCCTATATATTCATACAGTTTTTTTGTCTTTTGCCTCAGGTCGATATCATCGGTTATGGTGTCCTCAACATAGATTATGTCGATAAGCGTCAGCGGATTGCCCTCGCTGTCAGTGTCTATCGGCTCGTTGATGGATATTACTCCCGAGTCCTTTTTCCTCTGGCGGAAAAACATCAGCACTTCGTTTTCAATGCACCGGGCTGCATACGTTGCAAGACGGATTCCCTTTTCGCTGTTGAACGAGTCGATTGCCTTTATAAGTCCGATGGTTCCGATTGAGATAAGATCCTCCTGCTCGCTGCTGTTTGAGTAATACTTTTTGATGATATGAGCCACAAGGCGCAGATTGTGCTCAATAAGCTGCTGACGCGCGTGCGAATCGCCGTTCTTCATTTTTTCAAGGTACTCTTTTTCCTGCGCGGCCGAAAGCGGCTTTGGAAATGAGCTTTGAGATCCGAGATGAAGAAACGAAAAAACAAGGTTTTGCAAAACGGTTTTAATCAGTTCAAACATATCGTTCACCGCCTGAATTTTTCCGCAAAAAGCGGTCATTACATTTCTATTTTCCATTCTTTCGCGATAGTCTGAAAACGCTTGTACTTATTTTGCAAATATCTGTCTGCCGCTTATTTCTTACAAAAAACAAAAGCCGGTGCTTTGTCCGGCTTCTGTCTGAAACTGCTGTTGCTCATCTTTTGAAAAGATTTTTGAAAAAGTCTGCAAGCTTTGAGAAAAAGTCCCTGAGTTTTGCTATAAGCTCATAAAAAATGTTTGTTGCGGTCTTTTCTCCGACTGTACAATCGGGAGCTAATCTCAACACGGTGGGGCAGCCGTTTTCGGCGTATCTTTCAATCTGAACGCTGTGGGCTTCGTTTGTGAGATATTCCTTTTCAATGGTGCAAACGCCGTTTTCATCGGGAGTCACGGTAACGGTTTTTCCGTTTCCGTAGCCCCAGGTAAGAGTATAAGCCTTGACGGGATTTTCACGCGTAACGGGGTTCCAGTTTTCGTCATAGGCGGTATCCGTGCTTGTGAAAGAGATTTTTCCGTCATTCAGATTAGCTGTGTTTATAACGGGATACTGCATTCCGACTCCGTAGGGATCGCCGTAATAGAAAACAACGCTGTCGCCGGAGGAGACGCTCTGCTCCGCCGCGCTAAACTGCGGCTCGGTATCGTTGACTCTGTAAAGCCAGCCGTCCCAGCCTTTGAAGGTTTTTTCGCTTTCGCCGTTTATTGCGCTGACATATGCGCCGAACTGGCTGTCTGCAACCGTTACGGTCAGCGCGGTGCTGTCCTTATCCGCCTGCATGAGTGCGTCAAGAGCGGTTGAATTCTCGTCAAGGGTAACCTTGCCGTAATAAAGGCAGGTCTTGATTCCCTCAACGCGCAGTGTTACGGTGATTTTTCTGTCGGCGGCAAAAGCGGACAAAGCAAGGCACAAGAGCAGCATGTGCGCCGCAAGAATTACCGAAAGAGTTTTTTTGAGGTTTTTCATGGTTTTTTCTTCCTTTCAAAGATAATTTATATTGCTTTTTCAAAAGGCTTCGGTAAGGTCGTCGCCCATTGAAACCGTGTATGAAAACGTGATTTTGTCGCCGGCTTTAAGCAGGTACTCGCTTGAGGAAACGTCGGAGAATTCCCCGTTGACGCTGAACATCCAGCCCGAAAAACTTCCGCAGTCCTTTTCATAAAGCTGGTGAATACCCTCAACGTAGTATGATTTATAGGCAGGAGTGAATGAAAACTCAAGCTGTATTCCGCCCTTTTTGCAGTATTCACAGTTGTCGGTGCAGACATTTTCTTTGCAGGCGCGCTTCAATGCGTCAAAGGCACTTTCCCCCTCTTCAAAAGGCACACGGGCGTCTTTGAGAATATAGCCGCTCTGCGGAACAAAGGCTTTTTTCCCTTTTTTGAGCGAGGACAGATTGTTTTTTATATTTTTGCAATCTATTGTTACAAAGCAGACAGGAGAGCTTTTTTCGCCGGTTTCCGGTTCGTTTTTCTGCGTTTCGGCTTCGGTTTTTTTCGCCGTTGTTTTTACGGCGGTCGTGCTTGCGGCAGTTGTACTTGACGTTGTGATTTCGGCAGTTGTGCTTACGGCAGTTGTGCTTGCGGCGGTCGTGCTTGCGGCAGATGACGAAGCACTCTGCAAAGCAAAGGCAGAGGTTAAAGAGCCTGACGAAAGCGGCTCGGTCGGGCTTGTGTTTTCCCCTTTGCAGGAGGCAAAGGAAAAAAGCATTAAAACAAAAAGCAGAAGTGTAATTGACCTTTTCATTCAGTTTTCCTCCAATGAAAAAATTCCGTATTTTTCGTGTAGCCGAAAAAGCTTATCGTTCATCGGCTTGCCTGCAAAAAAGAGGACGAGAGCCGTTGTTGCCGCATGGATAAGATTGAACGGCAGACCCGTAAGCAAAACGGCAAGGGCGTTTTTGACCGTAAAGTCGGTAACCGTCATGAGTACCGAGCAGGAGTCAACAATAAATCCGTAAACGCACAGCGTTACGGCAAAGCCGGCCGCGCTGACGGCAAGGCGGTTTTTTGCAAGCTTTTTTTC
>JAEDIH010000038.1 GCA_016292575.1 Clostridiaceae bacterium | reverse complement strand
GCAACGCTCATTCCGGCAAGACACATTTCGGTAATAGTCTTTTCATCGCGGCAGGAAGGTCCGATAGTGCATATTATTTTGGTCTTTCTCATATCATTCACCTCTCTGAAAAGCCGCCGTACATTTTCGGGTGCAGCGATTTTGTACCCGTTTTATCCGATCGACCGTATATTAATGATACTATATTTTTGCCATAAAATCCATATTTTATAAAAAATATCACCAGCAAAAAGCAACCAATATTATTGCAGGAATTAAAAAGATTTTCAGCTCTTTTATACAGATGCCGCAGCGTTTTTATAAGCAGTCAAAGGGTCTGTTCCGAAAACACAAAACAGACCCTTTGAAACGTTTTTTTATTTAAAGCTTATTCAACGTCCTGAAGAGCGTCGTAGCCCTCCTCGCCGGTACGGATTTTTACAACATTCTCAACGTCATAAACAAAGATTTTTCCGTCGCCGATGTGACCGGTATAAAGAACCTTTTTCGCCGTTTCGATAACGCTTCTGACCGGAACCTTGCTCACAACAACGTCAAGCTGAACCTTCGGAAGGAGAGTAGGCTCAATTTCAACACCGCGGTAAAACTCCGGCTTGCCCTTCTGCGCACCGCAGCCGAGAACGTGGCTCATTGTCATACCCGTTATTCCAAGCTCGGTCAAAGCGTTTTTGAGCTTTTCAAAGCGCGATTCCTTGCAGATAATTTCAACCTTTGTAAACTTTACGCCGCCTTCGCTCTTTTCCTCAAACGAGGGCATTTTTTTGACCTCAACAGCCTCAGCAACGGGAACGTCGCCGGAAACAACCGTAACGTCCTCCTCGTCATATGCCGTATCGGGAAGAGTTGCAAAGCCTGCATAAGCGGTAAGAAGTCCGTGTTCGGTAACATCAAGACCGGTAAGCTCGTCCTCCTTTGAGGCACGCAGACCAATCGTGTGCTTGAGAATGAGGAACACGGCGGTGATTATTGCGGCAACGTACACAGCAACGCTGACAACGCCGAGAGTCTGAACACCGAGGAAATGCAGACCGCCGCCGTAGAACAGTCCCTTTTCGGTTGAAACGCCCGTTGCAAAAAGACCTGTCATAATTGTTCCGAGGGCACCGCAGACGCAGTGAACGGAAATTGCGCCGACGGGGTCGTCGATCTTTGCAATCTTATCGAAGAACTCAACGGAAAGGACAACGGCAATTCCGCAAACGGCACCGATGAAGAATGCGCCGACCGGGCTTACCGCGTCGCAGCCTGCGGTAATTCCGACAAGACCTGCAAGCGCGGCGTTATAGGTCATTGAAACATCCGGCTTTTTATAGCGTATCCATGTGAAAGCCAGCGTTACGCAGCAGGCAACGGCAGCCGCAAGGTTTGTGTTGAAGAAAACAAGGCTTGCGCTTTCAACAAGCTCGTCCGAATCCATGCCGACCGTTGAAGCACCGTTGAAGCCGAACCAGCAGAACCACAAAATGAAAACGCCGAGCGCGGCAATGGTAAGGTTATGACCGAGGATAGCTTTCGGCTTTCCGTTTTTGTCATACTTTCCGATACGCGGTCCGAGAATTTTTGCACCGATGAGAGCGCAGACACCGCCAACCATGTGAACAGCAGTTGAACCGGCAAAATCATGGAAGCCGAGCTGTGAAAGCCAGCCGCCGCCCCAGATCCAGTGACCGGAAACGGGATAAATTATCAGTGAAATTGCGGCCGAGTAGATGCAGTATGCGCTGAACTTTGTTCTTTCCGCCATCGCTCCGGAAACTATTGTTGCGCTTGTTGCGCAGAAAACGGTCTGGAAAATTGCAAACGCCCAGAGCGGAACGCCGTCGGGCAGGACGCTGCTGTAATCTTTCATAATGAGCGGATCAATCCAACCGAAAATTGCGCTCGACGAGCCGAACATCAGACCGAAGCCGACAAGCCAGAAGCAGGGTGTGCCGATGCAGAAGTCCATCAGGTTTTTCATCAGAATATTGCCGGTGTTTTTGGCCCGTGTGAAGCCTGCCTCACACATTGAAAAGCCTGCCTGCATAAAGAATACCAATGCGGCCCCGATAAGGACCCATATTGTGTTTACTGAACTGTACATAAAATTTTACCTCCTGAGTATGCTTTCTGAAATGCTTTTTTCCAACAGATTACGGTTTGAGGGTTGGTCTTCGTTCTGCATACCTTTCCACTTCCTTTCAAAAAACAAAGAGGCAGAACAAGCGTCTTCTTTCCCTTGCGAAAGAGGACGTCCTTGTCCTGCCTGAAAAAATATAAGAAACACAAAAAGCGTCTCAGAGATTGTTTTCTCTAAGACGCCCTTGCCTTTATGTTGAGTATTTTAGTGCGTTTTGCTTTGTTTGTCAACCGTTTTTTGAAAGAAAAAGCAAACAAAAGAAAACTTTGTCAGCATATCACGAATAATTTTCCACACTTTCGCACTCTCTTGTGCAATTTAACGCTTTAAGGCGATGAAAAATTATCTGTCAAACTGGCTGTTATAAAGCTTTGCATAAATTCCGCCCTTTTCAAGAAGCTCTTTGTGCGTACCTTGCTCCTCAATGCCGTTTTGTGTCAGGACAAGAATCCGTGACGCATTTTCAACCGTTGAAAGGCGATGCGCAATGGTAAAGGTTGTTCTTCCGCTTGCAAGGGTGGAAAGCGAATGTTTGACAAGCTGTTCGCTTTCGTTGTCCAGTGCGCTCGTTGCCTCATCAAGAACAAGAATCGGAGGATTCTTAACAAATACCCTTGCAATGCAGATCCGCTGCTTTTGTCCGCTTGAAAGCATTGTTCCCCGTTCACCGACAAAGGTGTCATAGCCCTGCGGCAGCTTTTCAATAAATTCGTCTGCGCCGGCACTTTTTGCGGCGGCAACGGCCTGTTCCCTTGTTGCGTTCGGATTGCCGTAAAGAATATTTTCCATCACCGTTCCGGAGAAAAGATAGACCTCCTGCTCAACAACGCCGATTGAATTTCGCAACGCTTTGAGGTCGTAATCCCGGATATCCTTTCCGTCAAGGAGAATCTGACCGCTTTTTACATCGTAAAAGCGCGAAAGCAGACTGCACATTGTTGTTTTTCCGCTGCCGGACGGGCCGACAACAGCAATGCTTTCGCCTTTTTTGACGGAGAAGTTGATGCATTCAAGAACGTCGCCCTTTTCCCTGTCATAGCTGAAGGTTACATTTTTAAACTCGATCTCTCCTCCGTTTTCCGGGGGTTCGGCTTTTTCTTCGCCTTTTGAGTAGTCCTCGGCAGGAACCTCCATCACCGAAGCGAAGCGTTCAATTCCGGTAACGCCCTTTTCAAACTGTTCCGTGAACTCAACAATCCTTTTGACCGCCGCAATAAGCATTGCAACATAGAGCAGATAGGCGGCATAATCGGCTGTTGTAATCTTTCCTTTCATGATAAAAAGTCCGCCCATGACAATGAGCACAATATACATCAGACCGTCAAAAAACCTGACTGCGGCGTTGAGGCGAGCCATATAACGGTAGGATTCCTTTTGAGTTACAGAAAGAGAAGTGCTTTCCTTTTTGAATTTGTCGCTTTCTGCTTCCTCGCCGGAAAAGGACTTGACAACGCGGATACCGAGCAGGGAATTCTCCGTCTGAGAATTGACATCGCCTGCAATTTCACGCCTTTTTCTGAATGCCTCGCGCATCTTCTTGCGAAAATACCGCGTTCCGAGGAACATGAACGGCAAAACAACAAATGCACACGCTGCCAAAGGAAGATTGATTGAGGAAAGAATGACAAACGATGCGGCAATCTTGACCCCGGCGATAAAGAACTCTTCCGGACAATGGTGGGCAAATTCCGCAACCTCAAACATATCCGTTGTTATCCTTGACATAAGCTGACCGACCTTTGTTGTGTCATAATAGCTGAACGGAACACGAAGAAGATGGAAAAAGAGATCCTCTCTCATATCCTTTTCAATCATGACGCCCATGCTGTGACCGACATAGCTCATGTAATAGCCTGCAAGCATATCAATAATTTTCAGCACAGCAAAAAGCAAAGCCATCTGCAAAATTACCGTAACCGTCAGCCTTGAAATATCGTCAGATGCAATTTTTGTAATCTCACGGACAATCATCGGCAAAACAAGCTCGCAGCCCGTTGTGAAAAGTGCACACAAAAGGTCAAGGCAGAGCGTTTTGACGTGCTTTTTGAAGTAGGGCAAGAACCATTTTTTCATCATGCCGCTTTTTTCGTTTGTGTTGTTTTCCATTTTTTTACCTCTTTTTTGCATTGACTTTAGCCTGCAACATTGATATTATATCATTGTCTTTTTCCTTTTTCCACTCAGAAAGGAAAAGATTTTGCCATTTTTGTTGTGGTATCAACAAAAACGGCAGGCTCATTGAAAAATACAGAAAGGATTTGATTTTTGATGATCAGAAAAATTATCCATATAGATGAAGAAAAGTGCATCGGCTGCGGGAACTGCGCCGAAGCCTGCCACGAAGGCGCAATCCGGATGGTGAACGGAAAAGCAAAGCTCATGCGTGACGATTACTGCGATGGGCTCGGCGATTGTCTTCCGACCTGTCCCACGGGCGCAATCACCTTTGTTGAACGAGAGGCCGCAGCATACGACGAATCCGCCGTGCTCAAAAACAAGCAAAAAGGATGTTCCGGCGCTCATCATAACCATGAAGGCGGCTGCCCGGGACACAAAACGCAAAGCTTTGACCGCAGCAAAGCCGAAAGTGCTCCCACCGTAAAGTCAAATGTGGCTTCTGAACTTGCCCAATGGCCATGCCAGATTAAGCTTGTTCCGGTCAATGCAGCGTTTTTCAAAAACGCAAAGCTGCTCATTGCCGCTGACTGCACAGCTTATGCCTATGCCGCAATGCACGAGAAATTCATGAGCGGAAAGATTACACTTATCGGATGTCCGAAACTCGACAGCACAGATTACAGCGAAAAGCTTTGCGAAATCATCAAAAATAACGACATTGAAAGCGTTACCATTGTCAGGATGGAAGTTCCCTGCTGCGGCGGACTTGAAAACGCAGCAAAAAAAGCGCTAATGGAAAGCGGAAAGTTTATTCCGTGGCAGGTTGTCACCATTTCCGTTGACGGCAGGATTCTTGACTAAAAATTAGTATTCAACCGATTATTCCGCACAATTCAGTTTTTTGAATGAACCCCCAATTCAAATCAAAAGAGGCTGTTTCGGCACTTCAGAATGTTTAAGCAAATTACTGAAGTGCCTTTTTCGGCCTCTTATTCATTATTCAAGCTCAAACGCTCCGGTATAAAGCTTGCAATAAACGCCCTTTTCCTCAATGAGCTTTTCGTGACTTCCCCGTTCGATTATCCGTCCGTGGTCAAGAACCATTATGACATCCGAGTTTTTAACGGTTGAAAGGCGGTGCGCAATGACAAAGACCGTCCTGCCGTGCATCAACGCATCCATTCCGCTTTGAACAAGGGCTTCCGTTCTTGTGTCAATGGAGGAGGTCGCCTCGTCAAGAATCATTACCGGCGGGTCTGCAACGGCGGCACGAGCAATTGAAAGCAACTGTCGTTGTCCCTGGGAAAGATTTGCTCCGTTGCCTGCGAGCATTGTGTTGTAGCCGTCCGGCAAACGCTTTATGAAGCCGTCAGCATTGGCAAGCTTAGCCGCATTATACACCTGCTCATCTGTTGCGTTGAGATTTCCGTAGCGGATATTTTCCATGACAGTTCCCGTGAAAAGGTTTGTTTCCTGAAGAACAATTCCGAGTGAGCGGCGCAGGTCGTTCTTTTTGATTTTGTTGATATTTATTCCGTCATAGCGGATTTTTCCGTCTGCAATATCATAAAAACGGTTGATGAGATTGGTTATTGTTGTTTTGCCGGCTCCCGTTGCACCGACAAAGGCAACCTTTTGCCCCGGTTCGGCGTAAAGGGTGATATCATGAAGAACATCCTTGCCTTCCTCATAGCCGAAGTCAACATCAAAGAACCTTACCTCTCCTCGAAGCTCGGTATAGGTTACGCTGCCGTCGGAATGGGGGTGCTTCCACGCCCAAAGACCCGTTCTGCTTTCGGACTCGGTGAGCTTGCCGTCCTTGTCCTTTGCGGCGTTGACAAGGGTAACGTAGCCCTCGTCCGTTTCAGGCTTTTCGTCAAGCAGGTCAAAAACTCTTTCCGCGCCGGCAAGAGCCATTACAACCGCATTGAGCTGCTGCGAAAGCTGATTAATGGGCATTACAAAGTTCTTTGAAAGCTGCATGAACGAGGCAACCGAAGCAAAGGTGAGTCCGCCCACGCCGCTGATGCAAAGCAAGCCGCCGAGTACCGCAACAAGCACATACTGCAGGTGACCGAGGTTGTTGTTTATCGGACCGATGATATTTGCAAACTTGTTTGCGTTATATGCGTTTTCAAAAAGCTCGTCATTCTTTTTGTCAAAATCTTTTTTTGTGGTTTCCTCGTGGCAAAAGACCTTGATGACCTTCTGACCGTTTATCATTTCCTCAATATATCCGTTGACATCGCCAAGCGAGTTCTGCTGGCGAACAAAGAACTTTCCGCTGCGACCTGCAACCTTGCCGGTGATTAAAAGCATCAGAACAACGCTGACAACAACAAACACGGTCAGATGCAGGCTCAGCGAGCACATTGCTATGAAAACCGCCGTAACGGTTACTGCGGAGGACATTGTTTGCGGAATGGTCTGCGAAATCATCTGCCTGAGAGTGTCCGTATCGTTTGTATAGCGGCTCATGATATCGCCGTGTGTGTTGGCGTCAAAATATTTGACAGGCAGAGTTTGCATATGTGAGAACATATCGTCCCTGATTGTTCTGAGCACTCCCTGCGAAACAACCGCCATAACCCTGTTCTGAATATATACGGCAACTATACCGGCAAGGAAGATGAGTGCCATCTTGATTATTGCGCCGAGAAGCGGCACAAAGTCCTTTGTTTCCGCCTTGAGCAGCGGCTCAATATAGTCTCCGATAAGGGTCTTGATGAAAAGTGAGGAGGATACGCTTGCCGCCGCCGTTATGATTATGCAGACAATGACCGTGAACAGCTTCAGCCGGTTTCCTTTAACAATATACCCCACAAGACGCTTGGCAGTACCTTTTTTAACTTTTTTCTTCGGAATACCTCGCGCGTTCATATTACCCCTGGGACCTGTCGGAACTTTTGCAACTCTTTCGCCTGCCATTACGCTTTTCCTCCTTTCGTCTGCGAATTATACACTTCGGTATATATCGGATCCTTGCCCAGAAGCTCCTCGTGCTTTCCGATATTTTCAATCTCTCCGTTGTCAAGGACAATAATCTTATCGGCGTGCTCAATGGAGGATATTCTCTGGGCGATGATGATTTTTGTTGTTTCCGGAATATACTCGGCAAAGCCCTTGCGAATGAGCGCGTCGGTCTGTGTATCAACGGCACTGGTCGAATCGTCAAGAACAAGTATCTTCGGCTTTTTTAGCAGTGAACGCGCAATGCAGATGCGCTGCTTCTGTCCGCCGGAAACATTCGTTCCGCCCTGCTCGATAAATGTGTCATAGCCGTTTTCAAAACTGTTTATGAACGAATCCGCCTGAGCAAGCCTGCACGCCTCCCTCATTTCCTCATCGGTTGCGTCCGGGTTGCCCCAGCGCAGGTTATCCTTTATTGTTCCGGAAAAGAGGACGTTCTTTTGCAGCACCATTGCAACGTTTTCGCGCAGGACGTCAAGGTCGTAATCCCTGACGTCAACTCCGCCAACGCTGACCGAACCTTTTGTCACGTCATAAAGCCGTGCAATGAGCTGAACAAGGGTTGATTTTGAAGAACCGGTTGAACCGATTATGCCGACCGTTTCGCCGGACTCAATCCTGAACGAGGCGTTCTTCAGACAAAGCTTGTTTTCATCGTTTTTATAGCTGAAGCCGACATTTGAAAATTCAATCGAGCCGTCCCTGACCTGCATCACGGGATTCTCCGGATTTTTCAGGCTGCTTTGTTCTGCAAGCACTTCGGAAATACGCTCAGCTGACGCACGGGACATTGTCAGCATTACAAATATCATTGAAAGCATCATGAGATTCATAAGAATCTGCATGGCGTAGGTCATGAGAATAACAAGATCACCCGTTGTCAGCCCGTTTTCCGGAACATTTCCGGATGCCACAATGAGCTTTGCGCCGAACCAGGAGATGAGCAGCATTGTTGAGTAAGCGGCGGTCTGCATCAGCGGCGCGTTGAGCGCAAGCAGCTTTTCGGCGGAAATAAAGTCCTTGTAAATGCTGTTTGAAACCGTTTTGAACTTTTCCTTTTCGTGCTCCTCGCGGACAAAGGACTTTACAACGCGGATACCGTGGAGATTTTCCGAGGTGATTGTGTTGAGCTTGTCGTATGTTTTGAAAACACGTTCAAAAACAGGGTATGCTTTTTTGACTATTCCGTAGAGCCCGAGGGCAAGAAGCGGCAGTATGCACGCAAAAATCAGCGAAAGGCGCGGACTTATGCGTATCGCCATAAAGAGCGAAAAAACAATCATCAGCGGCGCACGCACGGCGATGCGGATTATCATCTGATATGCGTTCTGTATATTCGTAACGTCCGTTGTGAGCCTTGTTACAAGGCTTGAAACGGAGAACCTGTCAATGTTTGAGAACGAGAACGACTGTACGTTATGGAACATATCATGCCTGAGGTTTTTTGAAAAGCCTGCGGAGGCATAGGCGGCGTATTTGCCCGCAAGCGCGCCGAAAACGAGCGACATTATGCAGAAAGCAACCAGCATTGCTCCGACCCTGACAATGTAATTCATATTGCCGAGATTGACTCCGTAGTCAAGCATTTTTCCCATATAATACGGAATGATAACCTCCATTACAACCTCAAGCGAAACAAAAAGCGGAGTCAGCAGCGAGACTTTTTTATATTCGCGGATACATTTTGAAAGTCTTTTAATCATCTTCGGATCCCTCCCCGATATTATTCGTTATCTTTGAAAGAACGGTGAAAAATGTTTCAAGCTCCTCACGGCTTATGCCCTTTGAAAGATTGCTTTCAAGCTGAGTGAACTTTTCGTCAAGCGTTTTCTGAATTTCAATGGCCTTGTCTGTCAGAACTATTTTTTTGAGCCTTGCGTCATAGTCAACGCCCACGCGCTTTATCATTCCGTTCTTTTCCATTCGCTTGAGCATTTCCGTTGCGCTTGAACGGCGGACATTGCACTCCTTTTCAAAATCGCGCTGAAAAATATCACGGTCGCGGTTATGAAAAAAAAAGCCGATTGCCCAGCTGTGTACACCCGTCAGCTTTTCATACTTTTCCTTGTCGGTATTATTGTCAATATACCGCTTGATGAGCCGCGAGCATTTGTGAAGCTCAAAAAAAATGTACTTATTCTTTTCCAAGTTCCGACCTCCTTTGAAAAATAAAGTTCGTTCGCTAACAGTTAGCGCGCTAACTGTTCGGGTTCTAACATTTTACGTATTATAGGGTATTTTTATAAGTTTGTCAAGGTCTTTAAAATTATATTTTTTAGCCGTTCGGCTGCAGTACAGTCAAACGGCATAATAAATCAAACGGTATCAACGGAAAAAATTGAGAACGGGCAAAGCGGAGTCCACGCATTGAAAAGCGCGTTCTCCGTCACGGCGCACTCGGGGCGGGTAAGGGCAACGGCGGCCTCGGTTTGTGTGAAGGAAAGCTCAGGTTTTTCCTGCGTTTCAAAAACCGTAACATTCTTTCCGTCAACGGTAATTTTAAGCGTTTCCTCTCCGATTCTCAGAACAAGAGAGCCGCTTTGAACCGCACCGAGCCGCGCTTTGAGCGAAAGCATTTTTTCAATAAAATTCCTGTAGCTGAAAATTTTGAGACTCACCGGCACCTCCGCTCTGTAATGCTCTCCAAACTCAAGCAGCTTTTTCAAAAGGCTTCGCTGAAAATCGCAGCACCAAACCAAAAGATTTTTAAGTCCCTTTTCCCTTGCAAAAAGAACGAGCACGTCACGCGCCTTTGCATTATCTTTAAGAATAAGCTCCGAAACGGCGTTTTCGTCTCCTTTGTATATCAGGTATCCGCAGACATTTCCGTCCCGGTCTTCAACAAGGTATGCTTCGCTGTGCCATGTTCTGAGGATTGACGCAAAGCGTTCCCTTTCCCGCTCAAAGCGAATCTCCTGTGCTGAGTAAAGGGCAAAAACAGCCTCTTCGTCCTCTGCGCTCGCAACAGGAGAAAAGCAAAGCTTCTCGCTCTCCTTTGTGCGTGCGATAAGGTTGTCTGAGATCTCAAAAACATATTTAATGCCTGCCGGAACATAGCCGAAACGCTGATAACGGAAACGGTAGCCGGAAAGGAAGCCAACATCCGCTCCATATTCAAGACTCTTTTTTTCGGCATACAGCATAAGCTCATTCATTATTCCGCGTCCGCGAAGCCCCTTTGCAACGGCAACCGAGCCTATACCGGCCGTAACAAGCTTTTCGCTGCCGATTATAAACGCGCCCGGAAGAATACAGATACCGCCCGCAATTTTTCCGCCCTCGCGGTGAATACCGTGAAGCGCGGCGCTTTCCGGAAAGCGGTACACCTTCGGCACCTTGTTTTCAAATTTAATTTTAAAAACACGGTTTTCAAATTTAAGAAGCTCTTTAAAGTCGGCTGTTTTTGCTGTTTCAATAATCATTCGGCACCTCCGGAGACTGAAAAGGGACTGTCGCAGCTTTTGCGGCAGTCCCGGCTTTGTGTTACATCGGCGGAGTTACACCACCGCCGCCGGCCATCATCTGAGCCAGAAGACCGGGCTTTTTCTTTTTCTTGGGCTTGTATACCGGGGGATTGAGGAGCTTTTTCTTAGCCCTCTTTCCTGCTGCGGAGGCAAGATAGCGGTTGACCTCAATGACCGGCGGGGCAAGCGTTTCGCTCATATAATCCACGCAGCGCGCAAGCAAAATCTGGTCGTTGTTCAGCTCGCCGAGGATTGTTACGGCAATAAGGCTCTGCGTATCGTTCGTTCCGTCCTCATAAATTTCGTTGAGGATCTGGAAAAGCTTTTTCATCGTCTGAGGGTTATTCTGCTTAATTGCTGAAATGACCTTTTCCGTGCCGTATTCGGTGAAAAACTTTTCCGAGAGGAACTCGCCGTATTCGGCAATGTTCTGCTTATATAAATCTCTGAGCTCCGGAAAAACAAGGCAGAGCTTGCTTGCAAGGGTATTTGCATCATAGTACGAGCCGTTTTTGACTGCGGTTTTGGAAACGGTCTGCGGCGCCTTGGTCGTACCGTTCTTTTTGACCGCCGCTTTTTTTGCAAAGCGCTCGTTCAGGCAATCTGCAATCTCGTTTGCAACGTATTTAACGTCTCTGCTGTCGCCGTTTTCGGGAAGGAGAGTGGCAACAAGCTTTTTTCCGCCCTCTTCAAGTGCGGTCTCTTCTTCAGCAAAATACACAGCGGCAATCTCGTTTTCATATTTTAATTTAAGCGCACCCTTTTCGCCGGAAAAGGTTGCATAAGCACCGTTTTCCTGAACCTCAAGCCCGGTCTTTTTTTCAAAGCCGAGCTTTGAAAGGTTTTCATCAAGAAGCTCCAGCACGCCTTTTATGTTATCAACTGCAATACTCATTTCGATCTCCTTCGGTAGGATTTTACATAAATGACCCCTGACAAATCAGTGGATATATAAGTATAACACAAAAATCCCGATTTGTCATCACAAAATGAAAAAAATCTGTTATGCGTCTGCAATATTGAAAAATTGAAAAAAGAGCCGCCCGGAAGGCAGCCCTTTCAAGCTCTTTCAACAAGCTTACGCGGCCAAGAGATTGTTCCAGTTGAGCTTGATGCCAAGCTTAAGGAGAAGCTTTGCAATGACCTGCTTAAGGCGAGCGATGAGACTGGTAAGCCATTCGGGAAGCTGAACGTTGCTTCCTTCTTCGCCGGCAGCAGCGGTAGTAGTTTCAGCAGCAACGCCGATGGCTACAACCGAGAAAAGCATGATAACTGCAAGAAGAACTGCAAGAACCTTTTTCATTATTGTAACTCCTTTCTTAATTTTATTTGCCGATTCCGACACATTAGCCGATAATGTGACGAATCTTCAGCTAAAATAATAATAATACACTTTGTTTTATAAGTCAATTAAAAATGCGGATAAAAAGTGTAAAAAAATTTAACGAACTATTAACGCGCGAAAAATAAAACACCGGACAGCCGCAAAAGCCGTCCGGTTGAGCATTAAAAGATAAGTTTAAGCAGGAATTTGATAAACAGTTTTTTGGACACCTTTGAAAAAACAAATTCAAGGTGAGGAATAAGTTCTTCAAGCCATTCAGGCATTCGTATTCGCTCCTTTCAAGAACCGGCAAGTGCCGATTAAACAAACATTTAGAAATCAGAAGATGAGTTTAAGAAAGAATTTAGTGAACATTTTTGCAAACCAAAAGAACATAGATATTACTCCTTTCGATGTTAAAAACTTTTGCAGCGGGACAACCCCGTCACTGATATAATGATAATACACTTTTTAAATAAAGTCAATCACATCTTCAAAAAAACATTATAAAAAATTCACAATTTTTTGACAACTTGCCCCGTCAAAAATACAAAAGCGTTTTTAAAGCTTTCCGCTCCTTTGCGCAAGGGCTTTCATTTCATCAATAATCTTGTGCTTTTCTGCGTCGGAAAGGACTCTGAAATAAAGCATCAGCTCCTTTTCCTCCTTTTTTAGCAGGGAAATGGGATCGCTGCTCAGGAGCTTTTCCCTCTGCTTTTCTTCCGGGATTTTGCGCAGTTCGGGGTGGTTTTCTTCAACACCGATAAGGTAGCCGACGGTAACATTGTAAATCTGCGAGAGCTTTACAAGGGTTGCAGGCGAAGGAGTAATGGAGCCGCCTTCATAAACAGTGTAGGTTGTCCGGTCAACGCCTAAAACGTCTGCAATATTCTGCTGCGTCAGCCCATGCTCTTTACGGATTGCCCTGAGTCTGTCACCAAGCATGATATGCACCATCCTTTCTTATATTCCGATAATACCACAATATACGCCAAAAATCAAGCAATTATTTGTGGGCGAAAAGCGCTTGCGCAGTGAAATCCCTGCGGTGTTTTTGCCAACAATCATTACGGTGATATGTTGTGAAAAAGAACCTCTTTTTTTCCTATCCGGATACTCCGCGAGACAAATTCCTGTCCTGTCTCATCTCAACCGTCCATAAGCAGGCGCTTTTGGGGCTGCTTTTTGTTTTGGCGGCGCTTCCTCTTTTCACTCTGCTTTCCTCGTGGACGGCGCTGTTCTGTGTTTGCCGCAAGCTTTACGACGGAGAAGAGGTGCGGACATTTTCCGACTTCTTTTCCGCATTCAAAAGAAGCTTCAGAAAAACTGCCTTGCCGTCCTGCCTTTTTGCTCTGCTTTTTGCCGCAGGAATTTCTTCGGCTAAAATCTATTTTTCGCTCAAAACGGTTCCGGCGTTTTTCGGCGGCACAGTCTGCGTTTGCTTCCTCCTGATTTTTTTGCTTGCGTTTTTGTTCATGCCCCGGTATCTCCTTTTTGAAAAGGGGAGCAGACCGTTCTTTGAAGCCTTTGTTCTTTTTCTTCCGCGCTGCGCACTCTGCCTTGCCGCAGTGGGGCTGATTTGCGGCGTTCTGTTCCTCCTGCTGCCCTTTTCCGCGCCGGTGTTTTTCACCCTCGCCTTTCCGCTTTCCTGCCTTTGCTGCGTTTTTATTTTTGACCGCAAAAAAAAGGAACCTTCCGATAAACAGTAGGTGGCAAAAATCAAAAGCCGCCGTTTCGGAGCAATCAGTCCAAAGCGGCGGATATACGATACGGCTTGATGCAATCTGTTTTCACTTTTCCTCTGCCGAAGCAAGCCTTTTTTTAAAGTGCTTTGCGGCGAAAAGTGCCGGAATAACGGTCAGCAGTATGACCGCCGCACCGACAAAGAAGATGTTGCCGTTCGGAATATACTGGGTCTGTCCGCTGGCGGCGTCAACAAAGGTTTCGCCGCTTGTTTTAACAACAGCCTCGCCGATGAGCGAAC
>JAEDIH010000037.1 GCA_016292575.1 Clostridiaceae bacterium | reverse complement strand
GGCTATGACACCGTTTCGCGCTTTCAGGCGGTAATCAGCAGACGCATTGACGGCTGGTATATCTATGACCTGCTTTCAAAATCCGGAATTCTTGTCAACGGCGAAAAAGTTGAAAAAAAAGCCATGATCTCCGGCGGAGACAGGCTGACCTTCGGCGGAGCCGTGTTCAGCTTTGAAATTGCCGACGATCCCGTTTCCCTTGTCGGAAAAAGGAAAGGCCGCCGCAAAGGAAAAAAATCGCCGGCGCCGTCCTGTCCGCGTCCAACGCCCAAAAGCGGCGCTGAAGCCGAAGTCTTTATCGACCGCCAAAACGGAACCTACAATGTGAACGGCTATTATGCGCCGAAAGCCCCTGACGTTTATGCGGCAGGCTATTACGATGATGAGCACCGACCCGAGCTTCACTTTGACAAAAAGAACGAAAGTCTCTTCACTCAGATGCCGTCCGAAGCCCGGGGCGCAAAGGACGTTTACTCAAACAAAATCAACCGCAATTTTGAGGGAGAGCAGGTTGTAAACACACCGAGCGCCTCCTCTGCCGTTCCCGAACGCAGATATACCGCGCTTTGTCCTACCCTTTTTAACCGCGACACGGGAGAAGCGTTCGTCCTTTCGGGCAACAGAGTAACCATCGGCCGCTCGCATTCATGCGATATCCGGCTTGATTCTCCGACGGTGTCAAGGAGGCACGCGCAGCTTGTTCTCTATGAGGACGGCTGGGCGATTGAGGACTGCGGCTCAACTTCGGGAACTTTCCTTTCCGGCAGCCGCGTTACCGAGCCTCAGCTGCTTTTTGACGGAGACGTTATTGCGCTCGGAGACGAAAGACTTTACTATTCATCAAAAAAGAGTGTTCATTAAAGGAGGTGACCGCCAATGAAAAAAGCTTCCGCCGCCCTGCGTGAAGACCGCAGAAGAAGAAAATACCGCTATGTTGACCGCGGCTTCATTCTGCTGCTTCTGACGATTTTTCAGTTTTTCTCCTGCCTGCCCGTTGTTTTTGAGGGCGGAAAATTCTATGCGGTCAACGCCGTTTGCTTCCTTGGCTTCACTCTGTTTGAATGGCTCTATGTTGCCGTTATGCACCTTGCGTTCAAAAAGGTCAATTTTGAGCTTGAATTTATTGCGTTCTTCCTTTCGGGAATAGGTATGACGCTGACGGCGAGCGTTTCAAAATCCGGTCATATCAAGCAGCTTGCCGCGGTGATAATCGGCGTTGTTGTTTATGATATCCTGCTCTGGTTTTTGCAGGACGTTAAAAGAGTTATGGCGGTGCGTATGCCGCTTGCAGTTTTTGCGCTGTGCTTCCTTGCCGGCTCGTTTTTGCTCATTCGCTTTGCCGGAAGCGCAATCAACGGCGCTTATAACTGGCTTGTTATCGGCGGAAAGCTTTCCGTTCAGCCCTCGGAATTTGTCAAAATTGCGTTCATCTTTGTCGGCGCGGCCTCGCTCGACAAGCTTCTGACCAGCAAAAACATCTATCTCTACATAGCCTTTGCAGTAGGCTGCATCGGCGTGCTGTTTCTGATGAGGGACTTCGGCACGGCGCTGATTTTCTTTTTCACTTTCCTCGTCATCGCTTTCATGCGCTCGGGCGATATCCGCTCGCTGCTTTTCATCTGCGCAGGCGCTCTTCTTGGTGCTGTGCTGATAATCTATTTCAAGCCCTATGTTGCCCAGCGTTTTGCTGCCTACCGCCACGTTTGGGAAAATTACGACACCTCGGGCTATCAGCAGGTCAGAACGCTCATCTACTCCGTTTCCGGCGGTCTGAAGGGTCTCGGAGTCGGCAACGGCAGACTTCGGTATGTTGCCGCTTCAACCACCGACCTCGTTTTCGGAATGGTCTGCGAGGAGTTCGGCATGATTGTGGCTTTTGCCATTGTCATTTCCTTTGCAATCATCACGGTCTATGCCATTCGCACCTCGCGCAGCGCACCGTCAACGTTTTACTCCATTGCGGCGTGTTCCGCTGCGGCAATGCTGCTTTTCCAGACCTGTCTGAATATTTTCGGAATAACCGATATCCTGCCGCTGACGGGCGTAACCCTGCCGTTTGTCAGCCAGGGCGGCTCAAGCATGATCTGCTCATGGGCACTGTTTGCATTCATCAAGGCGGCAGACGTAAGAACCTATCCGAAAGTTTTCAAAACCGCTTAAAGGAGGGCTTGACGAATGAGGAACACAACCAAACGCGCCTATGTTTTATTCGCGCTCATAGCAGCCTTTTTCGGCGGTCTTGTTTTCATGGCGGTCTCCTTTGTGCTGAACGCAGACGCCTGGGCCTCAAGCAGACTCAACGAGCACATCTATAAATACCGCCAGCTTGCAACGGCAGGCACGATTTTTGACAGAGACGGAAAGGTTCTTGTTGAAACAAAGGACGGCGAAAGGCTCTATGCCGACGATTACACAACACGCCTTGCAACGCTCCACGTTGTGGGCGACGCACAGGGATATATTTCAACAGGCGTGCAGACCGTTTTCCGCTCGCATCTTATCGGCTACAACTTTGTTGACGGCGTATACAGTGCCATAAAAGAAGGCAAGGGAAACGATCTGAAGCTCACGATTGACTCGGACGTTTCCGCCGCCGCATACAATGCTCTGAACGGCAACAAGGGCACAATAGCGGTCTACAACTATAAAACGGGCGCAACCCTCTGCGAGGTATCCGCGCCGTCCTTTGACCCGGAAAACAAGCCCGGCGATATTGACACCGACACCAGCGGAAAATACGACGGAATCTATCTCAACCGCTTCCTTTCCGGCGTTTTCACTCCCGGCTCAACCTTTAAGGTTGTAACGGCCGTTTGCGCCGTTGAAAATCTGCCGAACATTTATAAAATGACCTTTAACTGCACGGGAAAATATAAATGCGGAAAGAATCAGTACGTTATCTGCAACGGCGTCCACGGAAAGCTAAACTTTGAGCGCGCGCTCAACGTCTCCTGCAACAGTGCCTTTGCCGAGCTTGCAACAATGCTCGGAACGGAAAAAATGACCCAAACGGCAAAGCAGCTCGGCTTCGGCACCTCGGTAAAGGTCAGCGGCGCAAACACCGCAAAAAGCTATTTTGACCTTTCCGGCGCGGCAAAAATTGACCTCGGCTGGGCAGGCATCGGTCAATACACAACGCTTGCCAACCCCTGCCATATGCTGATGATTGCAGGCGCGATTGCAAACGGCGGACAGGCCGTGATACCCTATGTTGTTGAAACGCAGACAACACTTTTGCCGCAGACCCGGTCGGCAATAAACAAAAATATCACCATGACCGCCGAAACGGCAAAAAAGATTAAAAAGCTCCTGCGCTCCAATGTTGAAAACTACTACGGTGACAGCCGCTTTCCCGGGCTGAAAATGTGCGGAAAGACCGGCTCGGCAGAGGTTGAGGGAAAAAGAAGCCACGCCTGGTTCTACGGCTTTTCGGCGGACAGCAGCTTTCCGTATGCAATAGTCGTCTGCCTTGAAAACGGCGGAATCGGATATAACGACGCCGTTCCGGCAGCAAACAAGGTTTTGCAGGCTTTAAGGAACCTCTGAACAAACCACGATGAACATCAGATTTATTCAGAGCTTCTTCAAAAACAGTTAACCCAAATCTTTCAGAAAGGATTGATAATATGTTCATTCATGAAAAACTTAAAGGCAGAGTTGCGGTTGTAACGGGCGGCGGAGGAGTGCTTTGCTCCGATTTTGCAAAGGCTCTCGCCCGTCAGGGCGCAAAGGTCGCCGTGCTTGACATCAACGAGAGCGCGGCGCAAAAGGTTGCAGACGAAATCAGAGCAGAGGGCGGCGAGGCGGCTGCCTTTGCCTGCAACGTGCTGCAAAAGGAAAGCATGCAGAAAGCGCGCGACGCTATTGCCGAAAAATACGGAACGTGCGACATTCTGCTCAACGGAGCCGGCGGCAACAATCCCAAGGGTACCACAACCAAGGAAACGCTCCAAAAAATTGACCTGCTTGAAAAGAACCCGGACGTAAAAACTTTCTTTGACCTTGATCCGGACGGAATTTCGTTCGTTTTCAATCTCAACTTCCTCGGAACGCTCATTCCGACTCAGGTCTTTGCGCCGGACATGGCAAAAAAGGAGAACACCTGCATTATAATGATAACCTCAATGAACGCCTACCGTCCGCTGACGAAAATTCCGGCATACTCCGCAGCCAAGGCCGCCGTTCAGAACTTTACCCAGTTTATGGCGGTGCATTTTGCCGAGGTCGGCATCAGGGTCAACGCTATTGCACCGGGCTTTTTCTCAACAAACCAGAACAAAACTCTCCTCTGGAATGAGGACGGAACGCCCACCGCAAGAACCGGAAAAATTCTTGCCGCAACGCCGATGAAGCGTCTCGGCAAGCCCGAGGAGCTTGAGGGTGCGCTTTTGTTCCTCTGCGATGAAAGCTATTCCGGCTTCATCACCGGAACGACCATCGCCGTTGACGGGGGCTTCAATGCTTATTCGGGAGTATAAACCGCATTTATACAACAAGGGCTGTCGGCATCTTTGGTGCGGCGGCCCTTTCTTTCTGTTGGTGCTTAAACCGTACGGGCGGCACTCGGAGCCGCCCGGGAACCTTAAAATAAACAACCGCGTAAATTTTAACTTGTACGTTGTTACTTTGTGGGTAAACGGTGCAAAAGGCAAAGTGCTCAGGGCGCCTCACGAGACGCCCCTACAGTTTTGGTTTTATGTTGTTCCTTTATGGGTAAATAGCGGAACAGGTTTTGGGGTTCACGGGCGGTCACGAGTCCCGCCCGTACGAATTTAGATTTTAGATATTAGATGTTAGATTTTATCTTTTTTGCAGAAAGCCGCGACTTGAAAAGCATTTACTATATGCTTTTACAGCGTAAATTAATTCCCACTCGCCGTTCCTGTTTGCAGATGAAAGCGGCGTCCGAAGGAAAAATGGGTTCAGCACAACCTAACTGTAGGCGCAATGGAAGCGAAATGCGGCTTTTCCCCCGCAAAGCCGTCATTTTGATTCCCTCTTGCGCCGTAGCCGAAGCAAAGTCCTTTTGGGTACTTTTGTGACGATTGACAAAAGTACCCCCAGCGGAGCGGACGGGTGTAAATTTATACTACCTTTTACCCACAAAGTAACAACGTACAAGTTAAAATTTACGCGGCTATTTTGGATAGGTTCCCGGGCGCCTCAAGCGACGCCCCTACGGAGTTTGCACGAAAAAGTAACCCCAAGCGGAGCGGACGGGTGTAAATTTATACTACCTTTTACCCACAAAGCAACAGCATGAAAGCAAAATCCGTACGGGCGGCAGAAAGGAAAAAAATTACGTCCAGATAAGCCAGATTAACACATAGCCCGTAATAACAGCGGAAAGCGTGAACAAAACGGCGTACTTCATGAACTCCCCGGAGCTTACTCTGTACCCCTCTTTTCTGAGGATACCGAGAGCCGCAATGTTTGCGCTTGCACCAATAGGGGTCAGGTTTCCTCCGAGGGTCGCGCCGCAGATGAGTCCGTAGTAAAGAAGCTTTGGCTCGATTGAAAGACCGTCAACAACCGAAAGGTCGTGGGCGATAACGGCAACAACGGGCAGCATGGTTGCCGTATAGGGAATGTTATCAATAAAGGCCGAAAGGAGAACGGAAACCCAGACAAGCATCGTATACACTATGAAAACGCCGTTTGCGCCCCTGCCGAGCTTTGAAACGGTGCTTCCGATAAGCTTTATCACGCCCGCCTCGGACACTGCTCCGATAACGGCGAAAAGCCCTGCAAGAAGCAGCAGGGTGAGAAAGTCAATTTCCTTTATCACCCCAAAAAGTGCGGAAACCGAACGCTCTTTGAGCATCTTTCTGAAAAGACCTGTAAGGCAGAAGAAAACGCAGATGAGTCCGTTTGCAATCTCAGGCTTATAGAGTGCTCCGGGTGCCGCGTTCTCCTTGTACGGCACAAACGAAGCAGCAATCAGCGAAAGCACCGTGAGCACAAGCAGAACAGTTGGCACCTTGTCTTTGACAACCGTCCTTTGTGCGCAGACAACGGGCGATTTTTCCTTGCGGAACATGAAAAAGACCATCGCCGCGCCGACAAGCGCGCCGGCTTCAACAACAAAGAACATTCCCACCCGTCCGTTGTCAACAAAAAAGTCAGTAAAATCAAGCCCGGCGGCCTTTGAAAGCAGAACCGAGGTGGTGTCGCCCACAAGGGTTGCCGCGCCCTGAAGATTTGAGGAAACGGAAATGCAGATCATTGGCGCAACGGGAGATATGCCGCACTTTTTGCAAAAAGCAAGGGCAACGGGTGCTATCATCAACACGGTTGCAACATTATCGACAAACGCCGAAATAAGCCCGGCAAAAAGCGAGAGCGCAACAACAGCCGAGCGCAGATTCGGCGTTTTTGAAATGAGGATATCGCTCAAAAGCGCAGGCATTGAGGACTCAATAAAGAGCGAAACGGTGCCCATTGTTCCGGCAAGCATCAGTATCACGTTGAAATCAACGGCCGAAAGAGCGTCCGAAAGCGTGTAATGAAACCCCGGCAGAACGTCTGTGCTGCCCAGCACAACAAAAACCGCCGCGCCGAAAACGGCGGCAAACGGGCGTATTTTTTGGAAGGCAAACATTACAATATAGATAATTGCGAAAATAAGAAGCGAAACCGAAGCCGTTGTTGTCATATATCTTCCTCCGTAAATGTCCTTGCGCGGCGAACCGGGGCGCCACTATAAAATATATGACTGTTTTATCCGGAATAAAAGCAAAAAGCCGCCTGAAACCGGTCGGACAACCAAAGTTTCAGGCGGTGTTTTCAACTTCTTAAAGGACTGCCTTGATGAGCTTGACAAACTCCTCGAAGAATGATTTAAAGTCCATATTTTTGAATCCATCAACAATAAACTGCAAAACCTGGCTGAAAGTCTGACTGACAGCCTTGCCGAACTCTTCCTTGCTCAATGTTTTCACCTCGCTTTACAGGTTCCAAAAAATTCTGCATCAAATTTTTGCGGTTGCATACTGTCCAGTGATTTACTTCCGAACAAGCAACAGTTTTTAACAAGCTATGAACTCGTTGTTATAATATTATTATTTTATCCTTAAACGTAATTTAAAAAAATATATCGCAGAAAGAAATAAGCGTTCGTTCTGCGATATATAATTTCCGTTAAACAAGTTTTTTCGGCGGCAAAAAATTACTCAATGCCGCTGTAAAGCGAGTCGCTGTCAAAGTCGTCCTCACTGCTTTCGGCTTTCGCGTGCTTTCTTTTTTTTCGTTTCGGTTCAGAAATGACTTCCTGCTGTTCGCTTTCCTCTTCTTCAAAGTCCTCGTCATAAAAATCATAGTCATAGCGGCGTTTTCTGAACGCAAGGCAGAGGATAAGCGTCAACACTATTGCAAGAGTAACAAGACCGAGCAGAATAAACAGATAGTTTTCAACAACGATGCGGACAACCTTTCCGAGCGACGGAACGGTTTTAACAATAACGCCGAGTACATCGTTCTTTTCAATCTGCTCGGAGGATACTTTATAGTAAACATTGCCGCTGATGTCGGTTTTTTCGCCGTTTTTAACGCCGAAAGAGAACGAGCGCAGCTCACGGTTAATGAAGATGACCTTTTCGCCGTCATTAATATAATCCTGCTTTTTGCAGATGATAAAATCGTTGCTCTGAATGTCTGCGTCTTCATATGCATTTGTGGCGCAGAATGTTAAGATTCCGCCGGGAAGAGCGCGCTCGCTGTTAACAGAGAAAACGCCGATTCCCGTAAGGACGGTTGCAAGCAGAGTGACCGCAAGCAGAACGCTCAGGAACACCTTTGCAAAAATCACCCCGCCCGAAGAACGGGGAGCCTCAACGCTGCCGAAAACAAAATCATCGCTTCCGTCCGCAATAGGTTCAAACGCTTCATCAAAGCCTTCCTCGTCTGCTTTTTCGGCGTCCTCCTCAACGGGCAGAGCGAAAGCTTCGCTCTGTTCCTTTGAAGCGTCATTTTCGGCAGGCTCAAAGAGCCGGTCTTCATAAGAAGGTTCAAAACCGCCGTCGGCGTCTGCCGCTGCCGGGCTTTCGTGCTTTTCAAAAGCGGCATTGGCAAACTCGTTTGAAGCACTCTCCCCGGTAAAAGCGTCCTGCGGCTTTTCGGCTGCCGGCTGTTCTTCCTTTACCGGCTCTGCAGTATCCTGAATTATATCCTTTGAGTTTTTCTTTTTTCCTTTTTTGTCGCTGCGGCGGTTTTTGAAAAGGGGCTTTCTTGAGGAAAACGCGCTTTCCTCGTCCTCGTCGTCCTCCTCGCCGCTCATAATGCGCACATAGTCATTCATCAGACCGGAGATATTTTCCTGCTTTTCGCTCTCATTTTTCCGTACGGAACGCTGCTGTCCGTCAAAAGCCGGACGCGGCGGCTGCGGCGGCTGCGGTGCGGGCTTTTTTGCAAGTGTTTCACTCACAGAGGAAGCACCGTGCTCGCCGGAAAACTGCCTGATAAAAGCGTCTACATCGCTTGAAAACCCGCTTTCCCTGCGCTCGGGAGCGCGCGGCGGCCTTTCCTGCGTATTTTTTTCGCCGCCGATGATATCGGAAAGCACCTCCTCCTTCAGCAGGGAGGAGCTTTTTTTGATCTCATTTTCGGCGGAGATCGCCTTGCCGTATAAATTGTTAAGTTCATCAAGACTCTTGGGTCTGTAGCCTGCCAATCAAATCACATCCTTAAGCAACCGCTGATTCACTGCACTCACGTTTAATCGGCGGTCACCTTAAAATCCGCGCCTTACTGAATGCCTTTTTCAAGAATTACGGAAATCATTTCGTTAATACTTTTCAGGTTTTTCATAATAGTGGTGTTTTCGGTTCTTATTTCAACCGAGTTTTCCATCGCCTGGCGAACGATGTTGCGGCTTTTTTCGTTTGCGGCGTCAATAATCTGCTGCGCCTTATCCTCGGCGTTCTGCTTAACCTTTTCAACCGTTGCGGTCAATTCCTCAAAAACGCGCCGGATAACTTCGTTCTGGTTATCCTCGTCAATGGTGAAGTACATTCCGAGATCCTTTATGTTTTCCTCAAGCTTCTGAAGCTTTTTTTCCATTTCCTCGCCCCAGGAGAGCGCGTTGTTATATTCGGTCTGAAGCAGGTCGATATATTTGTCAACCTCGCGAACGGAATATCCGTTCTCTTCAAGGGAAAAATTGATTTTAGCCATTATTCAGCCTCCAGATTATGTTTGGTCAGCCGCCGAAACCGGACAAAGCAATCCCCGGCGGACACTTGAACTCACGCCGAAACTCAAGCTCTACGCCGTCTTACGGCAGTACCCCGATTCTGTAACATACACCATGAATTATACTCTATGCAGCATAAAAATTCAACACTATGCGAGCAATTTTTACATTTTATTCACTCGGAAATTTATAACATTTATTTTGCACCCGGCAGGAACTGAATCTGCCGGGTGCAAGGCTTTAGGAAGCTCTGATTAAATCTGATGTACAGATTACGCCGTCAGATTTTTCGTCAGATTGTGCAAAAGGCGCGCAGGAATCCTATCGGATTTCAAGCGCCTTTTGTGCAATATGGCGGGAAAGATGCAAGTAAGATGTGCATCAAAGCGTATGCTGTGATTTATTCAGAGGTTCCTTTATTCAACCGTTACGGATTTTGCAAGATTACGGGGCTTGTCGATGTCGCAGCCGCGATAAAGCGAGGCGTAGTAGGCAAGCAGCTGCAGAACAACAACCTCAAGAGAGGCGCAGAACTCAAGGAGCGTTTCCGGAACAGTCAGGACAAAGTCAAAGTCCTTCATTTCATTCTTGTGCCTGTCGGTTGTTACGGCAAGGATACGCGCTCCGCGCGAGACAACCTCGCGGATATTGCTCATTGTTTTTGCAAAGAGCGGCTCGTGGCAGGCAAGGGCAACAATGAGCGTGCCTTTTTCAACAAGGGAGATTGTTCCGTGCTTTAGCTCGCCGGCGGCGTAAGCCTCGGAATGAATGTAGCTTATCTCCTTCATTTTGAGCGAACCCTCGGTAGCCGCGGCAAAGTCAAGACCGCGTCCGATATAATAGGCATGGTCAAGGGGAACAAAAAGCTTTGCAAGCTCCTTTGCACGCTCCCTGTTTGCTTCAAGCACTTCGTTAATCTTTTTCGGAATGCTCTGAAGCTCAAGCAGATACCTTGAAAGCCCGTCCTCGTCCATGAGTCCGCGCTCATAGGCAAAGTGACCGCAAAGCAGATATAAAACGGCAAGCTGCGTTGAGTATGCCTTTGTTGTTGCAACGGCAATTTCCGGACCTGCGGCGGTATAAATTACGCCGTCGCTTTCGTTTGCAATGGTGCTGCCGACAACGTTGACTATTGAAAGCACGCGCGCGCCCTTTTCCTTTGCAAGGCGCAGCGCCGCAAGGGTGTCCGCCGTCTCTCCGCTCTGGCTGATAATGATTACAAGCGTATTTTCGGTAAGAATCGGGTCGCGGTAACGAAATTCCGAGGCAATGTCTACCTCAGTGGGAATACGGGTAAGACCTTCAAAAACATATTTTCCGACTATTCCGGTGTGGTAAGCCGAGCCGCAGGCAGTTATCACTATGCGGTCAAGCTTTCCTATTTCGTCCTTTGAAAGCGGCAGATTTTCAAAGCTGAGCTTGCCGCCTAAAATATGCTGATTGACTGTTGCGGCAAAGGCTGCCGGCTGTTCAAAAATCTCCTTGAGCATGAAGTGCTCATAGCCGCCCTTTTGCGCGTCCTCCGCGCTCCAGGTGATGTGCTCACAGTTTTTTTGAATTGGCTTTCCGTCCGCCGAGTAAAAGCTCAAAGAGGCGCCTTTGCAAACAGCCGTTTCGCCGTCGGACAGCTTATAAACGTCCCTTGTGTGTTTAAGTACTGCGGTAACGTCAGAGGCGGCGAAAATTCCCTCCTCGCTTTTTCCGAGCACAAGCGGACTTGCCTTTTTTGCGCAGATAACGGTGTCCGGCTCGTCCCTGCAAAGCACGGCGAGCGCATACGCTCCCTCAAGCATCGGCAGCGTTTTTTGCACCGAGGAAAGGAAGGAGCCGTCATAGTTTTTTTCAAGCAGCTGGGAGATGACCTCCGTATCCGTCTGCGAGGAAAAGTGGATTCCCTCGCTTTCAAGCTGCTCCTTCAGGGCGGCGTAATTTTCAATTATGCCGTTATGCACAACGGCAAAAAGGCAGTTTTCGCTCAGATGGGGATGGGCGTTTTCATCGCTCGGCTTTCCGTGGGTAGCCCAGCGCGTGTGGCCGATTCCGACCGTTGCGGTGCTTTGCTCTTGCTTTGCAAGCTCCTTTTCAAGAACGCTCAGTCTGCCGCTCTTTTTGGTAACGCTTATTCTTCCGTTTTCCATTACGGCAACGCCGGCCGAGTCGTAGCCGCGGTACTCGAGCTTTGAAAGCCCGTCAATGAGATACGGCACCGCCAGATTTTTTCCGGTATAGCCTACTATTCCGCACATAATATTCTCTCCTTTTTCATATTTTCTCTATATTTTAAGCATATAGCACGGTTTTTATGATAATGACCTATCTTATCTTTGTTTGTTAAAACATGACTTAAAACAATTACTAAAAAGTGCGCCAAAGCGTTCCATTATTCGTAAATTTGTGATAGAATGGGTAAAAGAAAAACACAAGGAGTTGATTTAATTGAAAATCAGAACTGCCTTTCTTGCCGCCTCGGCTGCGGCGCTTACGGGTCTTTGCGCCGGCTTTGCCGCGTGCGAAGCCGCAGCAAAAAACGGAAATCTTTCCGGCGAACCGGATTTTCTTCTTATCTTAGGCTGCCGCGTAAAAGTCGATACCCCGGATGAAATGCTGCGCCTGCGCGCAGAGGCTGCGGCAAAGTTTTTGAACGAGCACAAAAACGTCAGGGCAATCTGCTGCGGCGGAATTGTTCACGAGGATCAGACCAAAAGCGAGGCGCAGGCAATTAAGGAAATTCTCCTTCAAAACGGTATTGAAAGCGAAAGAATTTTCCTTGAGGATAAGTCCCAGACAACGTTTGAAAACTTTGTTAACGCAAAAAAGCTAATAGACTCGCTCAAGCCCGAAAAAGAACCGGAAATTGCTTTTATCTCAAGCGAATTTCATCTCATGCGCGCGTCGGTAATAGCCTCGCTTGTGGGCGTCAAGGCTTCAAGCGTTCCGGCGCCCTCGCCGAAAAAAGGCAGAGCCTTGTTTTATGTCTATGAGGGGCTTGTTTTCCCGCTGCTTTACCGTGAATATCTCGGAAAGCACACCAACATTCCGTCAGACATGAAAATAATTTAATTATAGGAGAATTCAAAATGACCAACGTTCAACTGAAAGCATACAAAGTCAGCCGCATAAATTTTAACAACGCCGTGCAGTCCACCGTTCATCTCAATCTGAACAACAAGGTCTCGCACAATGTCAAGTATACCGACGGTGCGGTCTGCGAAGCAACGCTCTGCATTGAGGTGCTTGACAAGAACCACCCGGACGTTCTGAGCATTACCGTTGAGGTCAAGGGTATTTTTGACATCAAGCGCGGAGTTGAAAAGGAGTTTGTTCATGTTGACACCTTTAAGGAGCTGTTTCCGCTTGCGAAGGCTCTTGTAACAACAGTTACCGCAAACGCAGGAATAAAGCCCATCATCGTTCAGAACATCGACATTGAGGAGCAGGAAATATACCGCTTTGACATGAAGGGCGCCGAGGAAGAAAACTCATGAAAAAGAAGGCGGCAGAAAAAGGGCTTTGCCTTTTGCTTTTGTGTCTGTTCCTTTCCTTTTCCCTTTGCGCCTGCGGCGGTAGAAACAGCTATCCGCTCGTGATTGAAAGCACCGGAGTTTCAAAGGGGCTTTTCGCCTATTACCTTGACTGCGTTACCGCAGACCCGAAAGCCTACGGCGTTAAGGAAAACAGCCGGGAAAACGTGCTTTCGGCAACTTACGGGCTTTGCAAAAAATATGTTGCGGTGCAGAATTTCATGAAAGAGAACAAGATAAAGACCGAGCAATATCTCAAAAGCGACGCAAACAGCAGAACAAACGGCCTCTGGAGCCTTTTCAAGGCGCATTACAAGCGTATCGGAGTGAGCAAGGCGGACGTCCTTTCCGCCGAGCTTTGCACGGCAGGCAAAAAGCAGATTGTTGCCCGCTTTTTCGGCAAAGGCGGCAAAAACGAGGTTTCACAAGATGAGCTTAAGCAGAGCTTTGTTGAGCTTTATGTCGGCTTCAAGGCGATTGAAGCACCGCTTTGCAAGCTGAACACAAAGGGCGAAACCATTCCCCTTTCCGAGCAGGAAAAGCAGACGCTTGTGGAACAGTTTGAGTCAATGGCAAAAAGGCTGAGAAACGGCGGCGACATCGACTCGCTCAACGCGGAATACTGCCGCAGCGTGAACCTTGTTGCTACTCAGACCCTTGAGGTCAACCTGATGAAAAAGGGAGACGAAATGTATGACGATGACTTTTTTGAAAAGGTCAGCGCCATCAGTCACGGCAGCGCAGGAGTCATTGAAAGCGGAAACTCCGTCTATCTTGTTGAGCGCTGCACAATAGCCACAAACGATGAGGACGCCTTTAAGCAGTACGAAAGCGAAGTTCTGGAATACGTCAAAATGCCGTGGGTTGAAAAAAAGATAAACGCCCTTGCCGCAAAGTATTCTGCAAAGGAAAACAAAAAAGCCATTGACAGAATCTATAAAACAGTTGCGGAAAACAGATAAGCGTTTTCGTATAATACGCCGCCGTCTGCCCCTGAAAGCAAACGGCGGCGGATATTTTTTTTGTTTTTTCAGAACGTTCTCTTGAGCATATAAAGGTCGATGCAGCCGACCGGACATTGTGCATGGCACTTTCCGCAGCCAATGCACTTGTCATAATCAACCTTTGCGCAGAAGTTTTCAACCGTAACTGCTCCCGTCTCACAAGCCTTGACGCACTTCATGCAGCCGATGCAGCCGGCTTTGCACTGCTTTCTTGTCTGCGCACCCTTGTCATGGTTTTTGCAAAGAACCGCAGCCTTGATTGTGTCAAGCGGAAACAAATCTATAAGCTGCCTCGGGCAGGTTTTGATGCACTTTTTGCAGGCGCGGCACTTGCTCGGGTTGATTCTTGCAACGCC
>JAEDIH010000193.1 GCA_016292575.1 Clostridiaceae bacterium | reverse complement strand
ATTCCGGCTTTGGGACATAAGCTTGTTGAAGTTGCCGGAAAAAAGCCCACCTGCACCAAGTCGGGCTGCACCGCGTGGCAAAAGTGCGAGCGTTGCAGCTATAAAACAGAGAGTAAAACCGTTCCGGCAACGGGTCATTACATAATAAATGACACGGCAAAAAGCGCAACCTGTACCAAAAGCGGTCTTACGGCAGGAAAGCATTGCACGCGCTGCGATTACAGGATTGAGCAGGATGTCATTGCTCCTCTCGGTCACTCAATGGTTGAGGATAAAAAGCAGGAGGCAACCTGCACCCGTACCGGACTTGAAAAGGGCAGTCACTGCAAGCGCTGCGGATACAAAACACAGAGGAAAGTCATTGCAAAAAAGGCTCACTCATATGTTAAAATCCTTACCCGAGCAACAATGTCAAAGGACGGTCTAATCGCCTACAGATGCAGTATGTGCAATGCTTTAAAGGGCAAGGCACAGGTTGTTTTCATGATAAAAAGCGCCGTTCTTTCAAAAACAAGCTTTGTTTATACGGGTAAAGCGGCGGCGCCGGAATATATTGTCAAGGATAGGAACAACAATACCCTGAAAGCAGGAAGAGATTATGTTGTAGCTTATTCCGGAAATAAAACCGTTGGAAAGGCTCTTGCAAAAATTACCTTCAAGGGCAATTATCAGGGCGAAAAAACTCTTTCGTTCAGGATACTTCCGGCCGCGACTAAAAAGCTCAGCGTAACAAAAATTACCGCCTCATCGTTAATGGCAGCGTGGAGCAAGGTTTACGGCGCAAGCGGATACAAGGTTTCCCTTTATAAAAACGGAAGCTGCGTAAGAACCGTTTATACTGCAAAAAACTCGGTTGTGCTTAAAAAGCTTGATTCCGGAAGCAAATATACGGTGAAAATTCAGGCGTACGTTTATATCGGAAGCAGCAAAGCATATTCACCGCGGTACAAAAGCGTCAATACCGCCACAAAAGCCGCCACCCCCAAACTGTCTGTTTCCGCAGAGAAAAAGCAGGCAAGGCTTTCGTGGAGCAAAATTTCCGGCGCAAAAGGCTATGCCGTCTACTACAGCACGAACAAAAACGGCGGCTTCAGAAAAATTACCTCATCGAGGAATCACCGTGTTGTTACAAAATTGAAAACAGGAGCAAGGTATTACTTTAAAGTCATTGCCGTTAAAGACAAGAAGAACGGTCCGCAGTACACAGCGTTCAGCAACACTGTTTCCGCCGTAATAAAATGAAAAAAATTACAGCTTGAAGGCTTTTCTGCGCTTTATTTTTACAGATTAATAAGGACAAATTTATTCGTTACAGATTCACACATAATATTCCGAGAACAAAGCAAAATATCATTATATATGAGATATCAGCATTTCGACTGTTTTTTCAAAAGACAATATTGCACCGAAACAACGAAAACCTGAGTATTTGCTCCGTTGGGGCAAAACAAAATTAACAGGAGATCAACATGGATTCGATTTTAGCATTTTGGAATCAGATGACTGCAAATCCGCTGTTGTTCATTGCCGTTGCGCTTACAATCGGAGTTATCCTTGTCAACGGCTGGACTGACGCGCCGAATGCCATTGCCACCTGCGTTGTAACACGCTGTATGTCTGCGCGCGCGGCGATAATAATGGCGGCCGTTTTCAATTTCCTCGGAGTGTTCATAATGACGCTTGTTAATGCAACCGTTGCGGAAACGATTACAAAAATGGTGGACTTCGGAGATGACCCGGATGTTGCAATAATATCGCTGAGTGCGGCGCTGTTTGCGATTGTGCTCTGGGCCGTAATTGCATGGGTCTTCGGAATACCCACAAGCGAAAGCCATGCTCTCATTGCAGGACTTACGGGCAGCGCTATTGCCCTGCATGGAAATCTCGGCGGAGTGAACGGCGGCGAGTGGGTCAAGGTCATATACGGTATAGGAGTTTCGGTTCTGTTGGGCTTCGGGCTCGGTTGGCTTGTGTGCAAGCTTGTTACAGTGATTTTTTACAATGTTAACAGAGCTAAAACCGAGCTGTTTTTTAAAGGTGCTCAGATAGTCGGAGCCGCCTCAATGGCGTTCATGCACGGCGCACAGGACGGACAAAAATTCATGGGCGTTATTTTGCTTTGCGTTTATATGTCGCAGGGTCAGGCGCTCCCGTCGGATATCCACATACCCATCTGGCTGATGATCGTTTGCTCGGTGGTCATGGCGTTGGGAACTGCCATGGGCGGCAAAAAGATTATAAAATCTGTAGGCATGGACATGGTAAAGCTTGAAAAATATCAAGGATTTTCGGCAGATATAGCCGCCGCTCTTGCCCTCCTTTTTTGTTCGGTTTTCAGTCTTCCGGTTTCAACCACTCATGCAAAAACAACGTCGATTATGGGAGTAGGCGCAGTAAAGCGCGTTTCGGAAATTAATTTCGGTGTTGTAAAGGAAATGGTACTGACATGGGTGCTGACATTTCCGGGCTGCGGTCTTGTCGGCTTTTTGATGACAAAGCTGTTTATGGCAATATTTACCTGATTTAACTGAAAGGAATTTTGAATATGGCTAAAAGCGATAGGTTTTACTTTGATAATTTTGCTCAGACTGCCGCGCTTTCACAAAAGGCTGCCTTATATCTTGTTGAGTGTCTGAAAAATTATGATGCGGACAAGATAACCTCAATGCTTGACGAGATGCACAGCATTGAGCACGGTGCGGACAAGAAAAAGCACGAGATGAACGCGGCGCTCGTCAAGGCGTTTGTAACTCCCGTTGACCGCGAAGACCTTGATATGCTCAGCCAAAAGCTTGACGATGTGATTGATGAGCTTGAAGAAATTCTTCAAAAGTTTTATATTTACGATATCCGCAC
>JAEDIH010000192.1 GCA_016292575.1 Clostridiaceae bacterium | reverse complement strand
GTTTGAGGGGCGTGTGGGGTGACTCGTACGGGTTCAAGTCCCGTCTCTCGCACCAAACCAATATATCCGAGCCTTTATCCAAATAGGAAAAGGGTTCGGATTTTTGTTTGTTTAAGTTATACCACTTCGGTAATGGCGTTGTCAGGAAAAAGACAGCTAAGCCAAGAAAAATTTTTTGAAAACAAAAAGCCGCCTTTCTCACTGTTATCAGCGAAAAAGACTACGGGTAGAATTTTTCGTAATTATGATGTATAATAGGAAAACAAGAGAAAGACAAAGCAGAGTTTGTTGAACTTGTAAATTCCTATTTTACGTGCAACCGGGGGTGCAATATGAGTATTACAGTAAATATATATTATACAGGTGAAAATGGTTCGGCTCGAAAGTTTGCAGAGGAGATGATTTCCAGCGGTACAGTAGAGGCTATACGTAACGAAAAGGGTAATATTCGATATGATTATTTTTATCCGGTTAATGATTCTGAAACTGTATTGTTAATTGACAGTTGGGAGAATCAGGAAGCATTAGATATTCATCATAGAACTCCTATGATGAACACGATTTTTAGATTGAGAGAAGAATATAATCTTCATATGAAGGTAGAACGATATATTTCCGACGATAAAATACCGGAAACGGATAAAAATTATATCAAAAGCTAAGGAACCTCTGAATAAATCACAGCATACGCTTTGATGCACATCTTACTTGCATCTTTCCCGCCATATTGCACAAAAGGCGCTTGAAATCCGATAGGATTCCTGCGCGCCTTTTGCACAATCTGACGAAAAATCTGACGGCGTAATCTGTACATCAGATTTAATCAGAGCTTCCCTAAGATTTGAATTTACCGGTATTTTGTTTTATAATTTTAAACAGGAGCTTTTGCCATGCGAAAGTATTCCAAAATACAAGCAATAATATTTGCCTTATTAGCGGCACTGTTCTATGCAATTAACACACCGTTTTCAAAAGTACTCCTAAATTATATAAACCCAACTTTTATGGCTGCTTTTCTTTATCTTGGTGCAGGCATTGGTGTTGGCATTATGTATATTTTTCACTATCGAAAAGAAGAAAAAACGCCGGAAACCCTTGATTTTACTGGGTTTTCCGGCGGAGTTTTTGGCGTTCCCGAGGTGATTCGAACACCCGACCTACCGCTTAGGAGGCGGTCGCTCTATCCGGCTGAGCTACGGAAACATCTAATATCCATTTAACTATGGAGACATACTCTGTTCTTTTTTCGTGCGCTTTATTTTATCACCCATTGAAGCTAATGTCAAGAGTTTTTCACCGGGAGTTTATTTGACAATCAAACGGCACACGGGTATAATAAAAAAGGTTCCTTAATGCGACAGCTTTACAGGAGAGGTTTAAAAATGGGTTTAATTAAGCAGAAGTTTGTTCTTTTTTGCAGAAAGGTTCTTTTCTTTCGCGTCTTGCCTTTGGTTTTCAATTTGTTTAAGCACAGACCGCTTGACGAAAAGCTTGTCCTTTTTGCATATAACCGCAATTACAGCTCAATGCCGGACAATATGCAGGGTGTTTTTGAGTACCTGAAAAACAAAGGCTTTAACTGCGTTGAAATGGCGTCGCCGAAGAGCGGACTCAAACGCCTTTTTTTCAATCTCCGTTTCCAAAAGTATTACGCCGTTTGCAGGTGCGTTTTTTTAACGGACAATTTTGACCCTGTCTATGCCCATGAGCCGAGAGAGGGTACGCGCGTAATTCAGCTCTGGCACGCCTGCGGAGCATTCAAAAAGTGGGGCTATTCAACCGCAGATCTTGCCTGGGGTGCAGATAAAAAAAGTCTTTCAACATTCCCGATGCACAACACCTACACAGATGTTTTTGTTTCGGCCCGGGCTGTTGTTCCCTGCTACGCCGAAGCGTTCGGTTGCGATGAAAAAATCATCCGACCTTTCGGAGTGCCTCGTACTGATGTTTTTTTTGATGAAGCTTTTGTTGAACGGCAAAGATCAGAGCTTCAAAAGCTGTTTCCGGAAATCGGAAACAGGAAGATTATCCTTTATGCACCGACATTCCGTGGAAACGATCCCGAAACAGCACACAACGAAATAAGGCTTGATCTTGAAAAGCTCAGAGAAAAGCTTTCAAAGGAATATGTGCTTCTAATCAAGCTGCATCCGTTCACGGCAGAAAGGTTTGAGTTTTCAGAGGACGAAAAGGAACGGTTTGGCAACTTTGTTTTCAACGCTTCAAAGCTTGTGAACATCGATACTGCCCTTTGCTCTGCCGACTTGCTCATTGCGGACTATTCATCATTGATTTTTGAATATGCACTGCTTGAGAGACCTATGCTGTTTTTTGCCTATGACCTTGAAGAATATGACCGGGAGAGAAGCTTTTATTATGAGTATAAAAGCTTTGTTCCCGGAAAGACCGTTACCGATGCAGACGGGATAATCAAGGCGATTGAAACGGGCGATTTTGAAAAGGAAAAGGTTGCCCCGTTCCGGGAAAGATTCATGTCTGCCTGCGACGGAAACTGCACAAGGCGCATTGCAGAATATGCAGTGAGCAGGTAAGGACGGCTGTACTATCAATTAGATTCAGATTTTAGATGTTATACAGCCCCCGGCGGAGCGGACGGACAAAACCGTTTGCGCAACCGGGGGACTTTAGATAATAGATAATGGATAATAGATAATAGATAATAGATATTTTCTTTCGCGCCCAAAGGAATGCCTCTTGATATACAGGTACTCCGCGCAACAACCACCATCTAAAATCCAACGTCTAATATCTAACATCTAAAGTAGGGGCGTCTCGTGAGGCACCCGTACACACCCAGCCCGTTGCAGTCGCGTAAATCTCAAATTGTAGGTGGTTCC
>JAEDIH010000191.1 GCA_016292575.1 Clostridiaceae bacterium | reverse complement strand
TCAGCGCCGGGCAGAGAATAAAGGCCGTTGTCAAAAGCGTTGACGAGGCCGGCCGAATAACGCTCAGCTACAAGGAGCTGCTCGGAACATGGGAGGAAAACGCAGGCTTTTTCAAAGCCGGGGAAACCGTTCCCGGAATAGTGCGCTCCGTTGAGAGGTACGGAATTTTTGTTGAACTGCGACCGAATCTTGCTGGTCTTGCGGAGTATGTTCCGGGTGTTGTTCCCGGTCAGCACGCCAGCGTTTACATCAAAAACCTCATTCCCGAGCGCATGAAGGTCAAGCTTATTATTGTTGATTCGTTTGACGCGCAGTACCCAGCCGAACCGCCGGAATACTTTGTCAAATCAGACTACATTGACCGCTGGGTATATTCGCCCGATTGCTGCGAAAAAAGAATTGAAACGGTTTTTTCGTCTTTTGAGTTGACTCAAAGCGCAATTTGATATATTATATTGCTCGGAAGATTGTGCGGTCGTTTTTTCCTCCGCATTAAGAAAGGGACGATATAAAATGAGCAGAATCATTGATAAGTTTAAAAATAGGAACAGATCAATCAGATTTAACATTGAAAGTGCCGCCCTCAGCGGACTTTCCAATGTTGCCGCAGATGCCCTCTGCGCTCCGCCCGACCTTTCAAAGGCAAAGCGCGTTCTTTTTGTTCAGCCGCATCCGGACGACAATCAGATAGGTGCCGGGGGAACCATTGCATGGCTTGTTTCGCTCGGCGTTGAGGTCTGGGAGCTGACCGTTCTTGACGACAGATATGCAAACCCCGACTACATAGGCAGGGAAAACGAGGTTGAAACCGTCAGGCAAAAGGAAGCAAAGTGTGCGCAGGAATACCTCGGAATGAAAAACGCCGGCTTCCTTGGCTTTGCGGACAAAACAAGAGCCTCCATTGACGAGCTTTCGGTTGCCATCATGAAGGTTATCAGAAGGGTTCAGCCGGACTATGTTCTTTCCGCCGACCCCCTGCTTGCCAATGAATGTCACTCTGACCACATCAAGGTCGGCACAGCCGTCAAATATGCCTGCATGGACAGCGAATGTGACTTCTATCCCGAATTTGTTGACGGAAAGCTCAGAACCGACGCATGGAAGGTCAAGGGCGTAGGCTTTTACTACACCGACAAGCCCAACACCCTCATTGATATCACCGACTTTGAGGAAACAAAGATTGAAAGCATCAAAAAGCACGTTTCCCAGTCAAACGTTGCCCTACTTGCCGGAGTAAGACTTCAGAACCAGCTTTTTGCTTCAGGCACTCCGTTCAAGGCTGCCGAGCCGCTCAGGCTTCAGACCAATCTTCAGATGCACTGCTTCAATCTTCCGGTTGAATAATGCAAAAAAATTTGCACCCCGAAGAAGACCGTTTTCCGGCTTCTTCGGGGTGATTTCATTATCCGTAGCACTTTTTGCACGGTGTGTAGCCTCTTGCCTTTGCCGTGCTCAGCAAAACGTGGCTCGGGTTCTTCATTCCGCTGCAGCTTGCGCTTTTGTGATACTTTGCGCCGCTGTTTGGAATCCAAACCATATCGCTCTTATCTTCCTGCCGAACGCTTTTTGCGGTTGTTGACTGCTTCTTAGTCTCCGCCTTTTTTGTTGTTTCGGTCGGAGCGGACGTTACCTTTTCCGTCTTTTTTTCGGTTGTTGCCGTTTCCGGCACTTTTGTTGTTGTCGTTGCAGATTCCGTTGTTGTTTCGGACGTTGTCACCGCTTCAGCCGGCTCGCTTTCCTCGCTTGCGGAATTCGCCTTATTGACAGTAATATTGCTTTCATTAGTATCAGAGAAAAAATACTCCTCGTCCTGCTGTGCTTCAGTCTCAAAAAAAGCAGAGGACTCCTGTTTTACGTCCGAGCCGGTTCCGGCGCAGCCGGAGAAGAGCAGAATTATTACAGCAAGCACCGAAATCAATGGATATAACCTTTTCATATGTACTCCCCTTTTAAGTGAACAGCCTGAAAAAAGGCTGTCCGCCGATACCAGACCGACAAAAAAGCTGCACCGTGAAACACTGATGCAGCCTTATTATAAAAAACTTATTCGTCATCGCTGTCCTCGTCAGCGTCATCATCCTCAATTTCAAATTCGAGGGTTTCGCCGCAGCAGGGGCATTCAACGTGTCCGTCGTCATCGATATCGTCAATGTCAACGCAGATATCTTCGTTGCAGGCCGGGCAGGTAACCTCGATGCAGTTGTCATCGTCGCCGCAGCAGCAATCGCAATCGCAATCGTCATCGCAGCAGCAGTCATCATCGTCATAAACGAATTCTTCAACATCGCCGAGATCTTCGTCAAGCTCCTCAACATAATCGTTGAGATCGGCAAGGTCTTCTTCAAGATCGCTCACGTCTGAAGCGACCTCGTCAAGAGTATCAACGATAGCCGAGAAAAGCTTTGCTTCCTTGCTGTTTTCGTCAAGGTCAAGACCTTCCATAAGTCCTCTGAGATATGCAACTTTTTCTGAAACTGACATAATCTTCATTCCTTTCGGTAGTAAGTTTTTTGGGAGACGCTTTTCTCCCCTGCTTCAGCCGGCGGATAACCGACCGAGCGAGTGTATTGATGCAAAAGAACAAATTAAAGCAACCAGGGCAGTCTATGATTAATTGAAAGTGCATTTTCCGGCGCAAAAATTGTCCGGAATGCAGCTTTCATAAATCATGCTCTGCCGAGATACTCGCCTGTTCTGGTGTCAATCTGGATCATTTCGCCCTCGTCAATGAAAAGGGGAACCTTAACCTCGGCGCCGGTTTCAAGCGTTGCGGGCTTGGTAGTGTTGGTTGCGGTATCGCCCTTGAAGCCCGGATCGGTTTTGGTGACCTGAAGCTCAACAAAGTTCGGCGGTTCAACTCCGAAAACGTTGCCCT
>JAEDIH010000190.1 GCA_016292575.1 Clostridiaceae bacterium | reverse complement strand
TGTTCTGCTGTTTCTAGCATCTTTTACCTGACAACCGATCGATTGAAAAATGTGTGATTTTGTGATATAATACATACGGTATACATTTTCCATTGTGAGAGGGTTCTTATGAAGATAACAAGAATTGAAATTAAAAAATACAAATCCATAAAAGAACCAATTGAAATTAACTTTTATGACAATCTTCCAACCGTGTTAATCGGCAAAAACGGAAGCGGAAAAACCAATATTTTAGAGGCATTGGACACAATAGCAGAAGTAAACAGCAATTATTTCGGGGCGAGCAGTAAACTGCCGCTTAGCTACAAAGTGCACATCACTCTCTCAAAGAATGACATTGCTCGGCTATTTCCCGGCAAAAAAATTGATGAGAATAAATGCCGCTTTGTCGCCTGTTCCGGTGAAAATTGCAAAATCGACAGAATTGAATCGGAATATTTAGTCCCGCTTTTGAATTCTGAAATTTGCGAAATTCTTGACCTTACAGATGAGTTAAAGAAAGCTCTCAATACATATACAAAACAGCTTAACAAGATAGCATATAACGAAAGAACCGATGTGCCTGTCCGCAGTTTTCAGATTGCCGATTTCCGCAATTCAACGACCGATTTTGACAAATTGAAATCTCAAGTTGAATTTATTATAGAACAGGCTGAACGGCTTGCAAATTCGCTGTCGCAAAGCTTTAATACCGAGGATAATTCTTTATCCTTCGGATATGTTTATAATTATATCAACTTAAATGACACGGAAAGATTATCTTTTCAACTCCGCTATACCGAACCGGATTTGGCTCCGTTTGAAGCAAAGTTTATCACCGTAAACGAAACGGCGATAAAACGGGAAATAACAAAAATCAACAAGGCAACAAAAGAGTCCTGCGACAGAATCACATCCTTGCTCAATGAAATTGACGAACGTGCAAATCGTCTGAAAGAAGCATTAACCGGCGAACAATTAACACCCGAAAATAACGGCACATTTTTTAAATTCGTTCGTGAAGTGCAAAAGTGTGTCGGCGGCAAACACTCATTTTTACGAAACGAAAGCAGCGATATCATATTCAAAAGCGACGAAAGGGGTCAGGAATTCTACCGCAACGATAAATCGTATATTATTCTTGAGACCTATCTTAACAAGGTTTACGACAAAGCAGATAAGGAAGATCTGCTGAAACAAATCAAAACAGAGAAGGATTTTTCGCTGACCGATGAAGCTCTGTGCGAATTCGAAGAATATCTCAATTCCAACCTGCCTAAATTTGAGGAAGATATGTATGACAGTATTTCAGTTGAGCATTCAAAAGGAAAAATCCCGTCAATAGTTTTACATGAAAAATTCGGTGAAACGGTTGCGCTGAATTCCACAAGTGCCGGCAGACGGTGGTATTTTACCTACTACTTTATGAAGAATACGCTTCGTCCGGGCGATCTGTTTATTGTTGACGAGCCTGCCGCCATGCTTCACCCCATTGCTCAAAAAGAAGTGATGCGGGAGCTGCTTGAACTCCAAACGAACGGAATTAAAGTCATTTATTCCACGCATAGCCCCTATCTTGTTCCGAATGATTGGAACAGCGTACATTTTGTCACAATGGAACAGCACGGAACAGCGGTAACACAAGAAAACTGTAATGACCTTTTAAAGCAGGTTATCGGTGGAGATATTTTTAATCTGCAGGAGATTTTGGAAAAATATCAGAAAGGCGATAAAGAAGCGACCGCCAACCGTTGTTATCGATCAGTTATTGATTGTTATAAATCAATCGAAACAGCCGCTGATGAGTTAAATCTGAGCGTTGAGACTATTGAATCGTGGAGGAAAAATATAAGCAGCAAGAAATTTAGGTGTCCGAAGCTCGAAACCATCATCACAATAGCAAGCAAAACAAATTCGGATATTTCCGAATTGCTTTGATTCACAGGGGGGTACAGCTGTACCCTCTTATTTTTTCTTATTTGGATTATAATATGGGTACATCTTAAAAAAGGAGGTACTCAAAATGTCAAAGTATAAAACCGTTGATGTGTGGAACCGTGTTTTCGGTGCAAGACAGGAAGCGTATGACTACGCCGGACGGCTGATGAAAAAATCAGCCTGCGGAAATCCGAACAGTGCATATCACCCGACGCTTGATCACATCAGACCGCTTTCAGGCGGAGGTTGCGATGTTCCGGAAAATATCATAATTTGCCATCGTGATACCAACGCTGAAAAAGCAAATCACTTTCCGCACTGGAAAGCAAACGGCACGACTTTCCACGCACGGAGGGTAAAAGGTTCTCGTGTGGAATATGAAATCATTGAAGACTGAGGAGAAAACTTATGAGTAAACACTTCTTTGATTACAACGACGGAGACTATGTACATTCCGTGTCCGACAATATGGCAATGGATTCGGACGGAAACATGATGATGCGAATGGGCGATAATATGGCTATGGACATGGATTCCGGCGATATTCACTTCATTTCTTCCTGGTCTGCCGACGAAGAAGATGACGGTTAAAAGGAGCGACGGTATATGCCTTTAATACACTGCCCAAATTGCGGACAGCCTATCAGCGACAAGGCAACGCTATGCCCGCACTGTAACAACCAAAACTGGAACCCGACCGCACCCGACACTCTGACCTGTGCCGAATGCGGAGCTCTGTATGGCAAAGAGGAAAGCTCCTGTCCTGCTTGCGGTTGTCCCAATAACACAAACGCCCCCAAAAAGAAACATAAAGGTGTTGTCGTTGCCGCAATTATTCTATCTGTCATTTTGGCAATCGGAGTATTCACGGCTTTTGCAATCAGTAAAGGCAACGCAATGATTTATTATGATAATTTAGAAACCGTCACCTATAAAATGCTTGACGGTGCAGCAAAAGCAG
>JAEDIH010000189.1 GCA_016292575.1 Clostridiaceae bacterium | reverse complement strand
CCTGAGACCGCCGGAACAATTATATTCAGGAGGTGTTGTCTAATGAGCGACAACAAAAAGAAAATTTCAAACATCCAGATGCTTGCCGAAAGCGCAATAATGCTTGCCCTTTCGGTTGCACTCAACGAGCTGACGCCGATTCAGTTCCCGTTCGGCGGCTCGGTAACCTTTTTTTCCCAGCTTCCGATTCTCATCATCGGCTATCGCTACGGAATAAAACAGGGACTTCTTACCGGCTTCACCATGGGCGTTGTTGAAATGCTGTTCGGTCTCAAGAACTTTTCATACGTTACCGGAATCGGCAGCTATCTTATCCTTGCCCTTGCCGATTACCTTGTTGCCTTTTCGGTGCTCGGTCTCGGCGCAATGTTCAAAGGAAAAATCAAAAATCAAGCGCTCTCTCTTGCTTCTGCCGGTGCGGTTGTTTCCGTTCTGCGCTTTGTCTGCCACTTTATCAGCGGCGTCACAATCTGGGGCGGCTACGCCGAGGATACCCCCGTGTTCATCTACTCGCTCACCTATAACGGCGGCTATATGCTCCCGGAGCTTATCATAACGGTTATCGGTGCGCTTGCGATAGGTTCGCTTTTCGACCTTTGCTCCCCGAAGATAAGACCGCTCAAAAGGAACAAAAAAGGACAGGAAAAGGATCCTGCCTGAAATACCTGAAAAATATTGAAACGGGCGTCACGGGGCGCCCGTTTTTTTGTTTGCCTTTGAGGACATAAAAACCAAATGACTTTAGCCGTCTGCTCCGTTTACCCGTAAAAGCCGGGTACACCTGTCAGTCCGGAGCGTCTGCGGACCGCAGAGCACTGACGCAGTAGCCGCGGTCGCCGTTTTTGCGCAGAATGATTTTGACATATTTTGACGGCTCGGGCTTTACGAGGTTTCCGTTTTCGTCCTGCTCCCAATCGTCGCCCGAAAGATAGCCGACGGAAAGGGTGATGAAATCGTTCTTTTCCTTTGCGTCAAGGACGCTCGGTGTGTAAAGCGGAGTGATTCCCGTAATGGGAATAATGTACTGTCCCTTTTTTTCGCTGTACTTGAATTCGATTCCGCCGCCGTCGGTCGAGGTATGGTTAACCTTTACGTCCGCGCCGAAAAGCCTTTGGAAAGCCTCCTCAACGTCCTTTTTCGGAATAAGCATACCCTTGTCGGAATAGGAGTATTTGTCGGTGTCAAGGTTGCTTTGAAGGATTGACCAGATTGAGATTGCAATAAGCTGGCTCTGCTGAGCCTTTGAAACGTCATCAAAGGTGTCCGGGTCGTTCATCACAACGGGATAGATGAAGCTTTCATATTCGCGAAGCTTTGCGCCGTTGTCAGACGCCTTGCGCACCCGTCCGGCAATCATGGAAACCGTACTTGCAACGCCGATGACGAAAAAGACAAGGACAAAAACGCCAACGATGTAGTTTGCCGCTTTGGTTTTCTTTTCGTTTGCCATAAGCTTAACCTCTTACCTGCCCGTTTCCTCTGACAATATACTTGAAGCTGACAAGCTCCGGCAGACCGAGCGGTCCTCTTGCGTGGAGCTTCTGGGTGGAAATTCCAATCTCCGCGCCGAAGCCGAACTCGTTTCCGTCCGTAAAGCGCGTTGAGGCGTTGACGTAGACCGCAGCGCAGTCAACGCGCGCAACAAATTTCTGCGCGTTTGAATAGCTTTCAGTCACAATACATTCGCTGTGACCCGTGCCATATTTTGCAATGTGTTCTATCGCCTCGTCAATGCCGCCGACAACCTTTGCGCTGATTTCATAGCCCAGGTACTCACGGGCGTAGTCCTCCTCGGTTGCCGGAACGGTGTCTGCAATAATCCTTGCCGTTTCGCTGTCTGCGTGAATGATAACGTTCGCCTTTTCAAGAGCGGTCTTTGCCATCGGCAGGAATTTTTCTGCAACGGCTCTGTGAACCAGCACGCTTTCGCACGCATTGCAGACCGACGGGCGCGAAACCTTTGCGTTGAAAAGGATATCCCTTGCCATTTCAAGGTCGGCAAATTCGTCAACATAAACGTGGCAGTTGCCCGTGCCGGTCTCGATAACGGGAACGGTTGAGTTCTGAACGCAGGCTTTGATGAGTCCTGCTCCTCCGCGCGGAATGAGAACGTCAACATAATCGTTCATTTTCATAAGCGCGGTTGCGCTTTCCCTTGAGGTGTCCTCAACAAGCTGAATGCAGTCCTCCGGCAATCCTGCGTTTTTAACGGCCGCGCGCATGATGTCCGCAATCGCTTTGTTTGAATGAAACGCCTCCTTGCCGCCGCGCAGAATAACGCTGTTTCCGCTTTTTAGGCAGAGAGCCGCGGCGTCGGCGGTAACATTCGGGCGCGCCTCAAAAATTACGGCGATAACGCCGAGAGGAACGCTGACCTTTTCAATAACAAGACCGTTCGGACGCGTTGTTCCGGAAAGGGTCTTTCCCACCGGATCTTCAAGCAGGGCAACCTCCTTAACGCCCGAGGCGATGGAGGAAATGCGCTTTTCATCGAGCGAAAGCCGGTCAATGAGCGAGCTTTTCATTTTGTTTGCCCTTGCGGTTTCAATGTCAAGCGCGTTTGCCGCAAGAATGTCTCCTGCGTTTTCATTGAGCGCGGTCGCAATGAGAAAGAGCGCCTTATTTTTTTGCGCCGTTGAGGCTGTCATGAGAACAGCTTCAGCCTTTTTTGCGCGTTTTCCAAGTTCTGTAAGCATTTATTTTGCCTCCTTTTTGGATTTTTCTCTGTTCATTTATGGATAAACGGTGCAAACAGCAAGGTTCCCGGGCGCCTCCGAGCGACGCCCCTACGGATTTTACTTTTACTCTGTTCATTTATGGGTAAATGGTGCAAACGGTTTTTGTCCGTCCGCTCCGCTTGGGGTTACTTTTGTCGGTTGTGACAAAAGTA
>JAEDIH010000188.1 GCA_016292575.1 Clostridiaceae bacterium | reverse complement strand
TGGGCAACGGTGGGAACATGGGAGTTCAGTCCGCCGTCAACATTAACAATCTGACCGGTAACATAGGCGGCCTCGTCAGAAGCAAGATAAACGCACATATGACCGATATCCTCCGGGCAGCCGTAACGGTTGACCATGATGTTGCTTGTGAAAATGTCCTTAACAATCTGCGGAACGTGCGCCTCGTTTTCGGGAGTTACGATAAGACCCGGTCTTATGCAGTTGCAGCGAACGTTCTTTTTGCCGTACTGCAAAGCGGTCGATTCGGTGAGCATATCAACGCCGGCCTTTGCGCAGGCATAGGCAGTTGAGCCGATGTCACCGCTGCAGGAAGCCATTGAACCGATGTTGATGATTGAACCGCCGTTTTCGTTCTTTTCAAAATACGGAAGAACGGTCTTTGTTGCGTAGAATGTACCTCTCAGGTCGCTCTGGAAAATATTGTCCCACATTTCAACGGTAAGCTCATCAATTCTGCCGTCCTTGAGCGCAACGTTTGCGGCGTTGTTAACAAGAATATCAATCTTGCCGTATTTCTCGGCAGTATCGGCAAAAAGCTTGTCAATGCTTGAAAGATCGGTGATGTCCATAAAGTGATACCAGGCTTCGCCGCCCTCTTTTACGATTGAGTCAACAACAGCCTGTCCTTTTTCTTGGCGGCGGCCGCAGATGACGACCTTTGCTCCCTCGGCGGCAAAAAGCCTTGCAATACCGATGCCGATGCCGCTCGTTGAGCCTGTTACGATTGCTACTTTATCCTTTAATCTGTCCATTTTTAAGACCTCCGTTTAATAATAATTTTTTAAGCAACCAAATTAAATTATAAATCTTTCATATAAAAAGTCAAGCGGTTTCCGGCAAAAAACACAACCATATCTTTCCGAATATCTTTCCGGACATATAAATCAGGAGAGCCTGCAAAAAAAGCAGACTCTCTTTTCAATATGCGGTTCTTTTACTTTACTTCAATCTCAAACTCAAGTTTGTATGTTTTGCCCTTGTGCATGATATACGGTTCATGCAGGCAGGCACTTCCGGGAGCGTCGCCGCCGACACCACGCTGCATGAGGTCAAGAGTGACATTGGTGAAGTTTTGGTGCGGCAAAAGGTGTTCGTGTGTTGCTTTGTCAAGGTCTTCGAGTGAATAACGCAAAGCACCGAAGCAGAATGGGGTGACGCCCTTTGCGGTGAAGCGCAGTCCCTGACTTTCTCTGTTCGTGATTTCAAGGGAACGGACATCGGTGCGCTGACCGTTTTCCTGCGGACGCATATATCTGTGTTCAAGGTCTTCAACTTTCATTTCATATATACCGAATTTTCCGCCGGTTTTTCTGTCGCAGTAGGTCTCGTGCGGTCCTCTGCCGTACCACTTTGCAAACTCATATTCTCCGTCCATTCTGAACTGCAGACCGAAGCGCAGCATATCCATAAGCGCCGTGCCCTCATAGGAAACGCTTATCTTGCCGTCGGAATGGACGGTGTAGAGAATTTTCACATTCTTCATGCCTATTACGCTTATCTGAGTTTCAATATATGCGCTGTGGCTGTACCGGTGAACCAGCACGGCCTTGCTTTTTGCAAGCGCGGTTGAACGTCTCCACTGGAAAAGGGGATTTGCAAAGATAAGCGGCGGCGTAAAGTTCAGATAGTCGATATCGTTGTCGGTGAGAGGACGGTAGAAATTCGGGCTGAACGGCTTGATAAGAAAGCCCTTATCGCCCTTTTTGAGCTGAGAGAGCATACCGTTTTCAAAGGTATAGACAAAGCCGTCTCCGGTTACGGTGAAGTGCTTTTCTGTGCCCTCAATTTTGACCTTGCCTTCGTCTTTGACCTCCTGCTTGGGCAGAGCCTCGCGCAGAATGTACTGGTCAAACGCCTGCTCATAGCCCTTTTCGCAAAAGCGCGTTGCCTCCCGTCTTTTGAAGGAGAATATTATGATAATTTCGCCCTTTGCGCTTTCCGGAATCTCAACCGGGAGAGTGAACTCCTTTTCCGAGAGCGGAGCAGTGTCGGCGTACTTTTCCTTTTCAACCTCGCCGCTCAGAATAACTTCACCGTCGTTCGTAACGGTGTAGCAAAGGTCAAACGCGGAAAGATCGGAGAAAAGCTGCTTGTTTTTGACGATGTAAATGTCCTTTGCGTCCGCTTTCCTTTCAACCTTCATTTCGGCATAGACCTTTTTGACCTCGTAAATTGAGGGGTGAACGCTTCTGTCCGCGGCGATGATGCCGTTTGCGTTGAAGTAGGTGTTGCTGCCTGTGATGGCGCAGGTGTTATAGGGCGGAACATACCAGTTTTTCTTTTCGTTGTAGTCCGTTCCGTAAAGCCAGAGGTCGTTTCCGTCCTCGTCCTTTTTGTGAATGGCCTGGTCAACAAAGTCCCAGATGAAGCCGCCTGCCAGGTTGTCGTATTTTTCAAAGGCGTCCATGTATTCCTGGAAATTTCCGAGGCTGTTTTCCATTGCGTGCGCGTATTCGCAAAGAACAACGGGCTTTGTGTAAAGCTCCTTTGCAATGGGCTTGTTGTCTGCAGCAAGGGCGTTTGCAATGTTATCAAAGGCGCTGATTGTGATAGGCTCGCGCTTTCCGAGCTTTTCAAAGTCCTTTTCGTTCGGATACATGCGGCTGATAACGTCGCTCTTGGTGAAGTCGAAGTCGCCCTCATAGTGGAACTGCCTTGTTCTGTCAAGGCGCATGGCGGCCTCCTTCATGCGCAGGAAGTTGCTGCCGTCGCCGGACTCGTTGCCGAGACTCCACATGAAAACGCAGGCGTGGTTCCTGTCTCTGAGCACCATTCTTTCCATTCGGTCAACAACAGCCTTTGTCCACATCGGGTTGTCGCCGGGAACGCCCTTGCGGCGCACTCCGTGGGTTTCAAGGTCACATTCGTCCATGACCCAGAAGCCGTATTCATCGCAAA
>JAEDIH010000187.1 GCA_016292575.1 Clostridiaceae bacterium | reverse complement strand
GTTGATAATTTTTCGGACGAGCTTATGGAAAAGCTTAATAAGGTCAGGCGCAGCGGACTGACCTTTGCGCCGGAGGCCGGAACCCAGCGTCTGCGCGACGCTATCAATAAAAACGTTACCGAGGACGAGGTTCTCCGAACATCGAGGAAAGCGTTTGAGGGCGGCTGGACTGCGGTCAAGCTTTATTTCATGCTCGGACTTCCGACGGAGACTTTTGACGACGTTGCAGGAATTGCCGAGCTTGCGCAAAAGGTGGTTGACGAATTCTATAAAAACCCGAACAAGCCCAAGGGCAAGGGCGTTCAAGTTTCAATCAGCGTTGCGTCCTTTGTTCCGAAGCCGTTTACCCCGTTCCAGTGGGAGCCGCAGGACACAAGGGAAATTCTGCTTGAAAAGCAGGCGCATCTTCTTTCCTGTGTGAAAACGAGGAAGGTAAACGTCAGCTATCATAAGGTTGACATCAGCTTCCTTGAGGGTGTTTTTGCCCGTGGAGACAGAAGACTTTCAAAGGTTATATATTATGCCTGGCAGCACGGCTGCAAGTTTGACGGCTGGGACGACAGCTTCCTGTTTGAAACATGGCTGGAAGCTTTTGAGCAGTGCGGAATCGATCCGCTGTTTTATACTTCAAGAAAACGCAGCTTTGAAGAAATTCTTCCGTGGGATCATCTTGATTACGGAATCCGCAAGGAGTTTCTTATCAGCGAGAACAAAAAGGCTCATGAAAGCGTAACAACGCCGCATTGCAGAATTAAATGCGCCGGCTGCGGAGCAAACAAATTGAACGGAGGAAAGTGCGATGCGATGCGTAAGGATTTGGTTTGAAAAAAAGGGCGATGTGCGCTTCATTTCGCACCTTGATCTGATGCGGACAATGACAAGGGCAATACGCCGCTCTCAGATTCCGCTTTGGTATACCGAGGGCTTCAACCCCCACCCGTATATGACCTTTGTTCTTCCGCTTTCGCTCGGAATGGAAAGCGAAAACGACGCTATGGATATCCGCATTGAGGGCGAAATTACAAACCGCGAGGTCATGACCGCGCTTTCAAAGGTGATGCCGCAGGGGATAACGGTAACCTGTGTCACCGAGCCTGTGCTTGACCCGAAGTTTATCTCGTTTGCGTCCTTTGATATCGCTTTTTATACCGCAGAAAGCACCGCGGAGCTTGAAGAACGCATAAGGAATATGCTTTCCGGAAACGAGCTTGTTGTTCAAAAGCTTGGAAAAAAGGGGCACAGAAAAGTTTATAAGGACATTGACCTTCTGCCGCACATCAAGACGTATGAGCTGAAAGAAAAGGACGGTGTGCCGGTTTTGTCGCTTGTTCTTCCGGCGGGCAGCACAACGAACATCAATCCGTCGCTCCTTGCCGATGAAATCATTAAAGGCGGCAGCGAGGACGATTATTATGTCATCAAAAGAAAACAGCTTTTTGCCGAGGGTATGAAAGCTTTTGAATAATCCGGAAATAAACGTGAAATAAACCGAAAAAATATTTCCAAAACCCTTGCAATAACCGCACGTTTGTGATAAAATACTAAGGCATTTGTATCCGTCGCGTTGCGGCGTGGTTTGATGCCGGCTGAATTCAGTCTGTAATATTAAAAGCGGTCCTCTGCTTCTTTCGGGGCATGAACGTGGCAGAATTTAGGAGGAAAAAACCAATGGACGCACTCAAACTTATCTCGGACTCAAGCCTCAAGGCTGAAGTACCCGAAATCAACATCGGTTCAACCGTTCGTGTTCACGTTAAAATCCGTGAGGGCGAAAGAGAAAGAATCCAGATGTTTGAAGGAACCGTTATTGCCAAGAGAGGCAGCGGTATCTCTTCAACCTTCACCGTTCGCCGCGTTGCTTACGGCGTTGGTGTTGAAAGAGTTTTCCCCGTTCACTCACCGAACGTTGTTGCTGTTGACGTTGTCAGGAACGGTAAGGTTCGCAGAAGCAAGCTTTATTATCTTCGTGACAGAGTCGGTAAGGCTGCAAAGGTTAAGGAAAAGCTCGGCTGATAAGCGTTCAAAAAGGGGGAGAGGCTTTCGGGCTTTCTCCCTTTTCTCATTCTGATTTAAAGGGTGATAATATGGATATCGCAACAAAGGATAAAAACGATTTGACATTCCGCGAAAAGGCAGTAATCAATATATATGATTTTGCCTCCGTTCTTTCCTCGGCTATTGTTACCATCATGATAATTTTTACATTCATTTTCCGCGTTGTCGGCGTTTCAGGCTCCTCAATGGTGCCGACTCTCCACGACGGCGACTGGCTCATTGTTTCGGCCTATGACAGAAATCCGCAGTACGGTCAGGTGGTCATCATCACTCAGCCCAACTGGTTTGAGGAACCTATAGTCAAGCGAATTATTGCAACGGAAAATCAGGTCGTTGACATCGACTTCAATACCGGTGCCGTTACGGTTGACGGAGTTACTCTTGACGAGCCGTATATCAACAATCTGACTTTAAACAGCGAGGGCACGTCTTTTCCGCTCACTGTTCCCGAGGGGCACGTTTTTGTAATGGGCGACAACCGCCAGGGTTCAACCGACAGCCGCAGCGATAAAATAGGCTTTATTGATGAAAACTATATTATGGGCGTTGTCAGGTTCAAGCCGTTTTCCGCCAATTCTTCAACAGGAAAGGGTCTGAAATTTAATCCGCTTAAAGAATGGAAGGTTGAAAAAGCGGAGTTTACCCCTGCTTCGCAGCAGTAAAAAAAATCAGAACGACAGCGTGCCTTTTTTCACGCTGTCGAATTTATATGGGAATTTATATGGGTGATATATTATGGCAGACTCACAAAAGCAGACGGTTCAGTGGTTTCCCGGTCATATGGCAAAAACAAGGCGGCTCATTAAGGAGAGCCTGCCGCTTGTTGACTGCGTTACCGAGCTTCTTGATGCAAGGATACCGTTCAGCAGCCGCAATCCGGAGCTTGACGAGCTGACTCAGAACAAGCCGCG
>JAEDIH010000036.1 GCA_016292575.1 Clostridiaceae bacterium | reverse complement strand
AACTCAATCACTTTTTCTATTCTTTTTTTGTCTCACATCAATTGTAAACTTACACAGTCAGAGGGCGGCAAAAAAACGTTGACTGTTGAAATTTTTTCCTTGTTGTGATAGAATAACTTTAAGTATACATCGGAGGAATAATAAATGAGTAAATTCTATCTTAAAGACGACGAGCCGTTCATTCCCGAAAGCATTAATCCGGAGCTTACAAGGCTTGCTTCGTCAATCATCAAGGCCACAAAAATCTCGTTCAAGTTCAAGCTTAAATCTACCTCGCTGCAGAACGCGCTTAAGGGCGGCGACACCGCACTTATGAAGTCGCTCATGCAGAAGTGCTTTGAAAAGAACGGCGCGCTTTATGAAAAGGATATGGAGCTTTCCGGCGTAAAAATCGGCGATGTTGACGACAGCTTTTTTGAGGACAAGGACGATGAATTCTTCAAAAACCAGATAAAAGTCCTTATTGACTTTGCCTGCATCAATACCGTGGTTGAGTCAAAGATGATGCCGCTTATGAGCGCTTCGTGCAAAAAAATTCTGAACAAAAACATTGATGAGCTGCTTTTCTTCACCAATCAGACCGAAATTTTAAAGCTCGGTGAGGGGACGGAAGAAGTGCAGGAGTGAAATGCTTTTATTAAAATCCGCACAGTTGTCGTTTTTAGTCAATTGTGCGGTTGATTTTTTTTGGAAACATAGTGTATAATGCAATTGTCTAATTCGTCAAATGGTTGAGTAAACATAAACTCATGTGTTCGCGAATTTTGCAAACTATGTTATGACAAAAAAACAAAGGAGTGTCAATAAATGGAAAAAGAAAATCAGAAGCAGGTTACAAAGGAATATGCTTTGGAAAGCATTATCGCAACAGCTGTAAAGCTTCCGGCTGTAAAGGTGAATCGCAACAGCTTTTTGGAAGAAACATTCAAAAATGAAAAAGTGCCGATTCAAGACGTATTAGATCTCGGACCTGTTGAAGCAGGCGTTTCGCGTGAAGATTTGTTTCAGATAGCAACAAAGTTAATTCTGAAAAGAACAAGCGTATCATCAATAGCCTCGTTTACTGCCGGTCTACCCGGAGGAGCAGCAATGGCGGCAACAGTTCCGCTTGATATTACCCAGTTTTTCGGAATGTCAATTCGACTTGCGCAGGAGTTGTCATATTTGTATGGGGCTGAGGACTTATGGAAAAACGGATCCGTTGATGAAGAAAAAATCAGGAATCAGCTGATTATGTATTGCGGTGTTATGTTTGGAGTCTCAGGTGCAGTGTCAGGTGTCCGTGTTTTGACCACTCAGCTTGTTAAAGCTACGGCAAAAAGGCTTCCGCAAAAGGCGTTGATGAAAACATTTTGGTTCCCGATTTTGAAAAAAATAGGAAAAGCTTTGTGTGTCAAGGTCACAAAAGAAACGGTTACAAAAGGAGTGACAAAGGCATTGCCGATATTTGGCGGTATAATATCCGGAGCTATGAACTTCGCTTCCATGATGCCGATGGCAAACCGACTGCTAAAAACGCTTGATAAAGCATGTTTTGACTATAGCGAGGATGAATTTAATGCGGACATTGAGGAAATAAATAATGTCACAGAAAATATTGACATTGATGCTGATTCCGGTAAAAGTGATGTCAATGTTGTTGATATCAAAGGAAAATTCACGGATGAAGTTAAGAATGCAAAGAGCAATATTTCCGGAGCATTTAACAAATTTAAGGGTGCCGTATCGTCAAAAATCTCAGATAAAAAAGCAACCGATAAAACCGACAAATTTGAATCTGTGAAAAAGTTCAAAGAGCTCCTTGATATGGGTATAATAACTCAGGAGGAATTTGATTCAAAAAAGGCCGAACTTCTTGGCTTGTAAATCTTACTGATAATAACGCCGACACATGAAATTCCTGTGTCGGCGTTTTTTTATTCAATTCCCTTGAGCGCGTCAAGCTCCTTTTTGTCAACCTTAATCTGCGAATCCTTGATTGTTTTGACCTGCTTACGGTCAATAACAAGCGGAGCTGCGTCCGGCTTTGAGTCGAGCCTGACCTTGAGTATTCCGGTAAGAAGATTGAAGTCAACAACGGTTCCGCGTCCCTCCGGGGTGTCAACAACGGCGCCGTTCTTCGGCGTAACCTTGAGCAGATGCTCGTATGCGTCCTGCTCATACTTGAGACAGCACATAAGCCTGCCGCAGGTACCGCTTATCTTCACGGGGCTGAGCGAAAGGCTCTGCTCCTTTGCCATCTTTACCGATACGGGCTGAAAATCTCCGAGGAAGGTGTTGCAGCAAAAAGGACGTCCGCAGATGCCGAGACCGCCCACCATTTTGGACTCGTCCCTGACGCCGATTTGACGAAGCTCAATCCTTGTTCTGAAAACGGAGGCAAGGTCTTTAACAAGCTCACGGAAATCAACCCTGCCGTCAGCGGTAAAGTAAAAGAGAATTTTGTTCCTGTCAAGCGTATATTCAACGTCAACAAGCTTCATTTTGAGGTTGTGCGCTGCAATTTTTTTAAGGCAGATATCAAAAGCCGCCTTTTCTTTCTCCTTGTTCTCCTCAACGGTTCTGAGGTCTTTTTCGGTGGCGGAACGGATAACGGGCTTAAGCTCGCCGCTTATCTCATCGTCGGCAACCTCCCTGTCTGAAAAGGTGACCTCGCCGCATTCAAGACCGCGGGCGGTTTCAACAATAACCTTGTCCTTCGGTTTGAGTTCAAGACCGTTCGGGCTGAAATAATAAACCTTTCCGACATTCTTGAACCGGACGCCGGTGACTTTTATCATATGTTTCATTCCTTTCTCGGTAACCGCCGCTTAAATTATTCCGGCGGCGGTCAGCCTGCACTTGCTATGCCTTTCATGGCATTTTGCACTATTGTATGGATTGCTGCGAATTTTTGATCCGGTGAAAAACGCTGCAAAGACGCGTTACGGTGAGATTATGGTTCGCAGACCTCTGAACCGCGTCAATAAGGCTTTCGGTTTCCTCAATGAGAGAGATAAGCTTCTTTTGGGTAAAGCTTTTTTGAAGTCTCTGTGCCTGTTCGTTGCAGGAGGTCAGCTTATCTTCCGGAACAAGAGCGTCGCGGAAAATATAGATCAAAAAAGGCAAAACAGACTTAAAAAGCTCCTTGTCCTTCATAAAGACGGAGGTTTCCTTTAAAAAATCAAATTCGTTTCCGGCGCACAGCGCGTCAGCAAGCTTTGCGGCTTTTTCAAGCGCCTGAGCCTTGCTCTCCTCGTCGGTTTTGAAATCCTCCTCCTGCGAAAGCAGGAACGAACACGCGCGCGAGGTTATTGTTTCAAGCAGCGCCGTTCTGGAGGGGCAGGTAAGTATGAAGCAGACGTATTCTGCCGGTTCCTCAAAAATCTTCAGCAGGGCGTTCTGAGCCTGCGGATTCATAAGCTGAGCTTCGCGGATAATGAAAACGCTTTTTGTGCCGTCGTTGGGCAAAAGCCGCGCCTTTTCGCGTATTGCACGCACATCGTCCACTTTGATGGCACTTGCGCTCTCGTCTTTTTGAAAAATGAAGATATCGGGATGGTTTCCGCTTTCGACCTTTCTACACGCGCGGCAGACCCCGCAGGGCTTGACGTCTCCGGTGCAGACGAGGGCACGGGCAATTTCCTTTGCCGCCGCAAGGCGTGTTTCGTCCTTTGACCCTTCAAGAATGACGGCGTGCGCAAGCGTGCCGTTCATAATGCTGCGAAAAACCTCGTTTTTGCAGCGTTCGTCAAAATCAATGCCCTCAAACACGACCCGTTCTCCTTTGCGCTTGCAGAAAGTTACCTGAATTCAGCGCGGCGTTCGGGCTGTCTGCCTTTCTGCCGCCGAGAATACATTATACTACAAAGGCAGGAAAATGACAATAGCTTTTACTTTAATATTCGGCTGAGTCAACGCAAAAGGAGGAGAAGGTTTTTCCTGCCGCTTTTGAAAGATCCGTTTCCTTTCCCTTAAAGGGATAGTCGTTGCTCTGCCAGACCCAGTTTATCTCAAAATCAAAGAAATCAGGCTCGGGAATCATTTGACCCTTGAGATGCCCGGTCATAACTCTTATCCAGCTTTCCCAGCGTTTAAGGTAAAAATCACGCGTGAGACCCGACCACTGCTTGTTTGAGTAGTCGCGCAGCTTTCCGTCTTCCGCAATCTGCCGTGAGCCGCCCCAGGTTGTTATCTGTGCGCGGGCGTTGAATTCAAAAATTTTCCTTGTAAAATCATCAAACGGTTCTGCAAGGGCTTTTGCTTTTTTGAGCCAGCCTCCGAGCATGAACTCGCTTTCGGCAGAGAGAAGCTCGTCTGTAAACGTGCCGAGGCTTAAGAACTTGTCTGACCACTTCATAAAGCCGATGAGATCCTTTTCACCGTAAGCGCGGGCCATGTTTTTTTGATATTCCTGCGCGGTGTTTGCAAGCAGCTGCTTGAGAAGGTCAACGGCGTCAAAGCGATAGCCCTCGCTGTTTTTGCAGGCATCATACTCACCAAGGAAAAGCTTCACGGCGTTTTCAAAGGTCTTTTTGTCATAGGCAACAATGCCGTTGCCCCAGGTGGAGGGAGACTTGACCCTGAGCGCCGGACGGGCGTTAATGACCGATTCCGGAGCGCCCTCTCCGTGCTCGTTGAGCTTTGGATTATACACCGTGTCGTTGAGCAGCTTCATCGCTTCAAGCATATTGTCGCTGCACTTTGAGTATCTTCTTTCGGCGTAGGCGAAAAGCCATTTTTGAAGCTCGACGGGTTCAAGCTTGTCTTTGTCCGTCCAGGCAGCTTCAAAAAACAGGTCAAAGATTATCGGGTTCGAGTGAGTCGCCTCGGGTGTTACTCCGATGCCGGCCATATGCTTTGCTTTTCCGGCGGCGCGCGCAATCTCGGCTGCGATTGTTGCAAGGTGACCGTGCAGCCCCATTCTTCCGCCGAAGTTGTTCAGCATACAGAACACCCACGGCGAATTCATAAATTCACTGTCGAGGAAGCTCTCCCAGCGCGGTCTTTTTTCCGCATAAAGATCGAGTATGAGCGTGTGTTCTTTTCTGTCGGCAACGCCCTCAAGCAGCTGTCTTGAGGGGTTTTCACCCCAGGACTGAATGATCCAGACGCTGTCTTTTCGGTTTTTGAGCATACCGTCAAGGAGATAGCGACCGACATTTCTTATGTTCAGCCTGCCGCTTTTTCCGCCTTCGTGGAACGGGTCGGTTGCAAAATACGGAGAAATATCGCCGTAAACCTCGCGCTGGCTTTCATAGAAAAGCTCGGCAATGCGAAGGTAGGAGGCGGTGTCCGTCCTAAGCATTGCAGGACGTTCCGCACCGTTCCAGAGTCCCTGCGGAATAATTGCGGCATCGGGAGCATATTTTTTGATGTCCGGCGGAACCATTCCGGAATAGCCCTGCAAAACCGGCTTCATGCCCATTTTACGCATAAAGAGGTGATTGCGGCGCGCAAGGTCGGTACGCCTTTTGAAGTAGTTCGGGTGCAAAGGCGCGCCTGTGCCGTAAAGGTTTGCCATGCAGAACCAGGCATAGTACGCCGGACCCGGCAGAAAGGCGATTGCTTTTTCAAGCGGATAGCCGAGCTTCAGCAGAAATCTGCGCCAGACCTCCTCAATCGCAGTGATGTCAAGGAAAACATTGACACCCTGGAGCGCATAGTAGTCAAGCTCTTTTTGCCACTCCTCCTCGCCGAAGAACGCCATGGTGTAGGAAAGCGAGCAGTAGTTGTTGGCGTATCTGATTTTAAACGGTGTTGTAAGCTTCTTCGCTTTGCCTATTTTCGGCAGTGAGGAGGGCATTGCGGTGTTGCTTCCGACCTGCGATATGTTTATGCCGCAGTAATTTTTATAGTAGTAGTTAAGACCGGCGGCGGCAGAAGAGCCGCTGTTTGCCCTGATAAGGACTTTGCCGTCAGAGGTATCGGAAAGCTCAAAAAATTCTCCGTCCGCGTTTTCAATCGAAAAAGCAAAGCTTTCGCGGTATGCTTCGCCGACAGTCCTTGCAACAAGGGCGGAAAGCTCCTTTTCGGTGTCCTCTTTTGTTATTTCAATATTGTATTCGCTTTTTTCAAAGGCCTCGGGAAAAACCACGTCGGCTTTTTTAGGCTCGTTTTTGCTTTCTTTGCCGAAAAGCTCAATGCTTCTGACTGTTGCGTATGATGTTTTGCGGCTGTACTTAAAAAGGAAACGCAGTGAGCACGCCTCAAAGGAGCAGACAAATTCGTAATGTCCGCCGCAGTTTTTTTCGCTTTCCTGCGTGAGCACTTCGGTGAAGTTTACCCCGTCCTCGCTTGCAAAAACCGAGAACAGGCAAACGTCGTCCTTAGGACAATCGAGCACGACTCGGGAAATGTCAAACATCTTTTTGAGCCTTATGTCAACATAGCAGGGGAACTGACCGCCGACCCACTTTGTGCGCTTGTTTGAGTCAAAGAGCTTGAATACGTTTTCATTGTTCTCTTTGGCAAAAACCATGTCGTTTAGAATTTCGATTTTTTTACACATACGCATCAGTCCAATCAGAATTGAATCAGTCGCTGTTATTCTATAAAAAAATCTTAGAATAGTCAAGAAGTAACAGAAGAAAAGGCTAAGAAAAGCAATCTTTTCCTTTTAAGGTACAAAAAAATCGAAAAAGCGAGAAAAAGGTCTTGATATTTTGAATTTTTATGATACAATGTAGAGAACACAGGGAATGGAGAAGCAACGCCTTTTGCGCTCCCTGATAAAATAAGGAGGTAAGAGCAATGGCATATGTAATTAGCGGTGACTGCATTTCCTGCGGCGCTTGTGCAGATGGTTGCCCCGTTGGCGCAATCAGCGAAGGCGACGGAAAGTATGTTATTGATGCTGATTCCTGCATCGAATGCGGCGCATGTGCAGACGGCTGCCCCGTTGAAGCTATCAGCGAAGGCTGATTTATGTTAATTAAAGGATATCCGGGAGAGGGCGTTGCTTTCTTCCGGATATTTATTTAAGGAACCTCTGAATAAATCGCAGCATACGCTTTGATGCACATATTACTTGCATCTTTCATTGTGTGATAAAAAATGTTTATTTTTCTTTTTGGTAAATCATTCTTCTGCTTTTGTGCTATAATAATTTAAATCGTAAAAGCGCTTAAAATTATGCGAAACAGCAGTCAGGCTTTTTCGCCGGAAAGGACCTTTCAAAAATGGAACACAGAATCTGGAACAGAGAATCGGAATGCATGAAACGCGCCGAACTTGAAAAACTTCAGCTTGAAAGACTCAAGGCACTCATTGATTATTGCGACAAAAACGTAAAGTTCTATCATGACAGATTTGAAAAAAATAACATTACCGCAGAGAGGATAAAGCAGCTTTCGGACATTCAGTATATCCCCTATACTACAAAGGAGGATCTTCGGGACAACTATCCGTTCGGTCTTTTCTCCGTGCCGAAAAAGCAGCTTGTCCGCCTCCATGCTTCCTCCGGAACCACCGGCAACCCGACTGTTGTCGGATATACACGGGAGGATCTTGAAAACTGGAGCGAGCAGGTGGCGCGCCTTGCAACCGCGGCGGGCGCAACCGAGGAAACGGTCGTTCAGATCTGCTTCGGCTACGGAATGTTCACCGGCGCTCTGGGTCTTCATTACGGTCTTGAGAAAATTGGCGCCACGGTTGTTCCGACTTCCTCCGGAAACACGGAAAAGCAGCTCAAATTCATGCGTGATTTCGGCACGGACGCAATAGTTGCAACGCCGTCATACTGCCTGTATCTTGCCGAGTGCGCAAGGGAAAAGGCGGAAGAATTTCCGATGGAAAGCTACAAGCTCAAGCTCGGTCTCTTGGGTTCCGAGGGCTGCACGCCGGAAATGCGCACACAGATTGAGGAACGCTGGGGCGGCGGCTTTTTCTGCACGGATAACTACGGAATGAGCGAGCTTAACGGCCCCGGAATGAGCGGCGAATGTTATAAACGCAACGGACTTCACATTAACGAGGATCACTTCCTTTGCGAAATTATCGACTCGCAAAGCGGTGACATTCTTGAACGCGGAAGCACGGGCGAGCTTGTTGTTACCAATCTTACGAAGCGCGGTTTACCTATGATAAGGTACCGCACAAGAGATATTACGAACATTAACTACGAGCCCTGCGAATGCGGACGTACCACCGCAAGAATGAGCAAGATCATCGGCAGAAGCGACGATATGCTTAAAATCCGCGGAGTAAATGTTTTCCCGTCGCAGATTGAGAGTGCGCTTATAGGTATTACGTCAATAGGACCGCACTATCAGCTTGTTGTCCGCCGCGAGGGCTTTTCGGATACGCTCGAGGTGAGAGTGGAGCTTACGGACTCTTCGCTGCTTGAAATCTATTCCGAGCTTGAAAAGCTGCGCAGGAACATTCATGACAGAATTAAGAACATTCTCGGAATAGAGATTAAGGTCAGCCTTGTTGAGCCGAAAACTCTTGAACGCTTCACCGGAAAGGCAAAACGAGTTCTTGACCTGAGAAACGAAGCAAAGTAAAACCGATAACAAAGGGTTCAGTAAAAGAGGTTTAAAACTATGGAAAAGAAAACTCTCCTTCTTGGCAATGAGGCTGTTGCCAGAGGACTTTTTGAAGCAGGCGCGAGCTTTGTTTCCGCCTATCCCGGAACGCCGAGCACCGAAATTACCGAAGCTGCCGCAAAGTATGACGAGATTTACTGCGAGTGGGCGCCGAACGAAAAGGTTGCGTTTGAGGCCGCTTTCGGCGCGTCGCTCGGTGGTGCAAGGAGCTTTTGCGCAATGAAGCATGTCGGTCTGAATGTTGCCGCCGATCCGCTCTACACCGCTTCATATATCGGCGTGAACGGCGGAATGGTCTGCGCCGTTGCCGATGACCCCGGAATGCACTCCTCGCAAAACGAGCAGGACTCGCGCCACCACGCAATAGCGTCCAAAACACCGATGCTTGAGCCGTCCGACAGCAGCGAATGTCTTTCCTTTGCAAAGCTTGCCTTTGAGCTTTCGGAAAAATATGATTCGCCGTTTCTGCTGCGTCTTTCAACAAGGGTTTCCCATTCACGCTCGCTTGTCGCTCTTTCCCCCCGTGAGGAAAGACAGCTGAAAGAATACAAAAAAGACGTGATGAAAAACGTCATGATGCCGGCAATGGCAAAGGGTGCTCACGTCAGAGTTGAGCAGAGGACAAAGGCGCTCACCGAGTGGGCGGACACCGAGGCCGTAAAGCTCGGTGTAAATACCGTAGAATATTTCGACAGAAAGCTCGGCGTTATCAGCGCCGGAACATCATATACTTATGCAAGGGAAGCTCTCGGCGAAAAGGCAAGCTTTTTGAAGCTCGGAATGGTTAATCCGCTTCCGGTTGAGCTTATTAAGGAGTTTGCAAAGAATGTTGAAAGGCTTGTTGTTATCGAGGAGCTTGATCCGATAATCGAAAATCATTGCAAAGCCATCGGCGTCCGGGTTGAGGGTAAGAGCATTTTTTCGCCGCTCGGAGAATTTTCGCAGGCAACAATTAAAAAAGCCTTGCTCGGCGAAGAACCCGATGCGCTTGCTTTCCCCGATGAAATTCCGCCGCGTCCGCCGGTACTTTGCGCCGGCTGTCCGCACAGGGGACTTTACTATGCGCTCAGGGGACTTCATCTATATGTCAGCGGAGATATCGGCTGCTATACGCTCGGCGCACAGGCTCCGCTTTCAATGATGGACTCCTGCGTCTGCATGGGCGCGTCCGTCAGTGCGCTGCACGGCTTCAACACTGCAAGAGGTGAAGCGCAGGCGGCGAAGAGCGTTGCCGTTATCGGAGATTCGACCTTCATTCATTCCGGAATCACCGGACTTATTGACATTGCGTATAACAAGGGCATTTCAACCGTTATCGTTCTTGATAACTCCATAACGGGCATGACGGGTCACCAGAACAACCCGGCAAACGGACTGACTATCAGAAACGATCCGACCGTTGCGGTCAATCTTGAAGCACTCGCGCACGCAATCGGAATCAACTCCGTTCGCGTTGTCGATCCGTTTAATGTTGCCGAAACAAAGCAGGTTATTAAAGAAGAACTTGCAAAAAAAGAACCGTCCCTCATCATTTCGCGCCGTCCGTGCGCCTTGCTCAAAAAAGTTAAGCACGAAAAACCGCTTGTTGTCAACACCGAAAAGTGCGTTGGCTGCAAAGCCTGCCTTTCTGTCGGCTGTCCGGCTCTTTCGCAAACGGCTGCCGGCGGAAAAACAAGGGCGCTCATCGATGAAAATCAGTGTGTTGGCTGCGGCATCTGCACGGCGGCCTGCAAATTCGGCGCTATAGAAAAAGGAGGAGAGCAGTAATGGAAACAAAAAATATTCTCATTGTCGGCGTCGGCGGACAGGGAACGCTGCTTGCCTCAAAGCTTATGGGAAAGTATTTCACCGAAGAGGGCTATGACGTTAAGGTCAGCGAGGTTCACGGAATGAGCCAGCGCGGCGGAAGTGTTGTGACCTATGTCCGCTTCGGAAGCAAGGTTTTTTCCTCGGTAATTGAAAAGGGCGAGGCGGACATCATTCTTTCCTTTGAGCAGCTTGAGTCTGCAAGATGGCTGCCGTATCTCAAAAAAGGCGGCGTGCTTATAACCGGCACGCAAAGAATAGATCCCATGCCCGTAATCATGGGCAGGGCCGAATATCCCGAGAATATTATCGAAAAGCTTTGCAAGAACGATATTAAGGTCATTCCGGTTGACGCGTTGAACCTTGCGCTCAAGGCAGGCAGCGCAAAGTGCGCAAACGTTGTTCTGCTCGGCGCCGCAGTACGCTTCCTCGGAATTGACAGGGAGAGCTTTTCAAAGATAATAGAAACGTCCGTTCCGTCTAAGACCGTTGAAATGAACCTCAGGGCGTTCGCCTACGGATACAGCGCGGAATAAAATCGACTGCAAGGAGTGTGTAAAAAAACAATGGGAATCTTCAAACCCGAAATTGAGTGCGCTTCAAGAAATTATCTGCGTGCGCTTCAATCAGCAAGACTTATCAAAATGGTAAGAAACGCCTATGACCATGTTCCTTTTTATAAAAGGCTTCTGGACGAAAAAGGCGTTTCACCCGAGGACATTCGTTCAATCGACGATATAACAAAGCTTCCGTTCACCGTGAAGCAGGATCTCAGAGACAACTATCCGTTCGGTCTTTTTGCCGTTGAAAAGGATAAGCTTGCAAGAATCCACGCTTCCTCGGGAACAACAGGAAAGCAGACTGTTGTCGGCTATACACAGCACGATATCGACGCCTGGTCGGACGGAGCGGCAAGAGCGCTCGTTGCTGCCGGTGCAACAAAGAACGATAAGGTTCACGTTTCCTACGGCTACGGTCTTTTCACCGGCGGACTCGGTCTGCATTACGGTGCGGAATACATGGGAGCCACAACCATTCCCGTTTCCTCCGGAAACACAAAAAGGCAGGTACAGATCCTTCAGGACTTTGAGTCGGATATTCTTTGCTGCACTCCGTCATATGCAATGTTCATCGGCGAGACTATCCGCGATATGGGCATTGACCCGAAGTCGCTGAAGCTGCGCGCGGGAATTTTCGGCGCCGAGCCGTGGACAGACAACATGAGAAAAGAGATTGAAAAACTGCTTGATATCAAGGCGTATGATATTTACGGTCTTTCGGAGATAGCAGGTCCCGGAGTTGCGTATAACTGCGAATGTCAGGATGGTCTTCATGTTTGCGAGGACTATTTCTATCCCGAAGTTGTTGACCCGGATACGCTTGAGGTTCTTCCCGACGGCGAATTCGGCGAGCTTGTTTTCACCTGCATCGGCAAGGAGGCGCTTCCGCTCATCAGGTACAGAACGCGCGACATTGCCTCCATCACTCATGAAAAGTGCGCCTGCGGAAGAACCACTGTAAGAATGAGCAAGCCCAAGGGCCGCAGCGATGATATGCTCATTATCCGCGGCGTCAACGTCTTCCCGTCGCAGGTTGAGCATGTTCTGCTTGAGCTGGGTCTTACCGCAAACTATCTCATCATCGTTGACAGAAAGAACAATCTTGATACGATGGAGGTTCAGGTTGAAATGCTTCCGGAGATGTTCTCGGATACCGTTAAGGGACTTGAAAACACCGAAAAGCGCATTGAAGGCGCTCTCCAGTCCACGCTCAACGTTCACGCAAAGGTCAGACTCCTTGAGCCGGGCAGTCTCGCTCGCTCGGAGGGTAAGGCAAAGCGTGTTATTGATAACAGAACAGAGGTAACCTATTAAAAATTAAGGAGGAAAGAGAAGATGCTTATTAAACAGATTTCCGTCTTTGTTGAAAACAAGGCGGGCAGACTTGCCGAGATCACCGAAACAATAGCAAAGGCCGGCGTCGATATCCGCGCGCTTTCAATTGCCGATACGACCGACTTCGGAATTCTGCGCCTTATTGTTGACAAGCCGCACGAGACTGAAAAGGTGCTCAGGGATTCGGGCTTCACGGTTTCCGTCACAAGCGTTATTGCAGTCGGAATAGACGATGTTCCCGGCGGCTTTGCAAAGCCGATGAGAGTTCTTGCAAATGCTCATATCGACGTTGAGTATATGTATGCTTTCATCTCCCGCGACACAAAGAAAGCGTATGTCATTCTCAGAGTCAATGACAACGCCACCGCAACCAAGGTGCTCGAGGAAGCAGGAATTGTGCTTCTTGACGAGAACGGCTTCCATGATATGATGAAATAACCGCGTCTCTTACACAGAATTTACAGCAAAAGAAAACACCGGGCTGTCCGTTTTTCGGGCAGTCCGGTTTGTTCAATTATTAAGGAACCTGTTTTGAGTGCGGTTGCGGTGCCGGCGTTCAGTAAACCGCTATTCTAAGGAGAAAATCTCTGATTATTTCAAAAAGCTCGCCCAAGAACGAGTAGCTTCCTTTGAATTCCGTAATCTCAGCGGCATTCGGGCTGTTTGTCATAACAGGTGAATTTGTCATGTAGATCCTTTCGCAAAGCTCCTTTGTAACAAAATCCATAACAACAATGCCGTAGGTTTTGCCCTCCTTGAATTCATAGGAGGAAAGGAAAGCGTTGATTTCCTTTGCATTTGCGTAAGGAGATTTTTTGTTGTGTGCGTTTGTGCAGCAGATGTTGAAATCGGATTGGAGCAGACCGCTGTCAAAAAAGTTTGCAATAGTTTCGGTTTTCTTTGCGCCCTCAATCATGTAGGAATCCTGAACATACATATATCCGACAAATGCGATCCTGTTGCTTCTGATGGGGTAGTAATGGAAATCGTCAGTATCGGTTGACTCAATATAGGGATATTTTTCAAAATTAAGACCGCTGTTGCTGTCGTCAAAGCGAGCCGAGTCAGCGTCGGCAACGCGCAGCAGTACAATTTTTCCTCTGACCTCGTCAAGGTTCGGAATCCTGTTTTCGAGGTACCAAAGCCCGGGGCAGGGCGCAATAAGCTCGTCATAGAACTTGCTGAAAAGCTCGGTGTCCTCCTTTGTGTCCTCTTGCTTCAAAAGGAAAAGGATGGTTTCGCCCGGGTTTTTCTCAAGGAAGCTTCTGCAATCGGAAACTATATCCTTTGCGGTCAGATTCTCCGGGAAAAGACCGATGCTCTTTTTGCAGTTTAAAAAACTGTGTACCGCAAGGATGCTTTCGCCGCTGACCTTCAGGCGCACGTCAAGGTACCTGACTCCGTTGTAAAGCTGCTGCAAAACGGAGAGGGACTGCGTGCGGGCAAACAGGCTTGCATAAATGTACTGTGTGGCGCAGTCATGTGAGCCGGGCATATTGATTGCCGTAACGGGCAGCGAGCCGTTAACGCTGCTCATCCAGTTTGCACCGTTGATATCGGCGTCCGCAGCCGAAACGCACACTGCCGAAAGGGCAAGAATAATAAATGTAAGAATAAATGCCAATGTTTTTTTCATATGATTTCCCCGTTTGATTTTTTTGATTTTTTGCAGCCACCGTCAGGATAAGCAGTGAAAACAAGCACAGGTGACTGCTTAATTATTTTAACATTTATTTCCTGAAAAAGTCAATACCGAGAGAAACGGAACAATAAAAAATATATTACAAAAAAGAATATGAGCAGACAGTTAAAAACGCCCGGGGAGAAGCCGGGCGCTTTTAAAAAGGAGAAAATACGAAGAAAACATTGATATAGAAGCTGTCAAAATTATCAGGCGGTTGAGTGAGTTCTCACTCGCCTCAACTGCAAGCATATAATACACCAACATTCAGCAAAATGCAAGCCTTTTTTTGAAAAAAAACTGCGATTTTTCGCTTTTCTATTTATTAGCTAAAACTAATAAAGATATGCATGATTTTTTGTGCAAAACACCAACGTTTATGAACGCAGTGAGAACATTAGGTCTTTGAGGTTAATTGCATAATCCAATTATAAACAAGTAAAGTCGGCTTTTTGCCGCTTACTTAATTGTAGCTTTTTTAATGCCTGAAGGCAAAAAACGCTCGTTTTCATGTTGGCAACGCTTCGTAGCTTTCTTTTTTTGGCTGAAAGTATAAGGGCTTTTTTAATATTGTTAATATTTTTTTAAATAAGTGTTGACTTTTTTTGGCTATGATGTATACTGAATGTAGAAAAGAGAAGGAGGTGGCTTTTATGTTGCTCTTTTACCGTTTCTGCCGTGAATTATATCAGCATTTTTTCAGAACAATTTTAAGAATCATCTTTTAATAAAATTTCTAACAATAAAGGGGCTGTCGCACTAAGCGAAGCCTCTAAGAAGTAAAAAACCAACCGGGCAG